>NZ_JACVUL010000039.1:0-21586 GCF_016516575.1 Kosakonia sp. S57 | reverse complement strand
AGACCTTGTCATTCCCGCTTCGGTTCGCCGATTTCAGCGGGGGTCAACACCATCGCTGTCATATTGCAGATAAATGTCGCAACGATGTCGCTGTGGGCTCGCTTTTGTAGGCCGGATAAGGCGAAACCACCATCCGGCAATTGTGTCGCGGAGGTAATGCCGGATGGCGCGTACCGCTTATCCGGCCTACGCCGTTTCAGCGGCTTCATTCATTTAGGCCGGATAAGCGCCAGCGCCATCCGGCAATCTGCGAGGAACTTACCCCGCTTTCTGCTGCACCTGATGCACGCCGATATAGCGCTCGTAGCGGTTCGCTTTCAGGCGCGTTAAATCCACCAGCACCAGGCCATCGACGCAGTTATTGAAATCGGGATCGCTGCCGAAGTCGATAAACTGCACGCCGCCGGGCTCGCCCAGCTCGGAATACTGTTTATAGAGCGGGGGAATACCGCAGCCGAGATTACCCAGCAGCGATTTCAGCCGGGTCAAATCTTCGGTGTAATCCTCGCCGGTAAACTGCGCCAGCACCTCGGGCAGGGTGGCGGGGCAGGGGCGGCGCGACGACGCCAGCGGCCAGGCGGCGGGGAACCAGAGGCGATAGAAAGCAATCAGCAGATCGCGCGCCGCAGGCGGCAGGCCGCCGGAGATGGAGACCGGGCCAAAGAGATAGCGGTACTGCGGGTAGCGCGCCAGATAAGCGCCAATCCCCGACCAGAGATAATCGAGCCCGCGACGTCCCCAGTAGCGCGGTTGAATAAAGCTGCGCCCCAGCTCAAGACCCTCGCGCAGCACCTCCGCCATACGCGCGTCGTAGTGAAACAGGCTATGGCTATAGAGCCCCTCCGGCCCCTGCTCGGCGATAAGCTGCGCCGTCGGCATAAAGCGGTAGGCGCCGACAATCTCCAGATCGGCATCATCCCAGAGGATCAGATGCAGGTAGTGATCATCGTAGCGATCCGTATCGCGCCGTTTGCCGCTCCCTTCACCCACCGCGCGAAAAGCGATCTCGCGCAGCCGCCCCAGTTCGCGCAGCAGCGGTGCATCCTCCTGACCGTTGCGCTGCCAGAGATAGATCGTTTTGCCGTCCGGCGTGCGGCCAAGGCACTCGGCGCGGCTCAGTTCGCGACGCAGGGTGGCTCTGTCTTCCGGCCGGGCGATGGCGCATTCGGTTTTGAACGTGCCGGGCACTCCCTTGCCAAGACGCAGAAGATGCTGGCGACACTTCTCGGCCAGCTCGCGCGGCGCAAGGGCGGTAGTGTGCCAGTTCTCCCAGGGAATGCGCTGACCGAGGGTGATCGGCAGGCTGCTGTTGCGGCGGCGAAACATCTGCTGCATCAACAGCAGCAGCGGCAGGGTGTCTGAGAGCAGGGCGCTGGCGTAAAACAGCGCGCTGTTACGGGCATCGATCCACGCTGGCAGCAGCGGAGCGCGGAACTTGTTCGCCAGCTTGATAAACCCGGCGTGCCAGCGTTTATCGCGAATCCCTTTGCGGGTCAGGCGCGACACTTCGCCCGCCGGGAAAAAGATCAGCACGCCGCCGGATTGCAGCTGGTTTTCCATCTGTTGCAGGGCGGCTTTGGTGGTGCGACCGCCGATATTGTCCACCGCGATAAAGAGCGAGCTTAGAGGTTCGAGGTGGCTCAGCAGGCGGTTAGTGACCACTTTGACATCGCGGCGCACGCGCGAGACGGCATACATCAGCGCCAGCCCATCCAGCGTACCGGTCGGGTGGTTGGCGATAATCACCAGCGGGCCATGTTCGGGGATTTGCTCGAGGCAGTGAGCGGGGATGGTACAGCGAATTTGCAGATGGTCGAGGACATGTTCCACCATATCCAGCCCTTTCAGGTGGCGGTGCTGGGCGGCGAACTGCTGGAACTCCTGTTCGTAAAGCAGGCGCCTGAGCAGGTTCTTTTGCCAGGGTGCCGGTCTGGCCTGCGGCCAGAGATCCTCAAGTACATTGTCGAGACTAAACATGGCGATTTCTCCTCCCGTCTTGCCGCTGACAGTAGCGGGAGAAGATGACGCTTACATTTCATTACAATGACGTTATGAGCATTTATTGCAGGCCGACGTAGGCCGGATAAGCGCAGCGCCATCCGGCGTTTTATCTCCCGCACCCATGCCGGATGGCGGCTTGCAGCCTTATCCGGCCTACATGGTCTTTACCCCGTAGGCCGGATAAGCGTAGCGCCATCCGGCATTGCAGAAGGCAGAGCGGGAAAATTAAATCAGGCCGCGTTCGGCGAGATCGAGGGCGAAATAGCTGAAGATCAGATCCGCGCCTGCGCGTTTGATGGCGCCGAGGCTCTCCATCACCACTTTATCTTCATCGATCGCACCCGCCTGGGCGGCAAACTTGATCATCGCGTACTCACCGCTCACCTGATATGCGCCCAGCGGCAGTTCGGTGCGCTCACGAATATCACGCAGAATATCGAGGTACGCCCCGGCTGGTTTCACCATCAGGCAGTCGGCGCCCTGCGCTTCGTCGATCAACGATTCGCGGATCGCTTCGCGGCGGTTCAGCGGGTTCATCTGATAGGTTTTACGATCGCCTTTCAGCGCGGTGCCCGCCGCTTCACGGAACGGGCCGTAGAAGGAGGAGGCGAACTTGGTGGAGTAGGACATGATGGCGGTATCTTTAAAGCCCGCCGCGTCCAGCGCCTGGCGAATCGCCTGCACCTGGCCATCCATCGCTGCCGATGGCGCGATAAAATCCGCCCCGGCTGCCGCAGCAACCACCGCCTGCTTACCGAGGTTCAGCAGGGTTGCGTCGTTATCGACGCCGTGTTCGCACAGCACGCCGCAGTGGCCGTGGGAGGTGTATTCACAAAAACAGGTATCGGACATCACGATCATCTCCGGTACCGTCTCTTTACAGATGCGCGACATGCGCGCCACCAGACCATTTTCCTGCCAGGCATCGCTGCCGGTGTCGTCGGTATGGTGTGAAATACCAAAGGTCATCACCGAGCGGATACCCGCTTTAGCGATGCGCTCAATTTCACGGGCGAGATATTTTTCCGGAATGCGCATCACGCCGGGCATGGCGGAGATCGCCTGGTAATCGTTCAGCTCTTCTTCAACAAAGATCGGCAGCACCAGGTCGTTTTTGCTCAGTGTTGTCTCTTCAAACAGGGCGCGCAGCGCAGGGGTTTTACGCAGGCGGCGAGGACGGGTGATTAAATCGGTCATGATATGCCTAAGATTTATGGAACAGATGGCGGCATTGTAGCCGAAAATATAACCCCCCGTTTTACCAAAATCGCCGTTAAGCCACAGGCAGGCGGCAATGCACCTGCCTGTTACTTCATCAGGAGGCGGGGACCGCCACCGGTTTATTGTTGCTCAGCTCGCTCACCAGATCGTTAACGCCGTCGCTCATATTGGTGAATTTGGTCAACGGTGAACGGGTGATCACCACGAACACGCCAACGTTATGCTGCGGCACCATCGCCATATAGGTGATAAAGCCGCCGCCGCCGCCGGTCTTCTGAATAATTCCCGGATGGCCCTCTTTCGGGGCCATATAGACCCAGCCGAGGCCGAGGGCGTCGGCTTTACCCGGTACATCCATTCCCACCACTTTCGTCAGGCGCTCGCGCGGGTAGATCAGCGTCTGCATCCGGTCGGCCTGCGTATCGCGGTGGTAGAAGTCGGAGGAGAGGAACTGCTGCATCCAGCGCATCATATCGCCGGGCGTGGAGTAGACGCCGCCGCTGCCAATCGCCGCCAGCGTGTTGTTGCACGGGCTGGCCCCTTTCTCTGCCACCATCAGCCGTTTGCACTGATCCGGCGACGGGGTAAAGGTGGTGTCCTTCATGCCCAGCGGGCGGGTAATCTGCTCTTCAAACAGCTGCGGATAGGGTTTTCCCGCCGCGCGCGCCAGCGCATCCGCCAGCAGATCAAAGGCCAGGTTGGAATACGCCGCCTGGGTGCCCGGCGCGGTTTTCAGTTTGGCGGTGGCGAGCCAGTTCCAGCGCTGCTCGCGCGTCGGCCAGACAAACACCGGGCGCACCGCTGCGCCGCCGGGCTGCTCACGCGGCAGGGCGCTGGTGTGCGTTGCGAGGTTAACCAGCGTGATCGGCGCGCCCTGGTAAGTCGGTACGCGCGCGCCAGGCGGGGCATATTTACTTAACGGATCGTCAAGGCGCACGCGGCCCTGATCGAGCAACTTCACCAGCATCTCACTGGTCATCAGCTTAGAGAGCGAGGCGATGCGCACCACCGAGTCGAGCTGCGGGCGCACATTGTTGCCGGGACGGGTTTCGCCGAAACTGCGAAAGACGCGCTGATTGCCGTCAATCACCACCATTGCCATGCCGGTCGCGCCGCTGCCATAGAAGATATGGTTGGCATAACGATCGACGATTTCAGAAGCAAATACCGGGTCGGGGGAGTGTTGCGCCGCCCGGACGCTGGTCAGGCCCAGCGCACACAACATCGCGGAGATAAGCAGACAACGTTTCAACGAAAGGATCCATTAATCACGGGGAAAGATAGAGCGTATTTATACTACTTGCGTGCCGTTGCAAAGGGGCGAAAAGCGGAATGTTTCGCCCTAATCCGTAACGCCAGGTAAATAAGAGCATTTTTTTCTGCCCGCCGCCGCTGCCGCGGGCTGTGATAAGCTCCGTTTTTCACCAAACAGGAGGCAGGCAATGGTTGCTCAACGGGTAGTGATGGTGGTCGATATGCAAAACGGCGTGTTCGCCATGCCGCGTCATCAGCGCGCGCAGTGCGTCGCGCGGATCAATCAGCTGACGGCAGTGGCAGAGACCGTGATCTTTATCCAGCATGCCGAAGCGGGCGGGCTGGAGGAGGGGAGTGAAGGCTTTGCGCTGCTGCCGGAGTTAACCCAGCCAGCGAACGCGTTTTACGTCACCAAAACCGCCTGCGACGCCTTCTATAAAACCGGGCTGGAGGCGCTGCTGCGTGAACGGGCGATCGAAAGCTTTATCATCTGCGGCTGTGCAACGGATTACTGTGTCGATACCACGCTGAAAAACGGTGCCAGCAAAGGCTTCGCGATTACCGTCGCGGAAGATGCTCACACCACTGCTGACCGCGCGGCGGCGAAGGCGACAACGCTTATTGACCACTACAACGAGGTGTGGCGCACGCTCATCGTGCCGGACAACCCGGTGCAGGTGAAAAGTGTCGATACAATTGTTTATGACTGGCAAAGCCACTAAACGGTTAACCTGAGGTCTGATTAAACGAGCCAGCGCCGCACCCGCGGCGCTTTTTTGTCGCTGGCCGCGAGCATGACACAGCACACGTCGTAAAGAATAAGAAAGACCCAGGAGAGCACTATGTTTCGTTCCTTTTTCCCCCGGCCGACGCCCTTTTTTGCCTCGGCGTTTATCTGGACGCTTCTCGCCATTGTTTTCTGGCTGGCAGGCGGCGAGCGCTGGTTGTTACACCTGACCGGCATATCAAGCGAGGTGCCAATCAGCGCCGCGCGCTTCTGGTGCCCCAACTTTCTGCTCTTCTACGCCTACTACGCGCTCTGCGTCGGCCTCTTCGCCGCCTTCTGGTCTATCTACTCGCCCCATCGTTGGCAGCGCTGGTCGATTCTTGGCACTGCGCTGATTATCTTCGTTACCTGGTTTCAGGTGGAGGTGAGCGTTGCTATTAACGCCTGGTATCAGCCCTTTTTTGATCTGATCCAAAAGGCGCTTACCGCGCCCAATACCGTGCCGCTGGAGAAGTTTTACAGCGGCAGCGGCGTCTTTTTGGGCATCGCGCTGATCGGTGTGACGGTAGCGGTGCTGAATAACTTCTTCGTTAGCCACTATGTCTTCCGCTGGCGCACGGCGATGAACGAATACTATATGGCGCACTGGCAGCAGCTGCGCCATATCGAGGGTGCCGCGCAGCGTGTGCAGGAGGACACCATGCGCTTTGCCAGCACGCTGGAGGATATGGGCACCAGTTTTATCAATGCGATTATGACCCTGTTCGCCTTTCTTCCGGTGCTGATAGCGCTCTCGCCCCACGTGCCGGAGCTGCCGCTTATTGGGCATGTTCCTTACGGGCTGGTGTTTGCCGCCATCGGCTGGGCGCTGTTTGGCACGCTGGTGCTCGGCGTGGTGGGCATCAAGCTGCCCGGCCTGCAATTTAAAAATCAGCGCGTCGAAGCGGCGTACCGTAAAGAGCTGGTCTATGGTGAAGATGATGCTGAACGTGCGCGGCCGCATACGGTGGTGGAGTTGTTTAGCGCCGTGCGTCGTAACTACTTTCGGCTCTATTTCCACTACACCTATTTCAACGTCGTGCGCATTCTCTATCTCCAGGTTGACGCGGTGTTTGGCCTGGTTATGCTCTTCCCGACGCTGGCAGCCGGGGCGATTACCTTCGGGTTGATGCAGCAGATCACCAACGTCTTTGAACAGGTGCGCAGCTCGTTCCAGTATTTGATCACCTCGTGGACCACGCTGGTGGAGTTGATGTCCATCTATAAACGTTTGCGCAGTTTTGAGCGTGAGGTCGATAATCAGGAGTTCGTTCCTGTCGCCTCTCACGGTCATTAACAAAGGAAGGTTATGTCTTACGTACCCCGTTTTAGCTGGTTGCTGGCGGCGCTGATTGTCGCCGGGTGTAGTTCGCAGGGCTCGCTCTCTGATAAAGAGGCATCGAAGGAGCCTAAAAAGGCGAAAGCGCTGGATGTCGCAAGCGTGGTGCGTAACACCATTCCCGCGAGCGTTAAAGATCGCGACGGCTGGGCTGAAGATCTGGCGACCACTTTTAAAAGCCAGAAGCTGCCGCCGACGCTGGAGAATATCTGCTCCGTATTAGCGGTGGCGCAGCAGGAGTCCAACTACCAGTCCGATCCGGTAGTGCCGGGGCTGAATAAGATCGCCTGGAAAGAGATCGACAAGCGAGCCGGGCAGCTGCACATCCCAGCGTTGCTGGTGCACACGGCGCTGAAAATCCCGTCGCCCAATGGCAAAAGTTACAGCGAGCGACTTGATAAGGTGCGCACCGAGCGCGAGCTGAGCGCGATCTTCGATGACATGATCAATATGGTGCCGATGGGGCAGACGCTGTTTGGCTCTTATAACCCGGTGCACACCGGCGGGCCGATGCAGGTGAGCGTCTCCTTTGCCGAGCAGCACACCGACGGCTACCCGTGGGAGATGTCCGGCACCGTGCGCCAGGAGGTCTTCAGCCGCCGCGGCGGATTGTGGTTCGGCACCTATCATCTGCTTAACTACCCGGCCAGCTACAGCGCACCGATCTACCGCTTCGCCGATTACAACGCCGGTTTCTACGCCAGCCGTAACGCAGCGTTTCAGAACGCAGTGAGCAAAGTGACGGGCATTAAGCTGGCGCTGGATGGCGATCTGATCCTTTATGGCAGCCGCGAAGCGGGCACCACCGAGCGTGCAGTGCAGACGCTGGGCGCGCAGCTTGCGATGAGCGATCGGGATATTCGCCGCCAGCTTGAGCGTGGCGACAGTCAGGAGTTTGAAGAGACGAAGCTCTATCGGGAGATTTATCGCCTGGCGGACAAGCGCAGCGGAAAAACGCTTCCGCGCGAGATGCTACCGGGGATTCAGTTAGAGAGCCCGAAAATCACGCGTAACTTAACCACGGCGTGGTTTGCGAAACGCGTTGACGATCGTCGGGCCGCTTGCATGGCGCGCAATTAGCGCAGATTGTGGCTACGCCAGCGCAGGACGAGGAAGATCACGCCCAGAAACGCGCTGCCGGCGATAAACGGCACAAGACCGAAAATCGTGCCTACGCCCATACCCATCTCAACGTGGGGACGGGAGACGTCCTGCGTCTGCATCAGGTGTTCAAATACGCCAGGCGCGTGCACCAGCAGGTTAAGCAACTGCGCACCTGCCCAGAAGCAGAGCAGTACGAAGACGGCGTAAGCAATATTACCCGGTCTGGAGGTGTCTCGTTTTTTCGCGCCCTTATTAAAGGGTTTGGATAGGGTAAAATCAGCCATAAGACCTCCGGTACTCGTTACTTTTAAACGCTCAGGGAAGATAGGCTCAGAGCCGTAACTCCTGGTTAGTTTGGCACCAGTCCCGCTTTGTCAACATCAGAATGGTGATAATTTCGGAGCGGGAAGGATCCCAGGGAAGCGTTTTTTGTGAGTCATCACATTTTTGTAACGTATTAATTATTTCAGTAACATTTCGGAATTACCGCACAGCACACACTCTCAACCCGCGCGCTGTGCGATGATGCGCCCTTTACCTGCTGGAGTTGTCATGAAGCTGCCTGAGAAAATTCGCCGTGACTGGCACTACTACGCGTTCGCGATCGGCCTGATCTTTATTCTCAATGGCGTGGTCGGGCTGCTGGGGTTTGAAGCTAAAGGGTGGCAAACCTATGCCGTCGGGCTGGTGACCTGGCTTTTGGGGTTCTGGCTTTCGGGGCTGATTATCCGCCGCCCCGCGCAAAATGAGGCGACGGAAAGTACCGAGTAACGCTTACTCTTGCATTGAGATCTTCAGCGCGCTGCTTTGCTGGTGGCGCTCAAGCGCCAGCTCAATCAGGCGGGTGATAAGCGCGCTATAGCTGATGCCGCTCGCCTGCCACAGTTTCGGGTACATGCTGATATTGGTGAAGCCGGGCAGGGTGTTGATCTCATTAATCACCACCTCGTTCTCCGGCGTCAGGAACACATCCACTCGCGCCATCCCTTCGCAGCCCAGCGTCTTATACGCCTCAATGGCGATCGCGCGGATCTTCTCGTTGGTCTCGGGATCGATAGCGGCCGGTACCACAACCTGCGCACCCTGATCGTCAATGTATTTGGTGTCGTAAGCGTAGAACTCGCTGTTTAGCACAATTTCACCGCAGGTGCTGGCCTGTGGCTCATCATTGCCCAGCACCGCGCACTCGATCTCGCGCCCGACGATCCCTTTCTCCACTACCACTTTTTTGTCGAAAGCAAAGGCCAGACGCAGCGCGTCAGCATACTGCGCTTCGTTGGTTACTTTGCTGACGCCGACGGATGAACCCTGGTTGGCGGGTTTAACAAACAGCGGCAGGCCGAGCTGCGCGGTCACGTCGCTAAAGCTGAAGCTGTCGCGGTTGGCGCGCGTCAGGGTGATAAACGGCGCGATGGCCAGACCGGCGTCGCGCAGCAGACGCTTGGTGACGTCTTTATCCATGCAGGCTGCGGAAGCGAGCACATCGGAGCCGACAAACGGCAGGTTGGCGAGGCGCAGCATCCCTTGCAAAGAGCCATCTTCGCCGAGCGTGCCGTGAACGATCGGGAAAATGACATCAACATTCGGCAGCGGCGAGCGGTTATCCGCCGCAATCAGTTGTTGTTCGGCGACGCCCGGCACCAGCGCCACGCTGTTGTCCGACGGATTGAGCGCGATACGCGCCGGATCGCTGGCGTTTTGCAGATAGTTCTGCGCATCGCTAATATGCCACTGCCCTGATTTATCAATACCCAGCAGCACCACTTCAAAGCGCGATGTATCCATCGCATCGACAATGTTCTTCGCCGACTGTAACGACACTTCATGCTCCGCCGATTTGCCGCCGAAGACGACCCCTACCCGCAGTTTTGCCATTTCAACAATCACTCACACTGATGAGAAAACCCATACGATATCACGTCAAAACGCACGATTCGCGGCCTTCTGCCATAATGTCTGGAGAAAAAAGAGGAGGAGAGGTGAGCGGGAAGAGCCTGATCGTAATCGCTATTCTTATCGGCGGCGTCTATGCGGGCTACCGCGCGCTGCCAGCGTGGTATAACCCTTTTGCCCCGCTTCAGCTGAGCGATCCGCCGGGGCGCATCACCCAGTTCAAACTGCGGCGTTTAACGCCTGAAGCGTGCGCCGCGTTGCTGAAGCAGGCGAATCAGCAGCGGCTTATCTCCTCCGTCGCGGTGGCGGACAGCGGCGGCGACTGCCCGTTAACCAACGTAGTGCGGGTAAAAGATTTCGGTGCCGTGAAGCTGAGCAGCAGCTTTCTGGCGAGCTGCCCGCTGGCGCTCAGCTCGGCGCTGTTTGTTGAACAGCAGGCGCGGCCATTAAGCGAAACGATGATGGGCAGCGCCTTAACGCGCATCGATCATGTCGGCAGCTACGCCTGCCGCAATATCTACAACCGCGCGGATGCGCGGCGCAGCGAACATGCCAGCGCGGAAGCGCTCGATATCAGCGCTTTCAGGCTGGCGAATGGCGAGCAGGTTTCTGTCCTGCGCGGCTGGCGGCAGACGCGTACGCAACCCTGGCTGCGCGCGATGCTGAGCGCCAGCTGCGGTTATTACGGTAATGGCCTCGGGCCGGAGTATAACGCCGCGCACGCGGATCATTTCCATCTCGGCATGCGCGGCTACGGCCTCTGTCGCTAAGCATATCGCGCTTAGCATTTGCGGTTTTTCTCCGCGCGCCTGCGCCATTCGGCGTGGGTTGAGAGATAAAACTCCAAAGTGCGGCTAAGCGCATATCTGGTAACTTCTCGCTGGCGCATTCTTGCTACCCTATGCGCCGTTTTTTTAAACCTGAGTGATTACGCGTATTTATGGAATCCTGGAAGGTCAATCTTATCTCGGTGTGGTTCGGCTGCTTTTTTACCGGGCTTGCCATCAGCCAGATTTTGCCGTTTCTGCCGCTCTACGTGGCGCAACTGGGTGTGACCTCGCACGAGGCGCTGTCGATGTGGTCAGGGCTAACCTTCAGCATCACTTTTCTCATCTCGGCGATTGTCTCGCCGATGTGGGGCAGCCTGGCGGACCGCAAAGGGCGCAAGCTGATGCTGCTGCGCGCTTCGCTGGGGATGGCGATCGCCATTCTGCTGCAGGCTTTCGCCACCAACGTCTGGCAGTTGCTTCTGCTGCGCGGCGTAATGGGGCTCACCTCCGGTTATATTCCTAATGCGATGGCGCTGGTCGCCTCGCAGGTGCCGCGCGAGCGCAGCGGCTGGGCGCTCAGTACGCTCTCCACGGCGCAGATCAGCGGCGTGATCGGCGGCCCGCTGATGGGTGGTTTTCTCGCTGACCACTTAGGCCTGCGCACGGTGTTTATCATCACCGCGATGCTGCTGATGGTGAGCTTCCTGGTGACGCTGTTCCTGATTAAAGAGGGGGGCAGGCCGAAGGTTAAGAAGGGCGAGCGGCTCAGCGGCAAAGCGGTCTTCTCGACGCTGCCCTATCCGGCGCTGGTGATCAGCCTCTTTGTCACCACCATGGTGATCCAGCTCTGTAACGGCTCGATTGGCCCGATCCTCGCACTGTTTGTCCAGTCACTGTCGCCCGATACCGCCAATATCGCCTTTCTTAGCGGGCTTATCGCCGCGGTTCCCGGCGTGTCGGCGCTGCTCTCGGCGCCCAGGCTTGGCAAACTGGGCGATCGCATCGGCACCTCGCGCATTCTGTTAGCAACGCTCGCCTGCGCGATTGTGCTCTTCTTCGCCATGTCGTTTGTCACCTCGCCATTGCAGCTTGGGATTCTGCGCTTTCTGCTCGGCTTTGCCGATGGCGCGATGCTGCCCGCCGTGCAGACGCTGCTGCTGAAGTACTCCAGCGAGCAGGTCACCGGACGCATCTTTGGTTATAACCAATCCTTTATGTACCTCGGTAACGTTGCTGGCCCGCTGATGGGTGCCTCGGTCTCGGCGATGGCTGGCTTTCGCTGGGTCTTCGCCGCCACGGCGGTGGTAGTGCTGATTAACCTGATACAGCTGGCACGCGCATTTCGCCGCGTGCGGCAACCACGCTAAACGCAGGCCGGAAATAGATCTCCGGCCTGCGCATCCTGGTTCTCTATATACTTCGCAACCCGCGACGCCGTTATTTCCCTAATGACCTTACTAACAGTGTGAATTAATGCGCAAAAATAATAGATGCATCTCCTTTGCAACTACTAAATCGAGTGCTAACTTCATGCAACATCTCAAAAGGAAATAGCGCCATGAAAAATCTCATTGCTGAGTTATTGGTCAAGCTTGCGGAAAAGGAGGAGGAGTCGAAGGAGCTGGTCGCCCAGGTTGAAGCGCTGGAAATTGTCGTCACCGCGCTGCTGCGCCAGATGGCGGCCTCGGAGCAACAGTCGCTGATCCTGAGCGTTGAAGGCGCGCTGGCAGAGGCTCTGCCGGGCGATGAAGCCTTATCCAGAGACTCTGAGCTGCTGCAACAATACGTAAAAAAGCTTTTAAGGCACCCACGCAGTTGACCCCGCGTTAGCATGTAACATCTGTCATCTCACTGTCATCTGGGCTGCCTATAGTCGCTCTGTTTTATTTTCTTTAAGTATTTGTACATGGAGAATATTAAGTGAAACAGAGCGCGTTATATCTTGCACTATTATCCCTGCTTTCCTCGCCTGCTATTTATGCAGAATCATCTGTAGCGCCGGTTCTTGAAAGCCGCGCAGCTCACGGCGATATTTCCGCGCCAGGCGGCGCACGCCGTTTGACGGGCGACCAGACTGCTGCCCTGCGTGATTCCCTGAATGACAAGCCAGCCAAAAATATTATTCTGCTGATTGGCGACGGCATGGGCGATTCCGAAATTACCGCCGCGCGAAATTATGCCGAAGGGGCGGGCGGTTTCTTTAAGGGTATCGATGCGCTGCCGCTGACCGGGCAATACACCCACTACTCGCTGGACAAAAAAAGCGGTAAGCCCGATTACGTCACCGACTCCGCCGCCTCGGCGACGGCGTGGAGCACCGGCGTAAAAACTTATAACGGCGCGCTCGGCGTCGATATCCATGACAAAGATCATATGACCATCCTTGAGATGGCAAAAGCCGCCGGTCTGGCGACAGGCGACGTCTCCACCGCGGAATTGCAGGACGCGACGCCTGCTGCGCTGATCTCCCATGTTATCTCTCGCCGCTGTTACGGCCCGACCGTAACCAGCGAGAAGTGTGCGCTTAACGCGCTGGAGAAGGGCGGCAAAGGCTCGATTACCGAACAGTTGCTGAACGCGCGCCCGGACGTGACGCTCGGCGGCGGGGCAAAAACCTTCAGTGAAACCGCCACCGCCGGTGAGTGGCAGGGCAAAACTCTGCGCGAGCAGGCGCAGGCGCGCGGTTACCAGCTGGTAAACGATGCCGCCTCGCTTGCGGCAATCAGTACAGCTAATCAGGATAAACCGCTGCTCGGTCTCTTCGCCGACGGTAATATGCCGGTGCGCTGGGAAGGGCCAAAAGCCTCTCTGCATGGCAACCTGGATAAGCCTGCCGTGACCTGTACGCCGAACCCGAAACGCACCGACAGCGTGCCGACGCTGGCGGCGATGACGGAAAAAGCGATTGAACTGCTGAGCAAAAATGAGAAGGGCTTCTTCCTGCAAGTGGAAGGGGCGTCGATTGATAAGCAGGATCACGCGGCCAACCCGTGCGGCCAGATTGGCGAAACCGTCGATCTCGACGAAGCAGTACAGAAAGCGCTGGAGTTTGCGCGTAAAGATGGCAATACGCTGGTGATCGTCACCGCAGACCACGCCCATGCCAGCCAGATCATTCCGGCAGATACCAAAGCACCGGGACTGAGCCAGGCGTTGACCACCAAAGATGGCGCAGTAATGGCGATGACCTACGGCAACTCGGAAGAGGAGTCGATGGAGCATACCGGCACGCAGGTGCGCATTGCGGCGTACGGCCCGCATGCGGCGAACGTGGTGGGGCTGACGGATCAGACCGATCTCTTCTACACCATGAAAGCGGCGCTGAGCCTCAAGTAAGGGCTGCCCGGCGGTAAATGTTTGCTGCCGGGTGGTTTTTTCGCCAATTAGGACCATCCTTAAAGGGTTCATTGACAGAAGGATGGCGCTATGAAAATCACACTCCTCGTTACTCTTATCTTCGGTGTGCTGTTTATGACGGCGTTAAGCGCCGCCGAGAAAACACTGACCCCGCAACAACAACGTATGACGCTCTGCAACCAGCAGGCTAAGGCGCAGAACCTTGGCGGCGATGCGCGCAAGAGCTACATGAGCGACTGCCTGAAGAGCACCAAAACCGAGCCGGGGCAAAAAAGCCTGACACCGCAGCAGCAGCGGATGCGCGAATGCAACGCCCAGGCGACGCAGCAATCCCTGAAAGGCGATGACCGCAGTAAATTTATGAGCGCCTGCCTGAAAAAAGCAGCGTAATCCTCCCCGCGCGGGCGTACATCGCGCCCGCCTACTCAACGCCTTTCTGCCGCTGTGTTGCTCCCCGCTTAATCTCTGCCAGGCTTAATTTGTGAGCTGTGTTGTCTTTTTTTCCTTTGCGAGTGTACGTCGCCAGACGTTACGCCCGTTTTGCCACACCAATACGGGAGCAAGAGTAATGAATTATCAATATGTTACCGACCTGAACGATCTGCCGGAAAACCAGCCGGTGAAATTCGATGTCGATGGCACCTCGCTTATCCTCATTCGCACCTTAACCCAGGTGCGCGCGTTCCAGAGCCGCTGCCCCCATGCCGGTGCGCCGCTTGAGCAGGGCGCGGTGTGCGACGGGCGGCTGGTCTGCCCGTGGCATAAAGCTAACTTTGATATCACCAACGGCGAGTGGTGCGAGCCGCTGGCGCTGCAAAATCTGAAGCAGTATCCGGTGCATATTGAGCAGAACCGCGTACTGGTTAACCCGCGCCCGCTCTCGCCGACTACCCACAACACTATTCGTGGCGATGGCCCACAAACGGTGGTGATCCTCGGGACCGGCGCGGCCGGTAGCTCGGCGGCGGTGACGCTGCGCGACGCCGGGTTTAACGGCCATCTGATGCTGATTGATAAAGAGAGCGAAGCGCCCTATGACCGTACGGCGCTGAGCAAATTTGTGCCGTCAGGCAAGATGAAGATCAGCGAAGTGCCGCAACTGCTGGATAAGGCTTTTTATGCCCAGCCGGGGGTGGAAAACATTGATCAAGAGGTGACAAAGCTTGATGCCGAAGCACATCAGCTAACGCTCGCCGACGGGCGCGAAATTACCTTCGACAAACTGCTGCTGGCGACCGGTGGACGCCCGGTCTGGCCAGAAATCGGCGGCAACCAACTGGCGGGCGTGCATGTGCTGCGTGATATCCACCAGGCGCAGACGCTGCTGAGTGAAGTGGAAGATGAGCAACAACTGGTGATCGTTGGTAACAGCTTTATCGCCATGGAGCTGGCGGCGGCGCTGCGTAACCAGGATGTCGATGTCACCGTCCTGTCGCGCCACGCGCTGCCGTTTGTGCCGCAGTTCGGCGAAGAGATTGGCCGTCACTTTATGCAGCTGCATAAGCAGAATGGCGTCAAATTTGTGACCGGCGAGCCAGCGGAGTTGCAGGGCGATAAGCACGTGCAGCGCGTGGCGCTGAAAGATGGTCGCACTATCCCGGCGCATGTGGTGGTGTTTGCTACCGGCGTGGAGCCGTCGACCGATCTGGTGGGCGATCTGCCCCACGAAGAGGATGGTAGCCTGACGGTGGATGAGTATCTGCGCGCCGCGCCCGATATCTGGGCGGTGGGCGATATCGCCACCTATCCGGCACCGGAAGGGCCTCGACGCATTGAGCACTGGCGCGTTGCGCAGCAGCAGGGGCGCATTGCGGCGTTCAATATGCTCGGGGAATCACAGCCTTTCGATCGGGTACCCTTTTTCTGGACTACCCACTTCGGCACGCGCTTTGAATACCTCGGCTATGCCCGCGAATGGGACAGCATGAAGATGCTGGGCTCGTTTGAGAATAAACGTTTTGCTGTGCTCTACGGCCAGGAGGGAATGCTGAAAGCGGTGCTGAGCTGCGGCGAGAACACCGCCACGGCGGAGCTGGTGCTGAAAATGCAGGAGCCGCTGACCATGCGTGCGGCCAGCGAACTCCTCTCGTAACGTTCGCGCCACGGTCTTATCGCCGTGGCGCTGCCTTTTACGCGCTCAGTTTTTCCGACTTCGCCATACAGGCAGCCATCGCGTCCATCACCGCGGCGCGAAAGCCCTTATCTTCCAGCACTTTCACCGCTTCGATGGTGGTGCCGCCCGGCGAGCAGACCATATCTTTCAGCTCGGCAGGATGTTTACCCGTTTCCAGCACCATCTTCGCCGAACCCATTACCGCCTGCGCAGCAAATTTATAGGCCTGCGCGCGCGGCATGCCGCCCAGCACGGCGGCATCGGCCATCGCTTCGATAAACATAAACACATACGCCGGAGCCGAGCCGCTGACGCCGACGACCGGGTGGATCATCCCTTCGGCAATCACTTCCGCTTCGCCAAAACAGCGGAAAATGGTCAGCACATCGGCGGTATCTTCGGAGGTAACCAGCGCGTTCGGCGTGATGGAGGTCATCCCGGCGTTAACTAGCGCGGGGGTGTTCGGCATCACGCGGATAATTTTACGGTCGTGGCCCAGCGCGCGCGCCAGCTGATCGAGCGTTACGCCCGCCGCGATGGAGACCACCAGCGTCTCTTTGTTCAGGCTGGAGGCGATATCGCTAAGCACCTTCACCATGATGTTCGGCTTCACGGCGCCAAAGACAATATCGGCGATCTGCGCGACTTCCTGCGCGCTCTGCGCGGCGTTAATGCCATACTCCTGTTGCAGGGCGGCGACCTTATCAGGCGTTGGCGTGTAAACCCAAATCTGCCCCGGTTTCACCTCGCCGCTGGCGATCAGCCCGCCGAGAATCGCCTTACCCATGTTACCGCAGCCGATAAAACCGATTTTCTTTTCCATCACGTCCCTCTCTGCTTGTTATTGCATGTGATTCATAGCTTAACGCGCTTTTCCGGCGAGGGCGAAAGGATCTCTGCTTTCCCCGGCGGGCAATTAAAGGGACAATGCGCCGAAACAAAAAGGAGTCACCATGGCGATATGGGTTGATGCGGACGCCTGTCCGAATGTGATTAAAGAGATTTTATTTCGCGCCGCGGAGCGGACACAGACGCCGTTAACGCTGGTCGCTAACCAGAACCTGCGCGTGCCGCCCTCTAAGGTGATCCGCGCACTTAGGGTGCCAGCAGGCTTTGACGTTGCCGATAACGAAATCGTACGCCTCTGCGCGCCGGATGATCTGGTGATCACCGCTGATATTCCGCTGGCGGCGGAGGTGATAGCAAAAGGGGCGGCAGCGCTTAACCCGCGCGGTGAGCGCTACACGGAAGCGACCATCCGCGAGCGGCTGACCATGCGCGACTTTATGGATACGTTGCGCGCCAGCGGCATCCAGACCGGCGGCCCGGACTCCCTCTCGCAGCGCGATCGCCAGCAGTTTGCCGCCCAGCTCGATAAGTGGCTGCTTGAGCGCCAGCGCCGCCAGACGCCGTAACCGGGCTTGTCAGTTTTTATCACTTCCAGTAAGGTTGCCGCTACAGGTGATGCCACAGAAACTTTACAGCCCCAACGGCTGCGCCAGAACGTTCTCTCACGCAAAATTGAGAGTGTGTAACGTTACTCTTACGCAGCACGCGCCGTTGGTTTAGTGCTATCATCGCCATCTTATTGTTGTCCCCCAACCGGGGGCCTGGAGGAACAACCTGCTCATGACGCTACCCATCTTTCTCATCGGCGCACGCGGCTGCGGTAAAACCACTGTTGGCCGGGCGCTGGCGCTGTCACAGGGCTTCCAGTTTATCGATACCGATAGCTGGTTGCAGGAAGAGGCGCAGCAGACCGTTGCGCAAATCGTAGAGCAGGAGGGGTGGGCCGGTTTTCGCGCCCGCGAAACGGCAGCACTTGAAGCCGTGACCGAACCCGCTCTGGTCGTCGCCACCGGCGGCGGCATTATTCTCAGCGACTATAACCGCCGTTTTATGCGTGAACATGGGCGCGTGGTTTACCTTTGTGCGCCGGTCGATGTGCTGGCAGGGCGGCTGGAAGCCTTTCCACAAGAGGGGCTGCGCCCGACGCTGACCGGGAAGCCGATCAGCGAAGAGGTGAGCGAAGTGCTCGCCACCCGCGATGCGCTTTACCGCGATGCGGCACACTTTGTGGTCGATGCCGCGCAGCCGCCGCTGGCGGTGGTGGCAGAAATTGAGGCGGCTTTACAGCTGGCGCGCGCCAGTTAGCGAAACGTTTGACTATACTTATCTCTCTAACCGCAAAAGGAGAATAAGCTATGCCGACTAAACCGCCCTATCCGCGTGAAGCCCGTGTTGTAGCTGTTGAGAAGGGACCCAGCGACGCGACTGTCACCTGGTATGAACTGCGCGCGGATCATCCGAAACCGGACTCATTGATCAGCGAACACCCCTCGGAGCAGGAAGCGCTGGATGCGAAAAAGCGTTACGAGGATCCCGATAAAAGCTAATCCGGCGATCCCGCCAGCATGATTTCCTGAACCTTTCAGAAAGTCGCTTGCATCACATTTTTTGACTGGCTTAATGCCAGTCACTGTTTATATTCATTGTTACTGGAATTTATTAGAACACAGGAGTGGCACATTCTCTTTACACGGCGGCGGTGCTCCATCCTCCGTCGGTTGTTGTGCAGAGAATCATAACTAAAAGCAGTTTTGAAAGGCGGAAAGCGAAAATGAGTGCGACGTTGGCGATCCTCACCATAGGTGTGGTGCCGGTAAAAGAGATCCTGCCGCTTCTGGCAGAGCATGTTTCAGAAGATCAAATCACCCATGTCAGCCTGCTGGGGAAGATGGACCCGGCACAAGTTCGTATCGATTATTGCGTAGAACCCGGCGAGACCGCCATCCCGACGCGTCTGAGCGATGACAGCCTCGGCATGGTTTCGCGCCAGAAGGTGGAGCGCGATCTGCAAAGCGTGATCGAAGTGCTCGATAACCAGGGGACGTATGACGTCATTCTGCTGATGAGCACCGCCGATATCCGCGGCTTAAATGCGCGAAATGCCATCCTGATTGAACCGCAGCGCATCATTCCCCCGCTGGTTGCCTCGATTGTTGATGGTCACCAGGTCGGCGTGATTGTGCCGGTGCCTGAGCTGATGGCACCGCAGAAAAAGAAGTGGCAGGTGCTGGAAAAAGAGCCGCTGTATGAGCTCTGCCACCCCTACCAGGCGAGCGAGACGGAGCTGATTGACGCCGGAAGAGCGCTGCTGGAACGCGGTGCTGATGTGCTGATGCTCGACTGTCTTGGCTTCCATCAGCTGCATCGCGATCTGCTGCAAAAAGCGCTGGATGTCCCGGTTTTACTCTCCAATGTGCTGGTGGCGCGCCTGGCCTCAGAACTGCTGGTATAGCCGCAGAACGGCGCAATTTCGCGTGACATCACTTAAGCCCGGCCTCTATAGTGGTTTTCCAGTCATTTCTCTATAAGGGCCTGTTTATGCTTCAAAGTAATGAATACTTTTCCGGTAAAGTGAAGTCCATTGGGTTTACCAGCAGCAGCACTGGCCGCGCCAGCGTTGGCGTGATGATGGAAGGGGAGTACACCTTCTCCACCGCGCAGCCGGAAGAGATGACGGTGGTCAGCGGCGCGCTGAACGTGCTGTTGCCAGGTGAAACCGAATGGAAAAGGCACGCCGCAGGCGAAGTGTTCAATGTCCCGGGCCACAGCGAATTCCATCTGCAGGTCGCCGAGCCGAGTGCCTATCTCTGCCGCTATCTGTAACGCTTGCGCCATCCGGCGACAAAAAAGCCCGGTAGCGCTGCGCTGACCGGGCCTGTGAAAGTGAGTCGCTAAAATCGTTAGCGCTGGGCTTCGCCGCCCAGGCCTTCCACCAGATTTTGAATCAGTGCCGCCAGCTCGCCGGTCATCAGAATAAAATCGGCATCGAAACGCTGGGCATAATCTTCCCGATCGATATCTTCATTCTGATCGCGCAGCTCATCGCTGAACTTCAGGCGTTTTACCGAGCCATCATCACAGATCATAAACTGGATGCGCTGCTGCCAGTCGAGGGCCAGCTTGGTCACCACTTTGCCCGCCTCAATGTGTACGGCGATTTCGTCACTCACCAGATCCTGCTTTTTCGCGCGGATCACGCCGCCATCTTCCAGCATTGCCTTCAGCTCGGCTTCGTCCAGCAACTGGAAACCCTGCGCCACGGTGCCGGAGCGGACCCATTCGGTGAGCGTCAGCTCAATTGGGTTTTCCATCGTCAGCGGGACAACCGGGAGAGAGCCGAGGCTTTTACGCAGCAGCGCCAGCGTATCTTCCGCTTTTTTCGCGCTGGCGCAGTCGACCATAATCAGGCCGTTGACGGTGTCGATCCACATCATCGTCTGGCTGTAGCGGCTGAAGGCGCGCGGCAGCAGCGAGTGCAGCACTTCATCTTTCAGCGCATCTTTTTCGGTTTTTTTCAATTTGCGCGCCTGCTCGGCTTCGAGGCGGGCGATTTTCGCTTCCAGCGCCTGTTTCACTACCGGCGTCGGCAGGATTTTCTCTTCTTTGCGCGCGCAGATAATAATCTGGCCGTTGTTGGTGTGGGTCAGCGCTTCGCTGTGTGAGCCCATCGGTGGAACCCAACCGGTTTTCGCCATATCCTGACTACCGCATGGCGTAAACGAGAGCGGGGCGAGCTGTTTTTCCATCTCTTCCGCACGGAGCGCCACATCGCGGCTGAGACGGTATACCATTAAATTTTTGAACCACAGCATGATTTTTTCCACGGCCTTGTCGTTAAATGCAGCGGGCATAATAGCGAATTGTCGCCGCGCTTGCATTGCTAATGCGTGGTCCACTACGAGGAGTTTGATGTGCGTATCGGTATCGATTTGGGTGGTACAAAGACAGAGATTATTGCGCTGGACGAGCGCGGCGAGACGCTGTTCCGCCATCGGCAGCCGACGCCGCGCGACTATCAGCAGACCATTGAGCTTATCGCTTCGCTGGTCGACTTAGTGGAAAAAGAGACTGGCCAGCGCGGCACGGTGGGCATGGGCATTCCGGGCTCTATCTCGCCCTATACCGGGGTGGTGAAGAACGCCAACTCCACGTGGCTCAACGGTAAACCCTTTGATAAAGATTTAAGCCAGCGCCTTAATCGTGAAGTGCGCCTTGCGAACGATGCCAACTGCCTGGCGGTGTCGGAAGCGGTCGACGGCGCGGCAGCGGGCGCGCAGACGGTGTTTGCGGTGATTATCGGCACCGGCTGCGGCTCCGGCATTGCGCTCAACGGCCATTCGCATATCGGCGCTAACGGTACGGCGGGCGAGTGGGGGCACAATCCGCTGCCGTGGATGGATGAGGATGAACTGCGTTATCGCAATGAAGTGCCCTGCTATTGCGGCAAACAGGGGTGCATTGAGACCTTTATCTCCGGTACCGGCTTTGGCACCGATTACCAGCGCCTTAGCGGCCAGGCGTTGAAGGGCAACGAGATTATTCGCCTGGTGAACGAGCAGGATGCGGTTGCCGAGCTGGCGCTGAACCGCTATGAGATGCGGCTGGCGAAATCACTGGCCCATGTGGTGAATATCCTCGATCCCGATGTGATCGTGCTGGGCGGCGGGATGAGTAATGTCGATCGTCTGTACCAGACTGTACCCGGTTTAATGCAGAAGTGGGTTTTTGGCGGCGAGTGTGAAACGCCAATCCGCAAAGCGTTGCACGGGGATTCCAGCGGCGTGCGCGGCGCGGCGTGGCTCTGGCCGCAGGGGGAGTAATGCGCCAATCGAACCGCTGAAACGGAGTAGGCCGGATAAGCGTTTACGCGCCATCCGGCAATGGGCCTGGTATGTGGCATTGGTGGAAGGGTTCCGTTC
>NZ_JACVUL010000038.1:0-21976 GCF_016516575.1 Kosakonia sp. S57 | reverse complement strand
AAAGCAACGCTGGTGTCGCTGTAGGCTCGTTTTGGTAGGCCGGATAAGGCGCAGCCGCCATCCGGCAATTGTGCCGCGAAGATAATGCCGGATGGCGCGTAAACGCTTATCCGGCCTACGCCGTTCCAGCGGCTTCATTCCCTTGCGCCTTATCCGGCCTACAACTTCATGCCACTTTATAACGTCTATACTTAATGGCTATACAGGAGGAAATTATGGCTTCAGGTTGGGCAAACGACGATGCAGTACAGCAGCAGATCGACAGCACCATTGAGGATGCGGTCGCCCGCGCGCGCCGGGATATTCCGGGAGGCGAGAGCCTTACAGAGTGCGAAGAGTGCGGTGAAACCATTCCGGAAGCGCGGCGAAAAGCGATTCCCGGCGTGCGGCTGTGCGTGAAATGCCAGCAGGAGAAAGATTTACATAACTCTACATATTCAGGATATAATCGCAGAGGATCGAAGGATAGCCAGCTACGCTGACTTTTCCTGACGCTTCCCGGCAGGATAAGCACTTACCTTTACCTTCACACTTTTCCGCTTCGCTTGTCGCAAAATGTGCCGCTTATCTCCGCATGGCGAGGTAGTGCGCCCATTTCGTGCTTTTTTATCTTTTTAACCTTTATGCTTCAAAAACTTAACTATTGTTCAATTTTTTAGAACAAGGTTTTCAATTCTCTTCGATTTTCTCGCTGCTAAAAAACTGTGATACTTATCACATCGACGGAACATCGTCCCAAATTCAGTATAACCTGCGAGAGAAATCCTATGAGCGCCATTAAATATGCTGTTGCTGCTGTCGCACTATCCACCCTCTCTTTCGGTGCTTTTGCGGCTCAATCTGTTAACCCTGCTCAGGCAGGCGAGCTGAACAAAATCGGTGTGGTCTCCGCCCACGGCGCAACCACGCTGGACGGCCTTGAAGCACGCCTGGCAGAGAAAGCCAAAGCGGCAGGCGCTTCTGGCTACAGCATTCTGTCTACCACCGGCAATAACAAGCTGAGTGGCACAGCGGTTATCTATAAGTAACCTGACCCGCGTTTTACCCCGGCATTTTAACCCTCTGCCGGATGCACCACCCTCATTGACCCTTATTGCCCTTTGCATGGCCCGTCCAGGATTGTGACGGGCTTTTTTTTATCCAAATGTCGCCGCGACGCGCGCCATCCCCTCTTCCAGCGTTTGCGCTTCGCCGCTTGCCACCAGGCAGCAGGCCAGCTGCACCTTTAATGACTCCGGTATTGCTTCGCGTCCGCTAAGGCAACTCTCGATCCAGCGCGCCGTGCTGTCCGCATCTTTCGCTGCACCCGCAGCAGCAGGTTCAACCACCGCATCACTGCGGGCAAAAAGCACGCGCTCACCTGCGGCATCGATCAGGTTCATCTGCGGGCAGCGCTGCGGGTTGGCGTACACCTCCCCTTCGGTGCCCTGCATCAGCAGCCCGCGCCCGCCGATATCAGCGAAAAATTTCCCTACGCGGGTGAGGTACTCCGGGTGCGACACGCTGGAGAGGCGCAGCGCTGCCTCTTCGGCAAAGGGTGTCGCCAGCTTCGCCAGCGTGTGCGCGCTGTTACGCACACCCATGCGCCAGCGTAGCCCCAACTGATCCTCCAGCGGCGGGCAGAGAGCGCTGACCGGAATATAGACCGGCTGTTGCCCCTCCAGCTTCGCCTGCGCCTGACCGGCAAGCGTGGTGGCTTCAATGCCCAGCAGGGCGAAGATGGTTTCGCTGACGACGCGGGTCGGATCTTCACTCACGCCGTGCACCACCACCGGAAAGCCCAGTTTGCTGAGCAGAATCGCCAGCAGCGGCGTCAGGTTCGCCTGCTTGCGCGCGCCGTTATAGCTCGGGATAACAATCGGCATCGGTCTCGCCACCGGCGGCGTCAGCGTCATTGTCCGCTCCTGCATTGCCGCGTAGAAGCCGCGCATTTCGGCCTCGCCTTCCCCTTTAATACGCAGCGCAATCAGGATCGCGCCCATCTCCAGTTCCGGTACCTCGCCGTTGAGCATCCTCGCGTAGAGGCTGCGGGCGGTGTCAATATCAAGGTCGCGGGCGTGATTTTTGCCCCGGCCAACCTCTTTAATGATGGTGCGGTAATCCATGGACTCTCCTTGCGTGCTCACATCGTTAACGGCGCTTGCGGCGCTTCTGTTCTGGTTTCTTCACTATAACGTCAGGCATCGGCGGTTGGGAAATTGGAAATATTGGCAGTGCATCAAGCAGGCGTTTCCCATAACTCTTGGTCAACAGCCGCTTATCGTAGATCACTACTTCACCGCGACACTCGTGGCTACGGATCAGGCGCCCGACCTGTTGAATCAGGTTAAACGAGGCGCTCGGCAGGCTCTGCACTTCAAAGGGATAACGCTTGAGGCTTTTAAGCCACTCCCCTTCGGTGATCACCACCGGGCTGTCGATGGGCGGGAAGGCAATCTTATGGATATGCACCTGAGTGAGGTAATCCCCCTTCAGATCCAGCCCTTCAGCAAAGGATTGCAGGCCAACCAGCACGCTGCGCTCGCCGCCATCGATGCGTTTTCGGTGCGCCTCCACCAGCCGGTAACGGGGCTGATCGCCCTGCACCAGCAGCAACAGACGCAGATCGGGCACGTAGGTAAGAAAGAGCTGCATCGCGCGCTGGCTGGCGAAGAGCACCAGCATTCCGCGGTGCGCTCTGCTCTCCACCTGCTCACGGAACCAGGTCGCCATCTCGGCGATATGCTGCTCTTCGTTCTCCATCAGCGGCTCGTAGCGCATCTGCGGAATAATAATCTTGCCCTGCTCGACATGGTTGAACGGCGAGTCGAGGCTGACAAAGCGGTCCCCCGCTTTCTCCTTGAGGCCGCTCATCTCCTGCAAACGGTTGAAGCTGTTGAGCGAGCGCAGGGTCGCCGAGGTGACGACAATATGCGGCACGCTGCGCCAGAGCAGCTTTTCCAGCTGGTCGCTGACGCGAATGCCGACGCAGTGAAACTGCAGGTGCAGTTGCCCGTCGCGCACGTCGCGCGTTACCCATTTGGAGACCGGCGCGCCGGAGGCCTGTGCCATCGACGCCAGCCGCCAGAGCTTGCTCTGACTCTCAAACATCCCAAGCGCCCGGTTCATCTGCAAAATCACCCGGTGCAGACGCACAACGTCATGGCTGCCGGTTTTCTCGCTCAGATCGTTGAGAAACAGCTCCGCCAGCCCGCGCAGCATCTCGGTCAGTTTCGCCAGCCGCTGGCAGATCTCCATCACTTCATCCGGCAGTTCGCCCATCGTAAAGCGGTGTTCTGCCTCCTGCCCGGCGGGAAGATAGAGATTGAGAATGGCGTTGAGGGAGGAGATCAGCTCAAACAGCTCTTCGCAGTGGGCGTTGAGCCGCTCGGGCGTGGCCAGCGGCGGCAGGGTTTTCGGGCGAAACTGCTCAAGGCAGGTCGCCACCAGTTTGGTGAAGAGATCGAGTTGCAGCTGATACCAGCCGGCGGTGATCTCTGCCGACATCTCCAGGGCATCGCGGGCGACATCCGGCAGATGGTGGCCCTCGTCGAGCACCAGCAGCAGGTTTTTCGGCTCCGGCAGCACCGCTTCGCTCTCCATCGCCGCCATTACCAGCGCGTGGTTGGCGACCACCACTTCCGCTTCCTGGATCTCCCGACGCGCCACAAAGAAGGGGCACTCGCGGTAGTAGTGGCAGTTGCGGTTCAGGCAGCCCGCTTTATCGGTGCTCAGGCGTCGCCAGAGGTCGTCGCTGATGGCTTTATCGGTGTGATCGCGCAGGCCATCCCACTTGTAGCTGTCGAGATCGGCTTTCAGCGATGCGCAGCGCGTCTGCTCCTCTTTGTTGCCGGGCGTCAGTTCGTCATCAAGAAAGGCCAGCAGATCCTGCTGATTGGGATCGCTGCTGGCGAGCGCGGCAAGATTGCGCGGGCAGACATAGCGCCCGCGGCCAAAGGCGGCGGTAAAGCGCAAATCGGGGATAATTTTGCGCAGCAGCGGCAGATCTTTACTGAAGATCTGATCCTGTAGGGCGACGTTGGCGGTGCTGACCACCAGCGTTTTCTGCTCTTCACGAGCAATCGCAATACCCGGAATAAGGTATGAGAGGGTTTTCCCGACCCCGGTCGGCGCTTCAATCGCCAGATGGCGGCCCTCATCGCCCGCCAGCGTTTTTGCCACGTCAGCAATCATCTGACGCTGCGGCACGCGGGGAATAAAGTCCGGGATCTGTTGTTGCAACGCCTTATACCAGGCGGCAATTTGCGCTTTTAACGCGGCGGTAAGGGCCATTCGATAACCTGAAGTACTGTATAAACGGCCACTATTGTGGCACTTTTTCGCCCGCAGGGGCGAACGCTTTTTGCCGTTATGGAAGCCTGCTCGTAAATCGCGCGTCAGGCAGACGATACTTTTCGCAAAGCCGATCACAAATTGGCAGATCCATTTATGAAACCGCTTCCCGACGCGTTGAACATTTATATGGTCAATGCTAGCTTTTTATCTGCATTACGCTTGTTACCGAATATCGGGCAAAACCTAAATGCAGACTGAGGGGATCAATCCGTCCCTGGCTGTATTTACGTTTTGCCCGTTTTTGTTTGCAGGAGTTGGCGATGCTGGTCAAACAAATATTAAATAATAACGTTGTCAGCGCCCTCGATGAGCACGGCTTTGAGGTAATTCTGACCGGACGCGGCCTCGGGTTTAATACCCAGAGCGGCGACCGTGTCAATATGGACGCCATCGAGAAGATATTCCACCTGAAAGACTCCCAGCTCTCGGCCCGTTTTAAAGATCTGGTGAGCGAAGTGCCGGTGGAAATTGTCCAGCTAACGGCGGATATTGTCGCCCTCGCACGCGAAACGTTGCCGCATAAATTAAGCGACGGGCTGTATGTCACCCTTGCCGATCACCTCCATTTTGCCCTGCAGCGCAGTGAAACAGGCGAGAGTTTAGCCAACCCGCTGGAGTGGGAAGTACGCCACTTTTACACCGACGAGTACGCCATTGGCCGCCAGGCACTGGGCATGGTGGTAGCGCGCACCGGCACGCTGTTACCGGACAGCGAAGCGTGCAGTATCGCCCTGCATATTGTGAACGCCGGGCTAAACGATACGATGGGAAAAACCACGCAAATTACCCGGCTTATTTATCAGCTGCAAAATATCGTCAGATACTTTTTTACCCTGCCGCCCGATGAGCACACCCTCAATTACCAGCGCTTTATTACCCACTTAAAATTCTTCGCGCAGCGGGTGATTGCCGGGGAGATATTAAACAACGATGACGAGGAGTTATTTGCCATGGTTGAGCGCCGCTACCAGACAACGCTGAAGTGCGTTAATGCCATCAGCGAGTTTGTCGGCAAACATTATCACCACACCATGAGCAACTCCGAGAAGCTTTATCTGACCGTGCATATCGAAAACGTGGTGCAGCGGTCGGCGTAATTCACCCGGCAGGCAGAGATGCCTGCGGCGTGAAAAAATGAATTCCATCCAGGCTTGTTACTGTTAAATCAGGCAAACCCCAGAGGAAACAAGGTATCGGCCGAGGCCGGTGTTTGTTGATGACGCCAGAAAATCGGGCGTCTGTCTGGAGGAATGAGCATGAACTACCCGCAAACCGCGCAGAAGATCATTGCGCATATCGGCGGCGAGGAGAATATCCTGTCGCTGTTTCACTGCATCACCCGTCTGCGTTTTCTCCTTCACGACCATGACAAGGTCGACCGCGCGGCGCTGGAAGCGCTGGATGGCGTGATCGGCGTGAATATCTCTGGCGATCAGTACCAGCTGATTATCGGTAATGAGGTCGCCCCGCTCTGCGAAGCGCTGCTCGCGCAACTCCCAGGCGTCTCGTCCAGCGCCAGCAGCAGCAAACGGCGTAACCCGGTGTCAGTAGTGCTGGAGGGGCTATCAAGCATCTTCTCACCGATCATTCCGGCGATTGCCGGAGCCGGGATCCTGAAAGGGGTGCTGGCACTGATGGTCGCTATGCAGTGGCTTCAGACCAGCAACCAGACCTACCAGATCCTGCTCGCCATCAGCGATGGCGTTTTCTACTTTGTGCCGCTGGCGCTGGCCTTCAGCGCCGGGAATAAGTTTGGTGCCAACCCCTACGTCGCCGTGGCGCTCGCTGCCACCCTCTTCCACCCGGCGATCCAGACGCTGTTTAAATCCGGCGCGCCGGTGAGCTTTCTCGGCCTGCCGGTGCCGACGGTCAACTACGCCTCGACGGTGATCCCGATTCTGCTGGCGGTGTGGCTGTTAAGCCGGGTGGAGAAGCTGATTGACCGCATCATGCCTGGCGTGCTGAAAACGATGTTTGTGCCGCTGCTGAGCCTGGTGATTGTCGCGCCGATTACGCTGATGGTTATCGGGCCGCTCGGTATTTTCGCCGGGAATACGCTCTCCGGCGGCATTATCTGGCTGGTGGAAAACATGGGCATCGTTGCGGGCGTGGTGGTCGGCGGCACGCTGTCGATGATCATCATTACCGGCATGCACTATGTGCTGGTGCCAATCATGATTAACAACATCAGCACCATGGGTTTCGACCCGTTCAAAATCCTCTTTTATGTCGCCAACCTCGGCCAGGCGGGCGCGGCTTTCGGCGTATTTATCCGCGCACGGGATAAGAAGCTGAAATCGCTGGCGCTCTCCACCAGCTTCAGCGCGATGATGGGCATCACCGAACCGGCGATGTACGGCGTCAATATCCGCTACAAACGCCCCTTTGCCGCCGCGCTGCTGGGCGGCGCGATTGGCGGCGGCTTTGCGATGGCGATGGGGGTGAAAACCTACGCCTTTGCCCTCAGCGGCTTGCCCGGCCTGCCAGCGCTGGTCGGCCCGACCTTTCTCTGGGCGGTGGTCAGTATCGCGCTCTCCTTTGTCTCCGCTGCCGTGCTGACGGTGATCCTCGGTTTCGAAGAGAAGGTGGTCGCAGGCGTCAGCCCGGTGAAAATCGCACGCGAGGAAGAGCGACTCTTCGCCCCGGTTAGCGGCACGCTGAAAGCCCTCAATACCCTGAGCGACCCGGTCTTCGCCGATGAGATTTTCGGTAAAGGCCTGGCTATCGACCCGAGCAACGGCGAGCTACGTTCGCCGGTCAACGGCAAGGTGGAGTCGCTGTTTGAAACCCACCACGCACTGGCGCTGGAGAGCGATACCGGTGCCGAAATCCTCATCCATATCGGTATCGACACGGTGAAACTCGGCGGTAAGCACTTCACCAGCCATATCGAGGCCGGGCAGAACGTCGAGGTGGGCGATCTGCTGGTCAGCTTCGATCTCGCCGCGCTGCGGGCGGCGGGGATTGATCCGAGCGTGATCGTGGTGGTCACCAACAGCGAACAGTACGGCGATATCAGCCCGGTGAAAACAGATGGCGATGTCGCCAGCCGGGACGCATTTCTCACATTGACCGCAAGCGCGGCCTAAGGAGCACACCAGTGGCTTATTCGAAATCATTTCCGGAAGGGTTTTTATGGGGCGGCGCAACGGCGGCCAACCAGCTTGAAGGGGCATGGAACGTCGACGGCAAAGGGCTCTCCGTCTCTGATGTCTACACCTTCGATATCAACACGCCGCGCGAGCGCTGGCTCGATCAGTGGCTGGGAATGACCCACGCGCAGGTGCGTGAAGCGCAGGATCCTGACAGCAAAAAGTACTACCCGAAGCGCAAAGGCAACGACTTCTACCACCACTTTAAAGAGGATATCGCGCTGTTTGCCGGTATGGGCTTTAAGTGTTTTCGCATGTCGATTGCCTGGACGCGCATCTTCCCGCGCGGGGATGAGACCACGCCCAACGAAGCAGGCCTGGCGTTTTATGACGAAGTGTTCGACACGCTGCGCGCGCACGGCATCGAGCCGATTGTCTCCCTCTCCCACTATGAAATGCCGCTGGCGCTGGTCACCGATTACGGCGGCTGGCCGAACCGCCAGCTGGTCGATTTCTATGTCCGCTTTGCCACTACCGTCTTTACGCGCTATCGCAAAAAGGTGAAGTACTGGATGACCTTTAACGAGATCAACTGCGTGAAGCACCACCCCTATGTCAGCGTCGGGGTGATTGAGGAGGACAACCCACATCTTGAGCAGGATAAGTACCAGGGCGCGCACCACCAGTTTGTCGCCAGCGCGCTCGCCACCAAAGCGTGCCACGCCATTATTCCCGGCTCGCAGATGGGCTGCATGATCAGCTACCAGATGCTCTACCCGCACACCTGCCACCCGGATGATTTGCAGGCCTGCGAAGAGATGCAGCGCGTGTCGCTCTTCTTCAGCGATGTGCAGGCGCGCGGCTACTATCCCGCCTACACCGATCGCATGCTGGCGGAAAAAGGGGTGACGCTGCAAAAAGTGGTTGGCGATGATGAGATCCTGCGCCAGCACCCGGTCGATTTCGTCTCGTTCAGTTACTACATGTCGAGCACCGTCAGCGCCAACCCGGCGTTGCATGACGGCGCAGAAGGCAACCTGATCACCGGCGGCATTCGTAACCCCCATCTCACGACCAGCGAATGGGGCTGGCAGATCGATCCGAAAGGGCTGCGGCTGGCGCTCAATCAGCTCTATGACCGCTACCAGAAGCCGCTGTTTATTGCCGAGAACGGCCTCGGCGCGGTAGATACCGTTAATCCGGATGGCTCCATCGACGACGATTACCGTATCGACTACCTGCGCCAGCACGTGGTGCAGATGCAGGAGGCGATTGCCGACGGCGTCGATCTCTTCGGTTACACCTGGTGGGGGCCGATTGACGTGGTCAGCGCCGGCACGGCACAAATTTCCAAGCGATACGGCTTTATCTATGTCGATCAGGACGATATGGGCAACGGCAGCCAGGCGCGCTCACTGAAGAAAAGCTACCACTGGTATAAAAAACTGATCGCCTCGAATGGCGAAGACTTAGCGGATTAAGGAGCGGATATGTCTGTTTTTCCGAACGACTTTTTATGGGGCGGCGCGATCGCTGCTAATCAGGCAGAAGGCGCGTGGGACGAAGATGGCAAAGGGCCCTCTATCGCCGACGTGGTGCGCGGCGGGATCGCCTCCGGTAAACATGATGCGGTGATTGACCCGAACCTCTACTACGCCAGCCACCAGGCGGTCGACTTTTACCATCACTACAAAGAGGATGTAGCGCTCTTTGCCGAGATGGGCTTCAAATGCTTTCGCACCTCGATTGCCTGGTCGCGCATCTTCCCGCGCGGGGATGAGACCACGCCCAACGAGGCGGGGCTGCAATTTTACGACAACCTGTTTGATGAGCTGCTGAAGTACGGCATTGAGCCGGTGATCACGCTCTCGCATTACGAAACGCCGCTGGCGCTCTATCAGGAGTATGGCGGCTGGAAAAACCGCCAGCTTATCGACTTCTTCACCCGCTACTGCGAGACGGTGTTCCGCCGTTATCAGGGCAAGGTCAAATACTGGATGACCTTTAATGAGCTAAACAACATGAACCGCATGCCGTTCGCCACCGGCGCGGTGGATGTTGACGCCAGCCCGCAGGAGATTTGGCAGGCGAACCACCACCAGTTCGTTGCCAATGCGCTGGCGAACAAGCTCTGCCACGAGATCATGCCCAATGCGCTTATAGGCTGCATGTTGTCGCTGAGCACCGTCTACCCGGCGAGCTGCAACCCGGAGGATATCTTCTCGACCATGCAGCTGCGCCGCCGCTCGCTGCTTTTCTCCGACGTGATGATGCTGGGCGAATACCCGGCGTACGCTAAACGGCTGCTGAACGATCTGGGGGTGAAGCTGGAGACGGCAGAGGGCGATATGCAGCTGCTTAAATCGTATCCTTCTGATTACCTTAGCTTTAGCTACTATCGCAGCGTGCTGCACCAGGCGGGCGGGCAGTTCCGCGTTGATACCGGCGGCACCGCCGGGCTGGACAACCCGTTCCTGGAGAAGACCGAGTGGGGCTGGCCTATCGATCCGCTCGGTTTTCGTATCGTCTGTAATGAGCTGGCGGACCGCTACCGCAAGCCGCTGTTTATCGTCGAAAACGGTTATGGCGGTGTTGATGAGGTGCAGGCCAACGGCGAGATTAATGATCAGGCGCGCATCGATTATGGCCGCCGCCATATTCAGGCAATGGCCGAGGCGATTGCGGATGGCTGCGAGATTATGGGTTACACCTGGTGGGGACCGATTGATATTGTCAGCGCTGGCACCGGCGAGATGAAAAAGCGCTACGGCTTTATCTATGTCGATAAAGACAACGAGGGCAACGGTACGCTCAAGCGCAGCAAGAAGCGCAGCTTTGAGTGGTATCAGCAGGTTATCGCCAGTAATGGAGAGGTGTTGTAGGCCGGATAAGCGTGTAACGCGCCATCCGGCGATCGGTGCGGCACGTTGCCTCGGTGGACGGGGTTCTGTAGGCCGGATAAGGCGCAGCCGCCATCCGGCAATGGGTCTGGCATTTGGCATTGGTGGAAGGGTTCCGTTCACCAGGCGTGGGGGAGTTTCATTAACCTCTTATGCGGTGAACGGGACAAGGGGGGGACCGCTCCCCCCTTGTCAATCCCCGCGGCCCCGCGAGGAAATCGGTGCTGCGCACTGCGCTCACCTCCCGCGTGCCTGACTGCGGCCGGCTCGACTCGACATCCTGTCTCGGTTCGCCTCTGTCCGCCATCCATGGCGTCCAGACCTTGTCATTCACGCTTCGGTTCGCCGATTTCAGCGGGGACACAACCCCTCGCTGCCATATCGCAAAAAAAAGCAACGCTGGTGTCGCTGTAGGCTCGTTTTTGTAGGCCGGATAAGGCACAGCCGCCATCCGGCAATCGGTGCCGCGGGGAGAATGCCGGATGGCGCTCACGCTTATCCGGCCTACGCCGTTTCAGTGAGATCGTGTCAGCGGCACCATAAAAAAACCGCCATCCGGCGTAATGCCCGATGGCGGTTTTGAGTGCCGGGTAAACCTACCCGGCCTGAACGGAAACAGATTTACGCGGAAGCGGGTTTACGCGGACGACGACGGCGTGCGCCGTTGTTTGCCGGTTTCGCTGCACCGCCATCAAGACGGCGATTGCCCACGGGCTTCGCGGCTCCACCTTCCGTTTTAGCGGCTCCGCCGTCGTTACTGCGACGCGGATGACGCGCTTTCTGCGTCTCGCCTTCGCTACGGCGCGGTGCGGACTGGCTGCGACCGCCGCCACCGCCCTGCCCGCGTCCACCGCCGCCCTGACGGCCGCCGTTCTGACCACGACCATTCTGGATCGGCTCCGCTTTGATTGACGGATCCGGCTCATAGCCTGCAACCGCAACACGCGGGATCTCTTTTTTCAGCAGACGCTCAATGTCGCGCAGCAGTTTATGCTCATCGACACAGACCAGCGACAGCGCTTCACCGGTGGCGGCAGCACGGCCGGTACGGCCGATGCGGTGTACGTAATCTTCCGGCACGTTCGGCAACTCATAGTTGACGACATGCGGCAGCTCTTCGATATCGAGGCCGCGCGCGGCGATATCCGTAGCCACCAGCACGCGAATCGAACCGGATTTAAAGTCTGCCAGCGCACGCGTACGTGCGCCCTGGCTCTTGTTACCGTGGATCGCCGCACTGGTGATGCCATCTTTGTTCAACTGCTCAGCCAGGTGGTTGGCGCCATGCTTGGTACGGGTAAAGACCAGCACCTGCTGCCAGTTACCTTCGCCAATCATCTGTGACAGCAGTTCCCGCTTGCGTTTCTTATCCACAAAGTGAACGTGCTGTGTCACCTGCTCGGAAGCGGTGTTGCGGCGCGCAACTTCGATCTCCAGCGGGTTGTGCAGCAGCTTTTCCGCCAGCTGTTTGATCTCATCCGAGAAGGTCGCGGAGAAGAGCAGGTTCTGACGCTTCGCCGGCAGCTTCGACAGCACGCGGCGAATATCGTGGATAAAGCCCATATCCAGCATACGGTCAGCTTCATCCAGCACGAGAATTTCCACGCTGTCGAGCTTGAGGGCATTTTGGTGTTCGAGATCGAGCAGACGGCCCGGGGTAGCCACCAGGATGTCAACGCCGCCACGCAGTTTCATCATCTGCGGGTTAATGCTGACGCCGCCGAAGACGACCATCGAACGAATATTGAGATACTGGCTATACTCCTGCACGTTCTCACCGACCTGCGCCGCGAGTTCACGGGTTGGGGTCAGGATCAGGGCGCGTACCGGACGGCGGCCTTTCGCGTGAGGCTGGCTCTGCACCAGGCGTTGCAACAGCGGCAGTGTAAAACCGGCGGTTTTACCGGTACCGGTCTGGGCGCTGGCCATCAGATCGCGGCCTTGCAGCACCGCAGGGATCGCCTGCTGTTGAATAGGGGTCGGCTCGAGGTAACCCTGCTCCGCAACTGCGCGCAGGATATCCGGATTCAGGCCAAGGGCATCAAATGACATAACAACTCCGCACCGCCCCGACCTGTCACAGGTGTAGTTTTCGAGGAGATAATAGGTAGACTGATGACAAAAACCACAATGTCATGAAGGTGCGGAGTGTATCAGCTTTTGTGATCCGGCGCATAAAATATCCCACGTCAATGTCTCAGCAAGATATCTTCCCGCTTCATTCTCTGAAAAAGGGATAAATTTAGCCCCCCTCACATTTCCTGCGCAAAAATTGGACAACATTTTTCCGGTGTCGTAGAGTTAATCAATCGATTGATTAATTTTATAAGCCCTATGAATAGCACACCGACCACCAGCAAAGGCGAACAGGCCAAAAATCAGTTAATTGCCGCCGCCCTTGCGCAGTTTGGCGAGTATGGCCTGCATGCCACCACGCGGGATATTGCCGCTCAGGCCGGGCAGAACATCGCCGCGATCCCCTACTACTTCGGCTCGAAAGAGGATCTCTACCTCGCCTGCGCGCAGTGGATTGCCGACTTTATCAGCCACCATTTTGCGCCACACGTGCAGGCCGCCGAAGCGCTGTTTGCCGAGCCTGAGCCAGACCGCCCGGCGATCCGCGCACTGATCCATCGCGCCAGCAAAGAGATGCTCACGCTGCTGACCCATGATGAAACCCTCAACCTGAGCAAATTTATCTCCCGCGAGCAGCTCTCCCCCACCCGTGCGTATCAGATTGTGCATGAGCAGGTGATCGACCCGATGCACCAGCATTTGACGCGTCTGCTCGCCGCCTACACTGGCCAGGATGCTGACAGCACGCAGATGGTGCTGCATGCCCACGCCTTAATCGGCGAGATCCTCGCCTTCCGCCTGGTGCGGGAGACCATTTTGCTGCGTGCAGGCTGGACGCAGTTCGACGAAGAGAAAACGGAAATGATCTTTCAAGTCATCACCTGCCATATCGATTTTATTTTGCAGGGATTAACGCACAGGAGTCCGGAGTGATGAAAAAGCGTAGCGTTGTGGTGTTACTCAGCGTGGTGCTGCTGGCGATGCTTGCCGGCGGTTGGTACTGGTATCAAAGCAGGCAGGACGACAGCCTGACGCTGTATGGCAATGTCGATATCCGCACCGTTAATTTAAGTTTTCGCGTCGGCGGGCGGCTGGCGGCGTTGCAGGTGGATGAGGGCGACAGCGTACAGGCCGGGCAGAAGCTCGGCGAAATCGACCGCGCGCCTTATGAAAACGCGCTGTTGCAGGCGAAAGCCAACGTCTCGACTGCCGAGGCCAAATATGCGTTAGCCACCGAAGGCTACCGCGCTGAGGAGATCGCCCAGGCCGCCTCCGCCGTTAGCCAGGCGCAGGCCGCATACGATTACGCGCAGAACTTCTACCAGCGCCAGCAGGGGCTGTGGAAAACAAAAGTGATCTCGGCAAACGATCTGGAGAACGCCCGCTCATCGCGCGACCAGGCGCAGGCAACGCTCAAATCGGCGCAGGATAAGCTGCGCCAGTTCCGTGCCGGTAACCGCCCGCAGGAGATCGCCCAGGCGAAAGCGGGCCTCGAGCAGGCGCAGGCCGCGCTGGCACAGGCAGGGCTTGATTTGCAGGACACGACGCTGGTCGCGCCGAGCAACGGCACGGTGCTGACCCGCGCCGTCGAGCCGGGCAGCATGCTTAATGCCGGTAGCAGCGTGTTAACGCTGTCGCTGACCCGCCCGGTGTGGGTGCGCGCCTATGTCGATGAGCGCAATCTGCACCAGACGCGACCGGGGGCTGAAATCCTGCTCTATACCGATGGCCGCCCGGATAAGCCCTATCACGGCAAAATCGGCTTTGTCTCGCCGACCGCCGAATTTACCCCGAAAACCGTTGAGACCCCGGATCTGCGTACCGACCTGGTCTATCGCCTGCGCATTATCGTCACCGATGCCGATGATAACCTGCGCCAGGGGATGCCGGTGACGCTGCGCTTCGACGGCGAGGCGCGTCATGAATGAGCGGACTATCCAGCTCGACGGGCTGATAAAACAGTTCCCCGGCATGGAGAAACCCGCGGTGGCGCGGCTGGATTGTAAAATCCAGGCCGGTTATGTCACCGGGCTGGTCGGCCCGGATGGCGCGGGCAAAACCACACTGATGCGCATTCTGGCCGGGCTGATGAAGCAGAACGAGGGGCGTGTGCGCGTGCTGGGTCTCGATCCCATCGATAACGACAGCGAGCTGCACGCCGTGCTCGGCTATATGCCGCAGAAATTTGGCCTCTATGAAGATCTGACGGTGATGGAGAACCTGATCCTCTATGCCGATCTGCGCAGCGTCACCGGCGAGAAGCGCCAGCAGATGTTTACCCGCCTGCTTGAGTTTACCTCCCTCGGCCCCTTTACCGACCGGCTGGCGGGCAAACTCTCTGGCGGTATGAAGCAGAAGCTGGGGCTGGCCTGTACGCTGGTCGGCGATCCGCAGGTGCTGCTGCTTGATGAGCCAGGCGTCGGCGTCGATCCCATTTCGCGGCGCGAGCTGTGGCAGATGGTGCATGAGCTGGCGGGCGACGGGATGCTGATCCTCTGGAGCACCTCCTATCTTGATGAAGCGGAGCAGTGCCGCGATGTGCTGCTGATGAACGAGGGCGAGCTGCTCTACCACGGCGAGCCAAAAGCGTTAACCCAGAGCATGGCCGGGCGCAGCTTTCTGCTTACCAGCCGCGATGAGAATAACCGCCGCCTGTTGCGGCGCATTCTCAGGCTGCCGCAGGTGAGCGACGGCGTGATCCAGGGGCGTTCGGTGCGCATGATCCTGAAAAAAGGGGCTGATGTGCAGGCGATTCACGCCGCGCCAGAGATGCCGCCGCTACAGATTGAGGAGACCGCTCCGCGCTTTGAAGATGCCTTTATCGACCTGCTGGGCGGCGCAGGTGCAGCCGAGTCGCCGCTTGGCAAGATCCTGCACTCGGTGAAGGGCGACGCCGAAGAGACGGTGATTGAAGCGAGATCGCTTACCAAAAAGTTTGGCGATTTCGCCGCCACCAACGAGGTCAATTTTGCCGTCAAGCGCGGCGAGATCTTTGGCTTGCTCGGCCCGAACGGCGCGGGCAAGTCTACCACCTTCAAGATGATGTGCGGTCTGCTGGTGCCGACCGCCGGCCAGGCGCTGGTGCTGAATATGGATCTCAAGGTCAGCTCCGGCAAAGCGCGCCAGCGCCTTGGCTATATGGCGCAGAAGTTCTCCCTCTACGGCAACCTGACGGTGGAGCAGAATCTGCGCTTCTTCTCCGGCGTCTACGGTCTGCGCGGCAGCGCACAGCGCGAGAAGATGGCGCGGATGAGCGAAGCGTTTGGTCTGGAAACCATTGCTCGTCACGCCACCGATGCCCTGCCGCTCGGCTACAAGCAGCGCCTGGCACTGGCCTGCTCGCTGATGCACGAGCCGGACATTCTTTTCCTTGATGAACCCACCTCCGGCGTCGATCCCCTCACCCGCCGCGAGTTCTGGCTGCATATCAACAGCATGGTGGAGAAAGGGGTGACGGTAATGGTCACCACCCACTTTATGGATGAGGCGGAGTATTGCGACCGCATCGGGCTGGTCTACCGCGGCAAGCTGATTGCCAGCGGCACGCCGGACGAGCTGAAGGCGCAGACCGCCGATGACAACCACCCGGACCCGACGATGGAGCATGCGTTTATCACGCTGATCCAGAACTGGGATAAGGAGCATAGTAATGCGCGTTAACGCCCTCTCCTGGCGGCGCGTGCGGGCACTGTGCGTCAAAGAGACGCGGCAGATCGTGCGCGACCCGAGCAGCTGGCTGATTGCGGTGGTGATCCCGCTGCTGCTGCTGTTTATTTTTGGCTACGGCATCAACCTCGACTCCAGCAAGCTGCGCGTCGGCGTGCTGCTTGAGCAGCGCAGCGATGAGGCGCTCGATTTTACCCACGCGCTTACCGGCTCGCCCTACATTGACGCCACCATCAGCAGCGATCGCCAGCAGTTGATCGAGATGATGCAGGCCGGGCGCATCCGCGGCCTGGTGGTGATTCCCGTCAACTTCGATGCCCAAATGGCAAGGCCTGGCGAGGAGGCACCGATTCAGGTGATCACCGACGGCAGCGAACCGAATACCGCCAACTTTGTGCAGGGCTATTTACAAGGGATCTGGCAACTCTGGCAGGCGCAGCGCGCGGAAGATCGCGGCGAGACGTTCACGCCGCTAATCGATGTGCAGACGCGCTACTGGTTCAACCCGGCGGCCATCAGCCAGCACTTTATTATTCCCGGCGCGGTGACCATTATCATGACGGTGATTGGCGCGATCCTTACCTCGCTGGTGGTGGCGCGCGAGTGGGAGCGCGGCACCATGGAGGCGCTGCTCTCCACCGAGATCACCCGCGCTGAGCTGCTGCTCTGTAAGCTCATTCCCTACTACTTTCTCGGCATGCTGGCGATGCTGCTCTGTATGCTGGTGTCGGTCTTTATTCTTGGTGTGCCTTATCGCGGCTCGCTGCTGATCCTCTTCCTGCTCAGTAGCTTGTTTTTGCTCAGCACGCTCGGCATGGGGCTTTTAATCTCCACCACCACGCGCAACCAGTTCAACGCCGCGCAGGTGGCGCTGAACGCCGCGTTTCTGCCGTCGATTATGCTCTCTGGCTTTATCTTTCAGATCGACAGTATGCCGGCGATTATTCGTGCGGTGACCTATATCATCCCGGCGCGTTACTTCGTCAGCACACTGCAAAGCCTCTTTCTCGCGGGCAATATTCCGCTGGTATTGACCATCAATATGCTGTTTTTGGTGGCCTCCGCCGTGATGTTTATCGGCCTGACGTGGCTGAAAACCAAACGCAGGCTGGATTAAGGAGAAGCCATGTTTCACCGTTTATGGACGCTGATCCGCAAAGAGTTGCAGTCCCTGCTGCGTGAGCCGCAAACCCGCGCCATTTTGATTCTGCCGGTGATTTTTCAGGTGCTGCTCTTCCCGTTTGCCGCCACCCTTGAGGTGACCAACGCCACTATCGCTATCTATAACGAGGATAACGGCAGGCACGCGGTGGAGCTGACCCAGCGCTTTGCCCGCGCCAAGGCCTTTACCAATGTGCTGCTGCTGCACAGCCCGCAGGAAATTCGTCCGACGCTGGATACGCAAAAAGCGCTGCTGCTGGTGCGCTTCCCGGCGGATTTTTCCCGCGATCTCGACAGCGGCAAACCGGCGCAGATGCAGTTGATCCTCGACGGGCGTAACTCCAACAGCGCGCAGATCGCCGCCAACTATCTGCAGCAGGTGGTGAAGGATTATCAGCAGGAGCTGCTGGCCGGGCAGCCGACGCCGAACAACAGCGAGCTGGTGGTGCGCAACTGGTACAACCCGAATCTCGATTACAAATGGTTTATCGTGCCGTCGCTGGTAGCGATGATCACCACCATCGGCGTGATGATTGTCACCTCGCTGTCGGTAGCGCGCGAGCGGGAACAGGGCACCTTCGATCAGCTGTTGGTCTCGCCGCTCGCCACCTGGCAGATCTTTATTGGCAAAGCGGTTCCTGCGCTGATTGTCGCCGCGTTTCAGGCAACGATCGTGCTGCTGTTCGGTATTCTGGCTTACCAGATCCCGTTTGCCGGATCGCTACTGCTCTTCTACTTCGCGATGCTGGTTTACGGCCTGTCGCTGGTCGGGTTTGGGCTACTGATCTCGTCGTTTTGCGAAACGCAGCAGCAGGCGTTTATCGGGGTGTTTGTCTTTATGATGCCGGCGATCCTGCTCTCGGGTTACGTTTCGCCGGTGGAGAACATGCCGGTGTGGTTACAGAACTTAACCTGGATTAACCCGATCCGGCACTTTACCGATATCACCAAGCAGATCTATTTGAAGGATGCCAGTCTGGAGATTATCTGGGGAAGCCTGTGGCCGCTGATAGTAATTGCCCTGTCAACGGGCACCGCGGCCTACGCCATGTTTCGTCGTCACACGACCTAGCCGTTTCTCTTTAGTTAAGAGTGAGACCACCGCCGGGCCGCCAAGGATCGCCAGCCCGGCAAGCGCCAGCAGGTAGTTGTTTTGCAGCACCCGCGAGAGCAGCCAGATGGCAATAAGGGATGCGCCAAAATACCAGGTGGTGGTTAGCTCTTCGAGCACATCACCAATGCCGCGCCAGCCAGCGTCATGATGGCGCTGGAAAAAGAGCATCAGCAGCACGGTGACGCCATAAAGCACGCACAACCCCAGCCCCACGTGCACCAGCCTGCCGCTCATCCAGCCCATCACCAGTATCGCCACAATCATCAAATGCAACATAATCTGCCAGCAACTCAGGCCTGTTGCGACACGAACACGTTGTTGCCACTTCATGGCATCTCTCCGCAAGGATTTTACTCTTGTAGAAGAGTACCCCGATCTACGGAAAATTCTGTAACCCCGGCTTTTTTTGTGACAGGGACTACAATTTATTTCTATACAGGAGAGTGATGCTGGCAGGAGATTTATGACCCAACACGCGCGACCATTTTCATTAAAAGTATTGACGATTAACACACACAAAGGCTTTACCACCTTCAACCGGCGCTTTATTTTGCCCGAGTTGCGCGATGCCGTGCGCCTGGTGAGCGCCGATATCGTCTGCCTGCAAGAGGTGATGGGCGCCCACGAAGTGCATCCGCTGCGCGTTGAGAACTGGCCCGATACCACCCACTACGAATTTATCGCCGATACCATGTGGAGCGACTTCGCTTACGGGCGCAATGCGGTCTATCCTGAAGGGCACCACGGCAATGCGGTGCTCTCCCGCTATCCGATTGAACACTACGAAAACCTCGACGTCTCAGTAGACGGCAGCGAAAAACGCGGCCTGCTCTACTGCCGGATTGTGCCGCCCGATTATGGCGGCGCGGTGCACGTCCTCAGCGTTCATCTTGGACTGAAAGAGGCGCACCGACAGGCGCAACTCAAAATGCTGGCGGAGTGGGTCAACTCTCTGCCGGAAGGCGAACCGGTGCTGGTGGCGGGTGATTTCAACGACTGGCGGCAAAAAGCCAACCAGCCGCTTAAAGCGCAGGCCGGGCTTGAGGAGATCTTCACCCGCGCGCACGGTCGCCCGGCGCGAACGTTCCCGGTCAGCCTGCCTTTACTGCGCCTCGACAGAATTTATGTCAAAAACGCCAGCGCCAGTGCGCCGACAGCGCTGCCGCTGCGCAACTGGCGTCATCTGTCCGATCATGCCCCCCTGAGTGCGGAGATCCATTTATGAAATGTAGCTGGCGGGACGGTAACCGCATCCAGTTGCTGGAAAATGGTGATAACTACTATCCGGCGCTCTACGATGCGATTGATAACGCGCAACAGAAAATTATTCTCGAAACCTTTATCTGGTTTGAAGACAAAGTGGGCAAAGAGCTGCACAGCGTGCTGCTACGCGCCGCCCAGCGCGGCGTCAGTATTGAGGTGCTGCTCGACGGCTACGGTTCACCCGATTTAAGCGAATCGTTTGTCAGCACCCTCACCTCGGCGGGGGTGATTTTCCGCTACTACGATCCGCGCCCGCCGCTGCTCGGCATGCGTACCAACGTCTTCCGTCGTATGCACCGCAAAATTGTGGTGATCGATAACACCGTCGCCTTTGTCGGCGGGATTAACTACTCGGCCGAACACCTCTCTGATTATGGCCCCGAGGCAAAACAGGATTACGCCGTGCGGGTCGAGGGACCGATCGTCGAAGATATTCTGCAATTTGAGCTGGAAAACCTGCCCGATAACGCCCCGGCGAAACGCTGGTGGCAGCGCCGCCGTCATCGCCCGGAAGAGAACCGTAAGCCGGGCGAAGCGCAGGCGCTGTTTGTCTGGCGCGATAATGACGACCACCGCGACGATATTGAACGTCACTACCTGAAGATGCTGGCTAACGCCCGCCGGGAAGTGATTATCGCCAACGCCTACTTCTTCCCCGGTTACCGGCTTTTGCACGCAATGCGTAACGCTGCCCGTCGCGGCGTCACCGTGAAGCTGATTGTGCAGGGCGAGCCGGATATGCCGATTGTCAAAGTGGGCGCGGAGCTGCTCTACAACTACCTGCTGAAAGGCGGCGTGAAGGTGTATGAGTATCGCCGCCGTCCGCTGCACGGCAAAGTGGCGCTGATGGACGATCACTGGGCGACCGTTGGCTCCAGTAACCTTGACCCGTTAAGCCTGTCACTCAATCTCGAAGCGAACCTGATTATTCACGATCGCGAGTTCAACCAGACGCTGCGCGATAATCTGCAAAAGATTATTGAGCAGGATTGTAAGCAGGTGGATGAGTCGATGGCGCCGAAGCGCACCTGGTGGAATCTCGGGAAAAGCGTGGTGGTGTTCCACTTCTTACGCCACTTCCCGGCGCTGGTCGGCTGGTTACCGGCGCATACCCCTAAACTGGCTGAAGTGGGGCCGCCGGTACAGCCGGAGATGGAAACCCAGGACAGAAACGAAGCACAGCACTCGGGAGCAAAACCCTGATGTCAACATCACATCCGCGCTGGCGGTTGGCTAAAAAAATCCTCACGGTGATCTTTTTTATCGCCGTTATTGTTCTGCTGGTGCTCTACGCGCAGAAGGTGAACTGGGAAGATGTCTGGAAGGTCATTCGTGATTACAACCGCACCGCCCTGCTGAGCGCGGTGGCGCTGGTGATCCTCAGCTACGTGCTGTATGGCTTTTACGATCTGCTCGGCCGCGCCTACTGCGGCCATAAGCTCGCGAAGCGCCAGGTGATGCTGGTGTCGTTTATCTGTTACGCCTTTAACCTGACGCTCAGCACCTGGGTTGGCGGGATTGGCATGCGTTATCGCCTCTACTCGCGGCTTGGGCTGCCGGGCAGCACCATTACGCGCATCTTCTCGCTCAGTATCACCACCAACTGGCTGGGCTATATTCTGCTCGGCGGGCTGATCTTTACCTTTGGCGTGGTGGAGATCCCGGCGCACTGGTATATCGACGCCTCGACGCTGCGCATTGTCGGCGTGGTGCTGCTGTTGATTATCGCCGTCTACCTGTGGGGCTGCGCGTTTGCGAAACGCCGTCACGTCACCATTAAGGGCCACAAACTGGTGCTGCCGTCGTGGAAGTTTGCCGTCGCGCAGATGGTGATCTCCAGCGCTAACTGGATTGCGATGGGGGCGATTATCTGGATCCTGCTCGGCATGCGCGCCGACTTCTTCTTTGTGCTTGGGGTGCTGCTGGTCAGCAGTATCGCCGGGGTGATTGTGCATATCCCGGCGGGCATCGGCGTGCTGGAAGCGGTGTTTATCGCCCTGCTCGCCAGCGAGCATGTATCGCAGGGGATTATTATCGCCGCCCTGCTCGCCTACCGGGTGCTCTATTACTTCCTGCCGCTGCTGCTGGCGCTGATTGGTTATCTGCTGCTGGAGAGCCGCGCCAAGAAGCTGCGAGCGAAAAACGAGAAGGCGATGGCGCAGCAGTGATTGTGCCGTCCCGTGAAGCGGCGTAGGCCGGATAAGCGTGTAACGCGCCATCCGGCATCCTCTCCGCGGCACCGATTGCCGGATGGCGGCTACGCCTTATCCGGCCTACGCGGTTTCAGCAGCAACGGTTTTTCATTCGACACCTATCTTACAGCGACGGTGTTGACCCCCGCTGAAATCGGCGAACCGAAGCGTGAATGA
>NZ_JACVUL010000037.1:0-22297 GCF_016516575.1 Kosakonia sp. S57 | reverse complement strand
GAACGGAACCCTTCCACCAATGCCACATACCAGGCCCATTGCCGGATGGCGGCTTTCGCCTTATCCGGCCTACAAAAGCGAATCGCATCGGCTCATGCGCTTAATCCATTGCTTCACTATATGAAGCACTTTTCCGCCGCAATCTTTGATAAGCCTCACGCAACACAACACGCCGCTCGCCTGCACGCTTTCGATGCCCAACACTCCCTGCACGATAACAACAACGCAGATACCCTACTCACTACGGGAGGCTCAATGGAGCACACCACCTCACAGCCCTACGACGGCACAGAGCAGAAAGTTCCCGCCCGCCGCACCGCGAAAATCATGCTTTCGGCGGGCGTCGGGCACTTTATCGAATGGTTCGACTTCGGCCTTTACGGCACGCTGGCGGCGATCATCGCCAGCAACTTCTTTGTCAGCGACGATCCGGCGATCGGCCTGCTGAAATCCTTCGCCGTCTTCGGCTCCGGCTTCTTAATGCGCCCGCTCGGCGGCCTCTTCTTCGGCTCAATGGGCGACCGCCAGGGGCGGCGCAAAGTGCTGGTGACGGTGATCGTTATCACCTCCATCTCCACCTTTGTGATGGGCATTTTGCCCACCTTCCAGCAGGCCGGGATCATCGCGCCAATCCTGCTGGTGCTCACCCGCCTGGTGCAGGGCTTCGCCGCCGGGGGTGAAAGCTCTGGTGTTATCACTTATCTCGCCGAAAGCGCACCGCCGCACCGCCGTGCGACGCTCACCTGCTGGAGCGAAAACTTCAGCTTTATGGCCTTTGTCTGCGGCTCCGGGCTGGTGCTGCTGCTCACCCATACCCTCGGCGAAGCAACGATGAACGACTGGGGCTGGCGCATTCCCTTCCTGCTTGCCGCCCCGCTTGGCCTCGGTGGGCTCTATATGCGCCGCAATATGGAAGACTCTGCCGAGTTCCATAAGCTGAAAGCCAGCGGCAAAATCGAAGCCTCACCGCTGCGGAAAACCCTCTCCACCTCAATGACCGCCCTGCTGTTTTGCACCGGCTTTGTAGTGGTGAAAGCGGTAAGCAGCTGGGTGCTGCAATCCTTTATGCCGGGTTATCTCTCCACCCACCTGCACTACAGCCGCACCGACTCTTATCTCATCACCACCCTCGGGCTGCTGAGTGTGGCGATCTGTATGCCACTCACCGGCTATCTCTCGGATCGCTGGGGCCGACGCCCGCTAATGTTAATGGGCTGTGGTGGCTTCATTCTTTTCACCTGGCCGGCGATGCTGCTGATGAGCCAGGGATCGGTCGGCGCCTCGATTGCCGCTATGAGTCTGCTCGGCGTGTTTGTCGCCATGTTTAACGGCGGCTGCGGCGCGGCGATGGTTGAGCTGTTCCCGACCGCCATCCGCTACGGCAGCATCGCCATCGCCTACAACCTCACGGTTGCCGTCTTTGGCGGCGTAACGCCGTTCGCCTCGGCGGGGCTTATCACCCTGACCGGCGACCCGCTCTCCCCGGCGTGGTACGTAATGGGCACTGCGCTTATCTCTTTTATTGTCGTGTGGATCGCCAAAGAGACCGCCGGCAAAGTTCTCGATTAACCTGACCTGGAGTTGTCATGAAGATCAGCCGTATCGACTGTTTTCCGCTCAAAATCACCACGCCGCAGCCCTATCTCGGCGGCGAGGTGAAGGCGAGCGACAGCGATTATTACTACCGCCCGGAGTACCGCTGCGTCTATTCACGCAAGATGGAGACCTGTCTGGTCAAAATCACCACCGACAGCGGCCACGTCGGCTGGGGCGAAGCCCTCGCCCCCGTCGTGCCGCAGGTGATCGCCGAGCTAATTACGCAGCTCTTTGCGCCGCTGTTAACCGGCCAGTCGCCCTTTGCCAGCCAGGTGCTGAATGCGCGGATGTATGACGCAATGCGCGATCGCGGCCATATCACCGGGTATCACATTGACGCGCTGGCGGCGGTGGATATTGCGCTGTGGGATCTGAAAGGCCAGATCCTCAAGCAGCCGGTTTACCAGCTGCTTGGTGGCGCATTCCGCGATCAGATCCCCTGCTATGTCTCCGGTCTGCCGGAGCCGGATCTTCCGGCGCGCTGCGCGCTGGCGTTGCGCTGGCAGCAGAAAGGCTTCAACGCCATCAAGCTGGCGCTCGGCTACGGCGTGCAGCAGGACATTGAGAATGTGCGCGCCATTCGTGACACTCTCGGCCCGCAAGCCAGCCTCTTTCTTGATGCCCACTGGAACTACAGCGTGGCGCAGGCGGCAGAGCTTGCCAATGCGCTGCATCCTCTCGGCGTCGGCTTTCTTGAAGCGCCGCTGCTGCCGGAGGATATCGCCGGGCATCGCGAGCTGCGGGCCAAAAGCCCGCTGCCGATTGCGCTGGGCGAAACCGAACGCACCCGTTACCAGTTCAAGCCGTTTATTGAACAGCGGGCGATGGACATTGTGCAGCCGGACGTCGGGCGCACCGGCATTACCGAGCTGATGCATATCGCCTCCCTTGCGCAGACCTGGAATTTGCAGGTCGCGCCACACCTGAGCGTCGGCCTCGGGCCCTGCATTGCCGCGTCGATCCACGTCGCCGCCGCGCTGCCGAATCTCTTTATGCTCGAGTATCAGCCGCCGGTGTTTGAGCTTGCCAACCAGTTGCTCGATACGCCGCTGGTGTGCGAAGCGGGTCACTACACGCTGCCGCAGGGCGCGGGACTGGGAATTGCAATTAATGAAGCGCGGGTGCGCGAATCGGTAATGGGGGTCACATGTTAAAGGGTAATGTGCCAATTCTGGCGACGGCGTTTGATGAGCATGGTGCGGTGGATTTCGGCTCCATCGAGAAGTTAGTGAAATTTCTGCTGGCCCAGGGGATCGACGGGCTGGCGCTGTTTGGCAATGCGTCGGAAGGTTATGCGCTAACGACCGGGGAAAAAGAGGCGCTGTTTGCCTGTGTGAAACGTCTGACCGGCGCGTTGCCCCTTATTGCTGCCGCAGGTGGTGCCTCGGCGGTGGTGGCGATTGAAGATATTCAGCGCGTGCAGCGCTGGGGGGCGCAGGTGGCGATGGTCAACCCGCCGTCGGTAGTAAAACCCGGCCCGCAGGAGATCTACAACTTCTGGCGCGATATCTGCTCCGCCTGTGACATTGACATCATGGTGCAGGATGCGCCGCTGATGACCGGGGTGAACATCCCGGTGCCGACGCTGGTGAAGCTGTGCGAAGATTTCCCCTCCATCAAATACATCAAGGTCGAGCAACCGCCGACCACGCTGAAGATCAGCGCGCTTAAGCAGGCGCTCGGCGATCGCGTGGGGCTGTTTGGCGGCCTGAATGGCGGTTTTCTCTATGAGGAGCTGCGCCGGGGCATTATCGGCACCATGCCCGCCTGCGAATTCCCGGAGGTGATTAATGCCATTCTTCACGCCTGGCAGCACGACAAACAGGAAGCGCAGGCGATTTTCTACCGCTACCTCCCCTTCCTGCGCTACGGCGTGCAGCCGGGGCTGGGTGTCGCCATCCACAAAACCGTGCTGCACCAGGCGGGCATTTTCGCCACCGATGTGGTGCGTGAACCGGCCAAAGAACTTGATGAGGCAACGCGTGACGAACTGCGCGATTTGACCCGTGCCCTGCCGCTGGCGGTGCTGGAGGCGAGCCGATGAACTACATCGCGGTGGACTGGGGCAGCAGCAATTTCCGCGCCCTCAGCGTGCGTAACGGCGAGGTGTTTCGCAGCGTTGAGGCCGAATGCGGCGTCGGCAAATGCGCGCGCGAGGCGCTGCCGGATATTCTGCGCGAACAGCTGCTGCGCCTCGAAGAGGGGTGGGATGAGACGCTACCGGTACTGTTATGCGGCATGGTCGGTAGCAATATCGGCCTCGCCGACGCGGGCTATCTGGCGCTGCCGCTCAGTTTTGCCCAGTTAACGGCAAAAGGTCGCGCGCTGCCGGGCATTCTGCCCAACCCCGTCACGCTGCGTCCTGGTATTTGCGACCGGCGGGTGATGGAGATCTGCCGCGGGGAGGAGATGCAGCTTGCCGGTGCGCTGACCCTGACCACCAGCCAGACCTTCGCCGCCGTCGGCACCCACAGCAAATGGCTGACGGTCAACCGTGCGCGGCAGCAGGTGGAGAGCCTGCGCACCCTGATGACCGGCGAGCTGTGGAACCTGGTGCTCAACCACTCGATTGTCGGCAAAGGGCTGCCAGCGCAGTCGGCATCCGACGAGGCGTTTCTGCGCGGCGTGACCACTGCCCAACACGTTGAGTCCGGCGAGACGACGCTGGTGAGCGAGCTGTTTCGCTGTCGCGGGCACTATATTCTCGGCGATCTTGACCCGGCCGCAGCCGGTGCATGGCTGTCGGGTTTACTTATCGCCCATGAGATCCTGCAGGGCCACCCGCGCCATGAGGCGGTCTGCTTTATTGGCAGCCGCGCGTTGCTGCCGCGCTATGCCCTCGCCTGCGAGGCGCTCGATCTCCCCTTCACCACCCTTGAGGCGGAGCAGGCGCTGATCGCCGGGCTGAATGAGGTATTCCGTGATGAAGCCTGAGCAGATTGTCGCCATCCTGCGCGGGATCGAACCCGCCGGGTGCATCGAACAGGTGGCTTGCCTGCGCGATCACGGCATTACCACCATTGAGATCACTACTAACTCGCCGCAGTGGGAGAGCAGCATTACGCGGGTAGCCTCGGTGTTTGGCGACACCATCACGCTCGGCGCAGGCACCGTGCTGACCGCCCAGCAGGTGACGGCGTGCCGCGCGGCCGGGGCGCAGTTTATCCTGACGCCAAACCTCGACGCCCGCGTGGTTGAGGCAGCGCAGCAGCAGGGGCTGCGCGTCTGCGCCGGGGTGTTCAGCAGCAGTGAAATTTTTCGCGCCTGCGAACTGGGGGTGGATGTGCTGAAAATCTTCCCTGCTTCAGCGCTGCCGCTCAACTTTCCGCAGATGATCAAAGGCCCGCTCTCGCAGGCCGTGCCCTTCTCTGCCGTCGGTGGCGTCGATGTCACTAATGCGGCGGCTTATCTCGCCCACTACGACAGTGTTGGAATTGGCTCATCGCTCTATAAACCGGGGCAGACGGCGGCGGTGACTGCGCAGCGCTGCCAGCAGTTATTACACCGGGGGGAGTGATTCGCCGCTGATCTTGCGCGCGGCGGAGATGAGAAACTGGCGCAGGGTGTCGATATTGACCTTGTCGCCGCCAATATTGGAGAGCGCAATTGCCGCCTGCATGCCCGGAATGATGCAGGCCAGCCGGTAATCCCCCGGCGCCCACGCCTTGCCAAACACCTGGTGCTGGCGCGCCTGCTCAATATCCTGCTGCAGAAGATGGTAATCGTGGATGCCGATACGGTTGATGATCTCCTCATCGCTGAGGGTGGCGAGCAGCTTGATGCCAATCACCGAATCGCGCACCGGCCACGACTCATAATTGCCAATCGCGCGGGCGATGCTTTTGCCGCCGCGCGTATGCAGCAGGTAAACCACCTGATTGCCGCTCAGCACGCCAATCACAATCGAGACGTTATGGCTGCCCGTCTCCTCAAGCATCTCCAGCGCGGCGGTATAAAAAGCGGAGTGATGGATCGCGCTGGCGGAGAGGCGGTGGATGCCCATACCGAGGCGATATTTGCGCTTCGCATCCTGCTGCACCATCTCTAATGCCAGCAAGGTTTGCATCAGGCGCGTCACTTTCGCCGAGTCCAGCGCCAGCTCGCGCCCAATCTCACGAATGCCAAACGCGCGGTTGCCGGTCGCCAGTAAATTCAGACAGCGAAACGCGTCAAATACCGTACTGTTTAATTTCGTCATTCTTATATTCTCTGCCGCTTCGCTTATTTGCGCTGCTCAAGCATAACCCGCTTTGAGATTGTTCTCAAACTCGGCGTAATAAGGGTTTTTTCGCTGCCTAATTTGACTAAAGAGCAGTTCCGGCTAGTTTTATTTGTGGGTGCGAAAAAACTTCGCTTAATAATGAGATGAGTTTTTAGATCATAGGGAAATTATTATTAGCTGATGACTTGCACATATTTAAATTAACGACTAAGCGAATCATTCCCGGTTCGTTATTCGAAACAATCATCACTGCAAAAATATTTTCTGTGCTACAGCGAAACGCTGGCACACAATTCCCCTTACGCGAAAACGACGAAGAGAAGGATTACATTATGACACCTCAAGAAAACTATCATGACTGGTTACGTGATGCCCACGCGATGGAAAAACAGGCTGAGTCGATGCTGAAGTCCATGAGCGAGCGTATCGATAACTACCCGGATCTGCGTTCCCGCATTGCCCAGCATTTAACCGAAACGCAGGGCCAGATCCAATTACTTGAAGAAGTTATGGATCGCAATAATATTAATCGTTCGGTAATGAAAGATGCCACCAGCAAAATGGCCGCGATGGGTCAGGCTTTCGGCGGAATGTTTGCACCGGATGAAGTCGTTAAAGGTTCCATCAGCAGCTATGTCTTCGAGCAATTTGAGATTGCCTGTTACACCTCCCTTATCACCGCAGCGGAAAAAGCCGGCGATATTGCCAGCGTAGATATTTTCAAACGCATTCTTGCTGAAGAAGTGGCCATGGCGGAATGGGCGCTCAATCATATTCCGGACGTTACCGCACAATTCCTGCTGCGCAGCGATGCGGATGGCGTAGAAGCGAAAAAATAATTATTAGAATTCAGGAGGCAAGCAATGTTTCGTCACGTAAAACAACTGCAATATACGGTTCGCGTTAGCGAGCCAAACCCGGGTCTCGCCAATCTGCTGCTTGAGCAGTTTGGCGGACCGCAGGGCGAACTGGCCGCGGCGTGCCGCTACTTCACTCAGGGTCTGGGTGATGACGATGCCGGGCGTAAAGAGATGCTGATGGATATCGCGACCGAAGAACTCAGCCACCTCGAAATTATCGGCTCGCTGGTCGGTATGCTGAACAAAGGCGCGAAAGGCGCGCTGGCGGAAGGCACCGAGAGCGAAGCGGAACTCTATCGCTCCCTGACCCAGAGCGGTAACGACAGCCATGTCACCTCCCTGCTTTACGGCGGTGGCCCGGCGCTGACCAACTCTGCGGGTAAACCGTGGACGGCGTCCTATATCGACACCATCGGCGAAGTGACAGCCGATCTGCGCTCCAACATTGCCGCCGAAGCGCGGGCAAAAATCATCTATGAGCGCCTGATCAACCTTACCGACGATCCGGGTGTGAAAGATGCGCTCGGCTTCCTGATGACCCGTGAAGTGGCGCATATGATGTCGTTTGAAAAAGCGCTCTACTCAATTCGCAACAACTTTCCGCCAGGAAAACTGCCGCCAATTGAGCAGTACAGCAACGTCTACTACAACATGTCGGAAGGTGACGATCCGCGCGGCAGCTGGAACAGCGACGAGAACTTTGAGTATGTTGCCAATCCGCAGCCAGCCGTTGATGGCGGTGATGGTCTGATCACAGTACAGCTGACGCCAGAACAGCTGGCGATGGTGAAAGCGATGAGCGACCGCACCATGTCTGACCCGTCCGTTGAACCGATTACCGGTTTTGAACTGGGAACCGGCGAACCGAAGTCGAAAAAGTAATTCTGCTTACGGTTAATAAACACACCCCCTGCGGGGTGTGTTTTTTTATGCCCTGCCCTGCTGCAATGCACGCAGCTCGAGCGCATCGTGGCTGCAAAAGAGCGTCAGATCCGCTTGATGGGTGCAGGAGAGTTCCCGCAGGCGCTGCTGGTTAACGCGGCGCGCCTGATTGTCCATTCCCATCATCCACTGGTAAAAACGCAGCCCCGGCGTGCAGTGGCGTTCAGGACGCCCCATCTCTTCACGATAGAACCACGCATCCCCGCCGTGCAACAGCCACCCTTCCGGGCGCTGGATCGCCACACCCGCATGTCCCGGCGTGTGCCCGGCAAGGGGGACCAGCAGGATCTCCGGCGGCAGGCCATGCAGCGCTGTCACCGCCTCGAAACCAAACCAGCTTTCGCCCTGCGCCGCGTAACCGTGCCAGCCGGAGCGCGCGCTCCACTGGCCTGGCCGGTAACGCTCGCGCTGAAGCCAGCTGTGGCGCTGCTGGGCGGTGTCGATCTCCTGCTGCATCAGGTGTACCTGCGCATGGGGGAAGTCGGTCAGGCCACCGGCATGGTCAAAGTCGAGATGGGTCAGCACGATATGGCGGACATCTTCCGCCTTAAAGCCGAGCGCCTGAATGCGCGACAGCGCGGTCAGCTCCTCGCGGCGCTGGATGTTATTCATCAGGCGAAAGAAGCCCGACAGACGGCGCTGTGGGGCCTGCATATCCTCGCGGCCAAAACCGGTATCGACCAGCACCAGCCCGTCGCATTCGGTCTCGATCAGCAGACAGTGGCAGACCAGGTGCGCATGCAGCCCTTTACTGAAGCCGTCATACAGCGCGCCGCCGAGCGGGCACATGCACCCACAGTTAAGGTGATGGACGATCATCGTGACCTCCCGAAAAGTCAGTGAGAATGGGCTGCGCTTTCAGAGACCGGGACGACGCGAAGCTGTACCGCCTTCCCCTGCTCCCAGGCATCTGCCCCTTTGGCGACAGGGTTAGCCGGTAGATCGGCGCGCTCGGCTTTAATCTCTTCGGTATTGATATCGAAGCGGCGATCGCGGTCGACCAGCAGCGCCGGGTTGAGCTGCCCGTCGGCGGTAAAGCCCATCATCAGCGCCGGTGTGCCAAGCGGCAGGGTTTTATCGCGATCCGTGTGCCAGGTGTGGAAGGTTTTGCCGTAGGTGTTGACGATTTTGCTCATCAGCGCCTTATCCGCCACCGCAGGCAGACCCGGCGCAACCAGGCTGCCGGATTTCACCTCATAGCGATGGCTGTGCCAGAGCTTCTTCTCTTCCGCTGGCAGGGTTTTGAACAGCCGTTCGCTGATGATGTACTCCACGCCCATCAGGCGCGCATCGCGGGTATTGCCGTCGTAGATCACCGCCTGCATCACATCTTCATTTAACACGGTGACATAGTGGTGCGCCTCCATCTGCCCCTTCTGATTGCCGCTGTAGAAGTGGAAACCGTCGAGATAAGTGCTGATGGCGTCAATCGGTGGGCGGGACTGCATCACCGCCGCGCCGCTCTCCAGCGTCTGTAATTTACCCGAGGTTTTTTCACCGGGGATCGGCGTTTGCGGCGGGGTGTTATTGGCGTTGCATCCGGCAAGAGCGAGGGGAAGTACGAGGTACAGGGCCAGCCTTTTCATTGTCTCTCCTTTGATCATGATCTGGAGTTATGAGGGTAGTCCATTGCGGCTATTCAGCCAGTGAAAAAGGCAAATCAGATCGGCGCAAACGCAGCGGTGGCGCGGGCTGCACGATATATCCCCATCCATAACCGGGGAGTGTGCCGCTGAGCAGTCTGTTTTCTAAGAAAGGTATTAACTATCAAATCCGTAGATTCATCCAAGTACCTTTAAATATGGCGGCGAGATATCGTAACGGCATACGTAAGCCAATGGAGCCAGTTATGAGCACGTCAGACGAGACTAACCGCGATGCCGGAATGGGCAAATGCCCGTTTCATCATGAAGCCAGCAAGCCGGAAACGAAAAGCAGCGGCCCTACCACCAACCGTGACTGGTGGCCGAACCAGCTGCGTGTCGATCTGTTAAATCAGCACTCCAGCCGCTCGAACCCGCTGGGCGAGCAGTTCAACTACCGTGAAGCCTTTAAACAACTCGATTACAGCGCCCTGAAAGCCGATATTCGCGGCGTGCTCACCGACTCCCAGGCGTGGTGGCCCGCAGACTGGGGCAGCTACATTGGTCTCTTTATTCGTATGGCCTGGCACAGCGCCGGCACCTACCGCACCGTTGACGGACGCGGCGGCTCTGGCCGTGGTCAGCAGCGTTTCGCCCCGCTCAACTCCTGGCCTGATAACGTTAGCCTCGACAAAGCCCGCCGCCTGCTGTGGCCGGTGAAACAGAAGTATGGGCAGCAGATCTCCTGGGCCGATTTGATGATCCTCGCCGGTAACGTTGCGCTGGAGAACTCCGGCTTCCGTACCTTTGGTTTTGGCGCAGGCCGCGAAGATGTCTGGGAACCGGATATGGACGTGGACTGGGGCAGCGAGAAGGAGTGGCTGACCCACCGCCACCCGGAAAGCCTGGCGCAGGCCGCCATTGGCGCGACCGAGATGGGGCTGATTTACGTCAACCCGGAAGGGCCAAACGCCAGCGGGGAACCGATCTCCGCGGCCGCCGCGATCCGTGCGACCTTTGGCAACATGGGTATGAATGACGAAGAGACCGTGGCGCTGATCGCAGGTGGTCATACGCTGGGCAAAACCCACGGTGCGGCCCATGCGCCGGATTATGTCGGAGCTGACCCGGAGACTGCGCCGCTGGAAGCGCAGGGGCTTGGCTGGAGCAGCAGTTATGGTAGCGGCGTTGGCGCAGATGCCATCACCTCCGGGCTGGAAGTGGCGTGGACGCAAACCCCGACGCAGTGGAGCCACTACTTCTTCGAGAACCTGTTCAAATATGAGTGGGTGCAGACCCGCAGCCCGGGCGGCGCAATCCAGTTTGAAGCGGTCGATGCCGAAGCGGTGATCCCGGATCCGTTCGACCCGGAGAAGAAACGCAAACCGACGATGCTGGTGACTGACCTGACCCTGCGCTTCGACCCGGAGTTTGAAAAAATCTCCCGCCGCTTCCTTAACGATCCGCAGGCGTTCAACGAAGCGTTTGCCCGCGCGTGGTTCAAACTGACCCACCGCGATATGGGGCCGAAATCACGCTACATTGGCCCGGAAGTACCGAAAGAAGATCTGATCTGGCAGGATCCGCTGCCGGCGGCAGTGCATCAGCCAAACGGTGCTGATATTGCCAGCCTGAAAGCGGCGATTGCCGAATCTGGCCTGTCGGTGAGCGAGCTGGTCTCTGTCGCCTGGGCATCGGCCTCCACCTTCCGTGGTGGCGACAAACGCGGCGGTGCTAACGGCGCGCGTCTGGCGCTGGCCCCGCAGAATGGCTGGGAAGTGAATGCCATTGCGGCGAAAGCGCTGCCTGCCCTGCAAAGCATTCAGCAGACCTCCGGCAAAGCGTCGCTGGCGGATGTGATTGTGCTGGCAGGTGTGGTTGGGGTGGAAAAAGCGGCAGCCGCTGCCGGGGTGCAGATCACCGTTCCCTTCACGCCAGGCCGCGTGGATGCGCGTCAGGATCAGACCGACGTTGACTCCTTTGCTTTAATGGAGCCGCTGGCCGATGGTTTCCGCAACTATCGCCGCGTCTGGGATGGCGTCAGCACCGAAACGCTGCTGGTGGATAAAGCCCAGCAGCTGACCTTGACCGCGCCGGAGATGACCGCGCTGGTTGGCGGCCTGCGTGCGCTGGGTGCCAACTATGATGGCAGCAAACACGGCGTCTTTACCGACAACGTGGGCGTGCTGAACACCGACTTCTTCGTCAATCTGCTCGATATGCGCACCGTCTGGCAGGCGAGCGACGACAAAGGCGAACTGTTTGACGGCCGCGATCGTCGCAGCGGTGAGGTGAAATTTACCGCTACCCGCGCCGACCTGGTGTTTGGCTCCAACTCGGTGCTGCGCGCCCTGGCGGAAGTCTATGCCAGCGCTGACGGTAAAGAGAAGTTTGTCACCGACTTCGTCGCCGCCTGGACGAAAGTGATGAATCTGGATCGCTTCGACCTGCTGTAAGCTTGCTTAACCGTACACGCCTGCGCCGCCTGAAAAGGGGCGCAGGCTTTTTTATGGCAAAAAAATCCCGGCAGGCTGCCGGGAAAAGTGTGTGATAACGAGTTAAGTGCGGCGGCAAAGCAGCCGCCAAAAATTCGGGTAACAACAGATCAAGCCGCAGGCTTTTCGGCAGGCTTGCGGTCATTAAAAGGGATGATTGTCACGCCGGTGTGACAGTTGCGTGGCATTTTAGCCCGAGGTGTGGGAAGTCTCCTGCTCCAGCGTCAGCACAAAATGGCGATCGTGGCGTTCGATTTTCGCCCCGCTCAAACCATAGTTGGTGGTTAACATAAAAAAGGTATCGGCATCGACATCAAATGCCAGCTCGACCTGCTGATATTTGCCCGATGTCGCCATCTGATACGCCTGTTTCAGGTTGTACGCTTTTGCTCTGGACATAAAGCCCTCTCCGCGTAGTGCCGTTGTAGAAACCATCGCCCCTATTCTTATAGACTGCTTTTGCCAAACTAGCCGCCAATTTTTCCACTAAATAACCGAAATCCCCATGTGTTGTAGAGCAGCGTCACCGGCACCAGCAGGCCATAACTTATCAGCAGGAATTTTTGCGTGGCAGGCGGTGCCGCCGCCTGGCTGAGAGTAAGATGCGCCGGCACGATCCACGGAAAGAGCGTGAAGGCGAGCAGGCAAAACGCCACGCTGACCATCACCAGCACGCCGAGCAGCGGCAAAAAATCGCGCCCTTTGCGCAGGCCAACAATAAACAGCGCCATGCCCGCAAGGACCACCGCAAGAGATGGCCCCCACAAGAACGGGTTGAGCAGATGCTGCCGCCAGCTCTCCTGTAACTGCGCGCACCACACCAGCAGGCCTGCAATCATCACCAGGCCGATTAGCGCCAGCCACGGCAACATGCGTCGCGCCCATGTGCGCAGTTCACCTGTCATGCGCCACACCAGCCAGCCCGCGCCGAGCCACGCATAGCCCAGCACCAGCGCCACGCCGCAGTAAAGGGGGAAAGGCCGCAGCCACTCAAACCCGGTACCGGTAAACTGCTGCCCGTCGGTAGCGATCCCCTGCATCAGCGCGCCGACCACCACGCCCTGCGCCAGCGCAGTGAGGAGCGAGCCGCTAAAAAGCATGGCGTCGAAAAGCCGTGGCGCATGGGGGCGAAACTCAATCGCCATGCCGCGCACCACCAGCGCCAGCATCATCACAAACAGCGGAATATAGAGCGCGCTCAGCACAATGCCATACGCCAGCGGAAAGAGGCCGAGCAGGCCACCCGCCGTCAGCACCAGCCAGGTTTCATTCCCGTCCCACACCGGCAGCAGCGAAAGGTTAATATCCTGCCGCGCCTGCGCATTTCGCTGAAAGGCGGTCAGGATCCCGGCACCGAGATCGGTGCCATCAAGTAGCACGTAGATCAGCAGACTGCCCGCCAGCGCCACGGCGGAAAGCGTTTCAAGCCAGGGAAAACCGAGGATGGTTAACATATTACTGCGCCCCCTTGCCGCTACGCTGCGCCACTTCCGGTGCCGCGCCCGGCTCATCCTCAGTGGGCAGGTGCAACATCAGTTTGAGTAAAAACCACAGGCCGAGGGCGAAGACCAGTAAATAGACCAGCACGGTGGCAATAAGCGAGCCGAGCACCAGTTGCCCGCTGATGGGCGAGACGCTATCCACGGTGCGCAGCACGCTGTACACGGTCCACGGCTGGCGTCCGGTCTCCGTGACCCACCAGCCAGCGAGCATCGCCACAAAGCCTGCCGGGGCCATCAGCACCATCACACGGTGTAGCCAGCGTGCCTGCCACAACCTGCCGCGCAGGCGCACCACCAGCCCCGCAATGCCGGTTGCCACCATCAGCAGGCCGAGGCCAACCATCAGGCGAAAGGCCCAGAACACCCCAGGCACCCACGGCAGATCTGCCGCCGGATACTGGTTCAACGTATGGATGCGCCCCTGCAAATTGTGCCGCAGATAGAGCGAGCCAATATTGGGGATGGCGACTTCGTAATGGTTACGCCGCGCATGCATATCCGGCAGCGCAAAGAGGCGCAGCGGTTCACCTTCGCCCGCAGGCGGCGGATCCCACGCGCCCTCCATTGCCGCCAGTTTGATCGGTTGATGATCGCGGGTGTTCTCGCCATGCAGATCGCCCAGCACCACCTGCATGGGTGCCAGCAGCACCAGCATCCACATCGCCAGCGAGAACATTTTGCGGGCAGGCAGAGCGCGTGCGTCGCGCAGCAGATGCCATGCGCCGCAGGCCGCCACCAGGCAGGCGGTGCCGAGCAGCGCCGCCACCGTCATATGCGCCAGCCGCCACGGGAAGGAGGGGTTGAAAATAGCCGCCCACCAGTCGACGGGCAGAAAACGCCCGTCGGCGGCCAGCGTATAGCCATCCGGCGTCTGCATCCATGAGTTGGCCGCAAGGATCCAGAAGGCGCTGAACAGCGTACCAATGGCGACAATGGTGGTAGCCATAAAGTGCACCCACGGGCGCACCCGGCCCATGCCGAAGAGCATCACCCCCATAAACCCCGCTTCGAGGAAGAAGGCGACGAGGATCTCCATATACATCATCGGCCCGAGTATCGCCCCGGCGCGGCTGGAGAGTGCGCTCCAGTTGGTGCCAAAAACAAACTCCATCACCACGCCGGTGACCACACCGACCGCCACGTTAAGGGCGAAGATCTTGCTCCAGTAGCGCCAGAGCGAGAGCCACACTGGCTGCCTGCGCCACAGCCACATCCCTTCCAGAAACATCAGAAACAGCGCGAGGCCGAGGGTAAAAGCCGCCAGCACAATATGAAAGCCGATGGTGAAGGCAAACTGGCTGCGCGCCAGCAGCAGAGCGAACTCCTGGCTCATTACGCGTCGCTGGGTTTGCCGGTGAAGGCGGAGATCGGTTTATCCACCGGCTCCTCCATGCGCCGCGAAAAAGCTTTCAGCCCCTGTAATAGCGGCTGCACGGCACCCCACAACTCATCGTCCTGCAACATTTTCCACACGCCGTGCACGCCAGGCGCTTTATGCTGCTCCTGCGACGGCGGCTGGCTGAAGGCCTCTGCCATGTCGCGCAGGCCAAAGGCCAGCTTGTACATCTTGTCCGGCGAGACGCTGGAGAGCGCCATCAGCAGCACCGAGATATTTTGCAGGGCGTTGAGCGTCCCTTCGCGCTGCAGGCCCTTTACTAACACCTCGGCGATTTCGTTATTGGCACCAACCACATCGTTGGCGAGGCGCAGCACGCCATGTTTATGCAGCGTCTGGAGTAAACGCTCCAGCTCTTCATGGGCGTCGGGGCCGATTTTGGCCGGCTCCGGCTGATAATCAATTGCTTTAGCCATTAAAATTTCTCCGGATGGGGTTCGCTTGCGGGGGGCTGGCGGTAGTCGTCGCGCTGCCACTTCTCTTCGACAGGCACCTTATCAATCGGCGTGCGGCTGCCGTGGCGGAAATTGTGTTTTGGTAGCGGGTCAGGCAGTGGCGGGCGATCGAGCAGCGTCAGGCGCACCGCCAGCTCTTTATAGGCCGGGGTATTCACCTGCGGATCGTGGTGCTCGCCGGTAAGGATATTGACGCCATCCTTGCCGTGATGAATAGGAATAAAGAGTTCATTACCCGCCACGCGATCGGTGATCACCACCGGCACGTCGATCTCACCGCGTCGGGAGGTAAGCTTCACCCAGCTTCCCTCCTGCAACCCGCGCGCGGCGGCAAGGGTCGGGCTGACCTCCACAAACCAGTTTGGCGACAGGCTGGTGGTGCGCCCGCCCTGCCCGCTCTGGTTGGTGGACTGGAAATGCTCCAGCATGCGGCCATTGTTAAGATGCAGATCGTACTCGTCATCGGCACGCTCTTCCGGCGCACTCCAGCTCAGGGGGTAGAGATTGGCGCGGCCATCCGGCGTGTTAAAGCGCTCGGTATAGAGCAGCGGCGTGCTGCTGCCATCCGCCTTCACCGGCCAGATTTGCGACTTCCACCCGTCAAGGCGCTGATAGCTGACGCCCGCGAAGCTCTGCGCAATGCTCGCGGCCTCATGCATAATCTCCTGCGGGTGTTGATACCCCCAGTCATAGCCCATACGCGCGGCCAGTTGGGTAAGGATCTGCCAGTCCGGGCGGCTGTCGCCGAGCGTCGGCATCACCGGGTAGAAGCGCTGGATGCGCCGCTCGGTATTGACAAAGCTGCCCTCTTTTTCCACGCTCGGGCAGCCGGGCAGCACCACGTCGGCAAACTGCGCGGTGCGGCTGAGAAAGAGATCCTGCACCACCAGAAAGTCGAGTTCAGTGAAGCCTTCATGCACACTGTGGGCATCGGCATCTGCAAAGGCGGTATCTTCACCGATCACATACATGGCGCGGATCTGCTTTTCGCGCGCCATCTTCACCATCATAAAGTTGTCCTCCCCCACCTCCAGCGAGAGCCGTTCCGCTGGCACGCCCCAGGCGTTGGCCCATTTCGCGCGCACGGCGGGATCGCTGACGGACTCATAGCCGGGGTAGAAGTTTTTCAGGCAGCCGAAATCGCTCGCCCCCTGCACATTATTATGTCCGCGCATCGGATAGCCGCCAGTGCCCGGCCGCCCGTAATTACCGGTCACCAATAACAGGTTGGAGAGCGCGGTGCTGGCATCCGCACCGTGGCTGTGCTGCGTGATCCCCATCGCCCACATAATGCAGACACGCCCGGCCTTGCCGATCATCTCGGCGGCGCGGGTGAGGAGATCGTGCGGCAGTCCGGTCTGCTCAGCGGCAAAGTCGAGGGTAAACGGCGCGAGCGACTGGCGGTACTCCTCCACCTTGTTGACCCGGTTGGCGAGAAACGCTTCATCGGCATAGCCGTTATCAAACATGTAACGCGACATGGCGCTGGCCCAGGCGAGATCGCTTCCGGGCTGAATGCGCAGATGTAGATCGGCGCGCCCGGCCATTTCGTGGCGACGCGGATCGACCACCAGCCACTGCTGCCCATGGTGCTTTTTCGCCGCTTTCAGACGTGAGGCGATCACCGGGTGGTTTTCGGCGGTGTTGCTGCCAACAATGATCACCAGATCGGCCTTGATAAGATCCTCGATGGTACCGGCATCGCCGCCGTAGCCAACGGTGCGGAACAGCCCTTCGGTCGCCGGGTTCTGGCAGTAGCGGGAGGAGTTATCAACGCTGTTGGTGCCAATAATCGCGCGGGCGATTTTCTGCGTCAGATAAGCCTCTTCATTGCTGCCTTTGCTGGAGCCGATAAAACCGATGCTCTCTGCGCCAAAGTTATCCCGGATGGAGAGCAGGCGTTTCGCCACCAGATCGAGCGCCTCATCCCAGCTTGCCGGGCGGAAGCGCCCGTTTTCGCGGATCAGCGGTGTGGTGATGCGCTCCGGGCTGTTGATAAAATCCCATGCGAATTTGCCCTTCACGCAGGTGGAGATGCTGTTGACCGGCGCTTCAACGCTCGGCTGCACCTTTAACAGGTGGCGATCGCGGGTCCACATCTCGAAGGAGCAGCCGACGCCGCAGTAGGTGCAGACGGTTTTGGTGCGTTTAATCTCCTGCTGGCGCAGATGGGTGTCGATCACCGAGACGCCGGAAATAATTTCTGCCCCGGTGGAGTTCTCGAGGGTTTTGATGATGTCAATCAGCGGGCGCTTCAGGGACTGGCGCATCGAAGTGAACGGCCCGGCGTCGGGCTGCATGCTCTTCTCCATCAGCGCATTACAGGGGCAGACCGTCACGCAGTGCCCACAGCTGACACAGCTGGAACCGGCAATCTGCGTGCCGCCGTCCCACAACACGCGCGGGTGCTCCATGGTGTAATCGATGCTCAGGGTCTCATTCACTTCAACATTCTGGCAGGCATCCACACAGCGGCCGCAGAGAATGCACTGATCGGGATCGTAGGTGTAAAAGGGGTTGGAGTGATCTTTGACATAGGGTTTGCGCTCAAAGGCATAGCGCTGAATCGGGATATGCATATCCACCACGGTGTTATGCAGCGTGCAGTCGCCGGTGTTGTGTTCGCAGACGGTGCAGTAGAGTTCATGTTTTGCCAGCAGGCGATTCATCCCCTCTTCGCGCGCCGCGCGGGCCGGTTCGTTCGCTGAATTAATCACCATCCCTTCGCGGCTACGTAGCGTGCAGCCGCGTACCAGCTCGCCTTCCGATTCCACCCAGCAGACATCGCAGGTTTGCAGCGGATCGAGCGCCGGGTGGTAACAGACGTGGGGCAGTTTCACATTACAGTGTTCAAGGAAGGGGATCAGCGGCATGTCCGCCGGGCCAATAAGGGGCTTACCATCATAAATGACGGTACATTTTTGCAGGCTCATGTTACTTCCTCACCAATAAAGGGCTGTACGTCCACTCCCGGTGCAATCGACCGCGCGTAACATTGCGCCTCGTCGCCCCTGTTCGGGTGGCGTATCGGTTATTAAGGTTTAAACGTAGACCCTGCCGCCCCGCTGAGCCAAACGGCCACGATATATTTATTCGTAAGCCTAAGATTTCTCTCAAAACCATAAGCAAAAATGATATATCTCACCCTTTCGAACGTAAATTTTTGTCAAAAAAAGCGCAGCGCAAGAATGTTTTGTGACAATCAACGCCGATAGTTTCGTGGGTTATTATTCGGATTGAGTTTTACTTTTCGCTAAGTCACTTATTTTAAAGATGCCTTTCAGATGACCGTTTGGTCTAATTAAAATATATCCTCTTAAACGATATTATATTTTTGTTAATTCCCGCCTTCCCCCTGCCGTTTGACTATTCCACAAGCGGGTCTAAATTTAATGACGAACGCCGGCGACACTGCTCACAAATAAAGTGTCGTTACACTGAAACAACGAAACAGGAGAAATATTATGGCTGAACATCGTGGTGGCTCAGGTAATTTCGCCGAGAATCGTGAAAAGGCATCAGAAGCAGGCCGCAAAGGCGGTCAACAGAGCGGCGGTAATTTCAAAAACGATCCGCAGCGCGCTTCCGAAGCAGGTAAAAAAGGCGGCCAGAATAGCCACAGCGGCGGCCGTAAATCCGGCAATAACTAATATTGCTGTGACGGAATAATTACTGCTTTGAAATTAAAGATTAATAACTGGCGAGCCAGCGATGGCTCGCTATTTTTAACGCTATTATTGGGTGGATATTATGCAGATTAATACGCTTAACGACCTTTTTATTCATGGTTTATCCGACATTTACAGCGCTGAGAAGCAGCTGGCGCGCGCACTGACCAAAATGGCGCGCGAAGCCTCTAACGCTGAGCTGGTGCAGGCATTTAAACAGCACCTCGAAGAGACCCATGGTCAGATTGAACGTATCGATATGCTGCTGGAAGCAGAAGCTAACGTGAAACTGAAACGTATGAAATGTCATGCGATGGAAGGTCTGGTTGAAGAAGCGAACGAAGTGATCGAAGCGAGCGAAAAAGGCACCCTGCGCGATGCGGGCCTGATTGCCGCAGCGCAAAAAGTAGAGCACTACGAAATTGCCTCTTACGGCACGCTCTGCACGCTGGCAAAACAGCTGGGCTATAAGAAAGCCGCTGAGCTGCTGGCGCAAACGCTGGAAGAGGAGAAAAATACCGATAATCTCCTGACTAAAATCGCCACCAGCAAAATTAACCAGAAAGCAGAAGTGGAATAATTTTCCGCTTCGTTGTGGCTGATAACTGCTTTAAATGACAGTGAATTAATCTGCGGTCAATTTAAAGGCGTTATCAGCCAAAAGAGTTTGCGAACACCAAGGTAAACGGTACGGCAAAAGTCAGGCAGGGCGAACTCTTGTTATTGCACGATAAATTAACGGCGATAACCTGAGCGGTCATTAACATAAGAATGTCCTAATCCCTTGATTTAGCACTTTGATTAGCCGTACTAAACTATTTCAGGATGCACGGTGTGTTACAGCGGCATCCCTCTTTTACTGGCGTGGTCTTTACGATCACCACTCCTGGAACATATTGCGGCAATGTCGGCACCTCGATTCGCAATCAGACAGGCTGTCGTCACCGATGAGGAACAAGATATGCAACAGAACCTGAAACGTGTAAGGAATGTCCGTGTTAATTCGCGCACCAGCGCCGATCTCGGCTGGCAGGTGCAGGATGAGTTTGAACGTACTCGCCTGGAAAAACCCTTCGTACCGGTACAGGTGGCCGCCAGTAATGAAGACGCAATGCTACGCGCACACCGTGAACCGAAGCTCGATCCGCTCCAGCAATACCTCGTCGCAAGGATGGCAAATCGCCAGCAGGTGCAGGAGCTGGCTGAACAACATGAGTAACAGAGGGTAAAGACCCTCCCGCTACGTGCCTTGCCTGACTTGCCCGGCCTCTATGCGCCGGGCATTTTTATCTCCGCTGGTTGACTTATTTTGTTATCAGCGTACTTTTCAGGACATGAAAACCTTCCTGATTATTGTGCCCGATGGCGGCATGCTGTTTGAATCCGCCGGTATTGCCGACATTCTGATGCAGGCCAATCGCCTGCACCCGGACGGCACCGGTGAACCCCGTTACACCCTGCGTATTGCCACTACCCAACCTCACCCGGTGATCCATGGTCAGTCTGGTTTAAACCTGTTAGCCGACCATCGGCTGCCGGAGATCGATCCGCGCAAGCCCTGGGACACTATTATGATCACCGGTCGCGGTAACGACGAAGAGGAAGGCACGGCGGTGGTGGACTGGCTGCGTCTTGCCGCCCCCCACGCGCGCCGCGTGGTCTCCATCTGCGGCGGCGCGATGCTGCTGGCGCAGGCGGGTCTGCTTGATGGTCGCCGGGCGACAACCCACTGGCGGCTGCTGGAGACGATGCAGCGTTGCTATCCCACTATTACGGTCGAGAGCGGCCCGCTCTATATTCAGGATGGCCCGGTCTGGACCTCCGGCGGCGTCAGCTCCGGGTTCGATCTTACCCTTGCGCTGGTGGAGGAGGATTACGGGTTTACCCTCGCCCGCGATGTGGCGCAGGATCTGGTGATGTATCTGCGCCGCCCCGGCGGGCAACTCCAGTTCAGCCGCTACCATCTGCAACAGGCCGAAAACAGTGGGCCAATCAGCACGCTGCAAAGCTGGATATTGCAAAACCTCGCAGCGGATTTAAGCGTGGAGGCGCTGGCCGAGCAGGTGGCGATGAGCCCGCGCAATTTCACCCGCGTCTTTACCCGCGAAACCGGCATCTCCCCGGCGCGTTATGTTGCCGAAGCGCGCCTTGCCGCCGCGCGCGACAGGCTTGAGCAGAGCCGCGACACGCTGGATCGCATCGCCCTGCAAACCGGCTTTGGCAGCAGCATCAACCTGCGCCGCACCTTTGAGCGCCAGTTGCATCTCACCCCCGGCGAATATCGCCAGCGTTTCCACCGCCGCACTTTGGCGTAAAGTGATCCTTTTTTGTCATTTACGCCAAAAGATGCCAGGCCTACAGTGAATGCAGACCCCGATTGGAAGGAGAGCATCATGGTTAAGGTTGGCATTAATGGTTTTGGCCGTATCGGCCGCAATGTGTTACGCGCTGCACTCGGCAATACCGAGGTCGAGATTGTGGCGATCAACGATCTCACCGACAGTAAAACCCTTGCGCACCTGCTTAAGTACGACTCCCTCTCCGGCACCCTGCCGGTGCCGGTTGAGGCGGGCGAAGGCGAGCTGCGGGTTGATGGCAAAACGATCCGCGTGTTTAGCGAGCGCGATCCGGCAGCGATCCCGTGGCGCGAGGTGGGCGCAGAGATAGTGATCGAAGCGACCGGCTTTTTTACCGACCGTGAGAAAGCGGCGGTACATATCAGCAGCGGCGGCGCAAAGCGGGTGATTATCTCCGCGCCGGGTAAAAACGACGATTTAACCATTGTACTGGGCGTGAACGATGGGCAGTACGATCCGCAAAAACACCTCGTGGTGAGCAACGGTAGCTGCACTACCAACGGCCTGGCTCCCGCCGCCCAGGTGCTGCATCAGCACTTTGGCATTGAGCATGGCCTGATGAACACCACCCATGCTTACACCAACAGCCAGGCGCTGCACGACCAGCCGGAGAAAGATCTGCGCGGTGCGCGTGCGGCGGCGCTCTCAATTGTCCCCTACTCCAGCGGCGCGGCAAAAGCGCTGGGGAAAGTGATCCCGGAACTCGAAGGTCGCCTGACCGGATATTCGTTACGCGTGCCGGTGCCGGTGGTGTCGATTGTTGACCTCACCGTCACCCTGAAGCGCGATGTAACGGCAGATGAAGTAAATAACGCCTTCCGCGAAGCCGCCGCCGCCGGGCCATTGCAAGGGATCCTCGGTTATAGCGATGAGCCGCTGGTCTCCAGTGATTATCAGGGCGATGCGCGTTCATCGATTATCGACGGCCTCTCAACGCTGGTGATTGGCGGCAATATGGTGAAAATCCTCGCCTGGTACGATAACGAGTGGGGATTCTCCAACCGGCTGGTTGAGCTGGCGGCACTGATGGCGAAACGCGGGCTGTAAGCGAATTGCCGGATGGCGGAAATGGGTTGGCATGTTGGATTGGTGGAAGGGTTCCGTTCACCAGGCGCTGGGGAGTTTCATTAACCCCTTATGCGGTGAACGGGACAAGGGAAGCGGCCGCTTCCCTTGTCAATCCCCGCGGCCCCGCGAGGAAATCGGTGCTGCGCACTGCGC
>NZ_JACVUL010000036.1:0-25450 GCF_016516575.1 Kosakonia sp. S57 | reverse complement strand
TGACAAGGGGGGAGCGGTCCCCCCCTTGTCCCGTTCACCGCATAAGAGATTGATGAAACTCCCGAGCGCCTGGTGAACGGAACCGTTCCACAAAATGCCATATGCTAGGCCCATTGCCGGATGGCGCGTCCCGCTTATCCGGCCTACGCCGTTTCAGAAATAGGCCATCCGGCAAGCATGCCGTCGATAATAGCCTGGCGGCATTGATTAACGATTATCCGGGCGAACCAGATCGAAACGCTGATCCTCGCTAATAGCGTAATAAGCGGACGGCCCTCCGGCGCGCAGCACCGGCTGTGCCTTCGCCGTCTGGTAAATCCCCTCTTCGAGCAGCGACTCATCAATATGCACTGCCACCACTTCCCCCAGCACCAGCCAGCTCTCAATCGGGCTGCCGTCGGCGGCGGTGAGCTGGATGCACTGCGACAAGCGGCACTCAAAGTTAACCGGGCTTTCCGCCACGCGCGGGGCGCGCACCAGGCGACTCTCTGCCGGGGTCAGCCCGGCGCGGGCAAACTCATCTTCGCCGTGCGCCAGCGATGCGGAGGTCTCATTCATCTGTACCGCCAGATCGCGGGTGGTTAAATTCCAGACAAACTCTTTGCTCTCGACGATATTCTGCACGCTATCTTTCCAGCCGCTGCTGGCAAAACCAATAATTGGCGGGCGGTAGTTAAAGCAGTTGAAGAAGCTATAGGGTGCCAGGTTGCGGCGGCCTTGCCCGTCCAGCGAGGCGATCCAGCCGATAGGGCGCGGGCCGACAATGGCATTCAGCGGGTCGTGCGGCAGGCCATGGCCTTTCGCGGGCTCATAAAAATACATAGCGTCTCCTGATGGCAAAAAGTTTCTTCAGGCTCCCTTATTTACCCGGCTGGCGTCAACGGGTATCTTACGCCGCTGTTAACAGGAGAATGCCATGAATGCCCAGAAGCCGGGTCTGCACCCGCGTAACCGCCACCATAGCCGCTACGACCTCGACGCCCTGTGCGCCGTCAACCCGTCGCTGCGCGCCTTTATCACGCGCAATCCGAACGGGGAAGAGACCGTTAATTTTGCCGATCCACAGGCGGTGAAAGCCCTGAATAAGGCGCTGCTGGCGCATTTCTACGGCGTGCGCGAGTGGGATATCCCGGACGGCTTTCTCTGCCCGCCGGTGCCGGGCCGCGCGGATTATCTGCACCATCTCGCCGATCTACTGGCAGAGAGCGATAACGGCGCTATTCCGGCGCAGGCCAGCGTGCTCGATATCGGCACCGGTGCGAACTGCATCTATCCGCTGATTGGCGCCCATCAATATGGCTGGCGGTTCACCGGCAGTGAAGTCAACGCCGAAGCCTTTGCCAGCGCGCAGGCGATCATTGCGGCCAATCCCGGCCTGACCCGCGCGGTGCGCCTGCGTCGCCAGAAAGATACGGCGGCTATCCTCACCGGCATCATTCATAAAAATGAGTCCTACGATGCCGTTATCTGTAACCCACCTTTCCATGACTCGGCGCAGAGTGCGCAGGCAAACAGCGAGCGCAAGCGGCGCAACCTTGGCCAGGCTGTGACGGACGCGGCGAACTTCGGCGGCCAGCAGCAGGAGCTGTGGTGTGAAGGCGGCGAAGTGGCCTTTATCAAGACGATGATTGCCGAGAGCAAGCAGTTTGCCCGCCAGGTGTTGTGGTTCACCTCGCTGGTGTCGCGCGGCGACAACTTGCCGGAACTCTACCGCGCACTGACGCAGGTCGGCGCAGTTAAAGTGGTGAAAAAAGAGATGGCGCAGGGGCAGAAGCAGAGCCGCTTTATCGCCTGGAGCTTCCTCGACGAGGCCCAGCGTAAACGCTGGGCACAGAGCCGGTTTAAAGGGTAGGTTGTGCGGGCGGCGTACCGGCGTTCGCCGCCGGTTGCGCTTGCCCAATCCCTTCCGGTGCCGACACCATCTGGTAGGTCTGCACCGGCGGGCGTACGTGGGCGAGGTCGAAATGCTTTTTCACCATCGTGTCGAGGGCGAAACGCACCGTCCACTGCTTTAGCGGCAGGGTGGTGAAGGTAACACGCAGCGTAAAGGCGGTGTTGGTCAGCCCGACCAGCCCGGCAAAGTTTGGCTCGCCGATAATCAAACCGCGAATCTCCTCCTGCTCCATCAGTTCCGCCACCGCATCTTTCAGCGCCTGATTGGCTTTGTCTGTATCCTCATGACGATCGACATCATAGTTCGCCACCACTGAGCCAATCCCGCGCACAAAGTTGGCGAAGGTGGTGATCGATGACCACGGGATAATATGATACGCGCCGGTATCCTGGCGCACGCCGACGGAACGAATGGTCATGCGCTCCACCGTGCCGGTAAGCGGGCCGATGGTCACCAGATCGCCGGTGTTCATCCCATTCTCGAACTGAATAAATATGCCGGTGATAATATCTTTCACCAGGGTCTGCGAACCGAACGAAATCGCCAGCCCCAGCGCCCCGGCACCCGCCAGCAGCGGCGCAATATTCACCCCAATCTCTGAGAGCACAATCATCACCGTAATGGTGCTGATCACCACCGCCAGCGCGTTACGAAACAGCGTCAGCAGGGTACGCGTGCGCGCGCTGGGCAGCGGGCGGCCGTGAATATCGGATGTCAGGCGGTTCTCAATAATCGTTGCCAGCAGCGTCCAGCCGACGGCGGAGAAGAAGAGGATCAGCGCAATGCGGATCAGAATATCGACCGCCTTCTCCCCGGCACCATAATTGAGCCAGTGCCAGAAATCGAACAGCCCCCACGCGCTTAACAGCAGCAGGATGGTGGTGCAGACCACCAGGAAACGGGCGGTCTTCATCGAGGCGGATAACCAGCCATTAAGCCGTTTCTGCAACTCCGGGTAGTTGCGCTGCACCTGCGGCGACAGGGTGATGGTTTTATCGAGCCAGCGTGACAGCACGCCGGAGATAAACGCCGAGACGCTGAGGATCGCCAGGCTGCTCAATGACGCACCCATCATAAACTTCAGGCTATTGCCCGGATCGAACAGCGAGAAGAAGAAGAGCACGATGAAGTAGGCGCTGGCAAGCCAGTGCCACACCAGCGCAAAGGCGCGGATAAAGAGGCTGAAGAAGGCCAGCGAGCGGTCTGCCAGCAGGATCAGGTTGTGCTGGATCTCGCGCTTGTTATGAAAAATAAGGTAGAGCGCCCAGAGGGTAATGCAGAGCATGATCACCACATTGGCGAGCGCGCCAAACTGAATGTTCACCTGATTGGAGATAATCGGCACCGCTACCAGCAGCCCATAGCCAATCAGGCTGCTGAGCGCGCTTAAACGCAGATGCCAGTAGCGCGCCGTCTCATCACGAATATGAAACGGGCGCAGATCGGGAATGCGCGGGCAGAAGATAAGCCGCAGGATCGCTTTGAAAAACTCAATCAGCGCGAAAGCGTTAAGAAACAGGCTTTGCTGAAAAGCGATAGTGCTGTTGCCACCCGTAAGATTGGCGCGCAGCACCTGGCCGACAAACAGTGTCAGCGCCAACAGCATGATGTCGATAATAAAAGCCCCGACGATCATCGACGGCAGCTGTAGCCAGTTGCTGCTGTCGCGGTTTTTACGCCGCCCCCACGCGCCCATGCGGCGGTAAACCGGCGAGACGCAGAAACGCACGGTCCACCAGAAGGCGAAGACCAGCACCGCGAGCAGCATGAAGTGGCTGGCGGCATTGGTGAAGGTTTGCGGGTTAAAGGCTTTGTGCGGCGAGCCGGTAATATTGCGCCACAGCTGGGCAAAACGGGTCGAGAGCGCCTCGCCATAGTAATCCGCCACTTCGGTAACCTTCTCCAGCACCGTTTTCTGCTCTTCAATGGCGGGCGGCGAGATGACCGGCACTGGCTCCTGCGGCGGCGTGGTGGCGACTTTACGCAGCTGGTCGATCAGCTCTTTGCGTGATTCGTCATTCTCCAGCACATCGGCCAGCGCGCCATAGGCCGCTTTTTTCTGTTCAACATCGGGTTCGCTGGTTTGCGCTGAGGTGGGAGTGGTGGTTGCGGCGGTAACGCCGGGTATCGTCGCGGCCTGAAGCGGCGCGCACAGCAGGCTAATCAGTAACAAAATCCACGGCATAGCTCCTCCGGTGAGAAAATCCCGCAAAGGGATAAGTATAGGTGCCGGGGGAGGGCGGGAGAAAATTGCGCACAATCCGCAAAAGAAAAACCCCTCCGGCTGGAGGGGTTGGCTGTCAGGAGACGTGCTGCAGGAACTCTTGCAGGCGCTGGCTGGGCGGATTCTCAATCAGCTGCTGCGGGTTGCCATCTTCGGCAATGCGGCCCTTATCAATGAAAATCAGACGCGAGGCCACTTTTTCGGCAAAGCCGATTTCGTGGGTCACAATCACCATTGTCATCCCCTCTTCGGCCAGATCCTGCATCACTTTCAGCACTTCGTGACGCAACTCCGGATCGAGCGCCGAGGTCGGCTCATCAAACAGCATCATCTTCGGTTTTACCGCCAGCGCACGGGCAATCGCCACGCGCTGCTGCTGGCCGCCGGAGAGCTCGGACGGGTAGTGATGGGCGCGCTCAGCGAGGCCCACTTTCGCCAGCAGCGCTTTCGCCTGCTTTTCCGCTTCCGCTTTGTTGGTGCCGCGCACGCGCAGCGGGCCAAACATCACGTTCTCCAGCGCCGTCAGGTGCGGGAAGAGGTAAAACTGCTGGAACACCATGCCCGCTTCCTGGCGGATCAGGCGCTCATCCACTTTCGGGTCGTTGACCTTCAGACCATCAACAATCAGATCGCCTTTGGTGATCTCTTCCAGCTTGTTGATGCAGCGCAGCAGGGTCGATTTACCGGAGCCGGACGGCCCGATAATCACCACCACTTCGCCCTGGGTAATGTTGAGGTCGATATCATGCAGCACCTGGGTTTTACCGAAGTGCTTGGAAACGTTTTTAAATTCAATCACAGGATTTTCATCCTTTTTTCAAGACGGCGAAGCACGATGTTCAGTGCCTGGGTAATGATGAGATAGATAACGCCGACGGCGGTCCAGATCTCCAGCGCGCGGAAGTTCCCGGCGATGATCTCCTGGCCCTGGCGGGTCAATTCAGCCGCGCCGATAACAATAAACAGCGAGGTATCTTTGATACTGATGATCAGCTGGTTGCCAAGCGGCGGCAGCATACGGCGCAGCGCCAGCGGCATAATGACGTGGCGAATGGTTTCGCGGCGCGACAGACCAAGCGCCATGCCCGCTTCGCTAAAGCCTTTATGGATCGACAGCACCGAACCACGGGTGATCTCGGCAATATATGCGCCGGAGTTGATCATGATCGTCACTACCGCGGCGGTGAAGGTGTCGATGCGCAGATCCGGCAGCGCCATCGGCAGGGCGAAGTAGATGTACATCACCTGCACGACAATCGGCGTGCCGCGGACAATTTCAATAAATACGAGGGCGACGTGGTTTGAGATCCACCCGCCGTAGGTACGGGCTAAACCAGCCATCAGGCCGATAACGATACCGCCAGCCAGACCGAGGATCGAGATCCACAAGGTCATTTTGGCCCCGTCCAGTAGAAGCGGAATGGCGGGCCAGATGGCGCTCCAGTCAAACTGCATGTGATTAATTCCTGTATACCGTAGAAGAGACAAATAGCGCGGGGACGAAAGCCGCCCCCGACGTTTAACCTGTTACTTTTTAATAATTATTTAGGCTCAGAACCAAACCATTTTTTGTAGATTTCGTTGTACGTACCGTTCTCACGCAGGGTTTTCAGCGCGCCGTTCACTTTCTCACGCAGATCGTCGCTGCCTTTCGGGAAGGCGATGCCGTACTGCTGCGCTTCCAGAGAGTCGCCTACCGCTTTAAAACGACCGTTGCCGGCGGTTTTGATGAAGTAGAGGATGTTTGGTGTGTCGTGCAGAACCGCATCAGCGCGACCGGTACCCAGTTCCATGTAGGCGTTATCGATGTTCGGGAACTGGCGCAGATCTTTAGTTTTGATATTCGCTTTCGCGTAATCCACGGAGCCGGTGCCGCTCTTAACTGCGATCACTTTACCGTTGAGATCTTTCGCGCTTTTAACGTCGTTGTTGTCGGCTTTGACCATCACCAGCAGGCCGCTTTTGTAGTAGCCGTCAGAGAAGTCGATCGCTTTTTTGCGCTCTTCAGTAATGGTAATGCCCGCCAGTGCGACATCAACGTTTTTGGTTTGCAGCGCAGGGATGATGCCGCTGAAGTCCATCGGCTTCAGTTCATAATCCAGCTTCAGCTCTTTCGCCACGGCAGCCCACAGGTCGATGTCGAAACCAACGTACTCATTGCCTTTTTTGAATTCGAAAGGAACGAATGCAGTATCGGTAGCCACAACCAGTTTTTTATCAGCAGCCTGAGAAGAAACAGCAAAGGCGAGAGCGAGTGCGGCCAGGGAGAATTTCAATACAGACTTCATAGTGTTTCCTTTTGTATCGGGGGAGCGAGCCCCTGCGAGAATGAACGCAGTATGAAAAAATCATGCCAGGTTTACAACCTATTGTTTTGTAAAGGCGAAGCTTTAACCGGTTGCACAATAAGTGTAGCAATGACACCGCAATGCACCATTTTGAGTCACTCTTTTGGTGCGCTCGCGCGAGATTGTCGGCAGTGCTGCTATTTAGCGCACAACGTGGGCGAGAAACAATCACTTATTAACAATTTTGTGATGAGATAATTACGAAGCGGTAACTTTGTGGCGGGAAGGGGGGCGAAGTGTTGCACCATAAAAGTGCAAACCCCCGCACCGGAGGCGCAGGGGTCAGAGCGATAGCGAAAAGATCTGGCTTATTCGATGTTCGCTTCGATAAACCACAGGTACTGATCCAGATCGCGGGAAGCGGCGGTAAAGATATCTGCGGTATCTTCATCTTTCGCTTCGGTGATGGCTTTACGCAGGTCGTTCGCGACAACCGCATAACGATCGGCCAGCTCTTTCAGGTGATCCTGCACGCTGTGAATGTCCAGCGGGTAGCTTTTCAGTGCCGTTTTGCTGTTGATCACCTGTGTGGTACCCAGTGCAACACCGCCCAGCTGAACCGCGCGCTCTGCCATGGTATCAAGGTGCGTTACCAGCGAAGTACGGAACTGATCCAGCATTTCGTGCACGCCAATAAAGTTCGCGCCGCGCATGTTCCAGTGGGCCTGCTTGGTGATCAGAGACAGGTCAGTGAAGTGGATCACCTGGCGATTCAGCAGCTCAATGGTCGCTTGTTTGTCGCTGTCCGATACATCGTTACGGGTATAAAGCAGATTAGACGCTTTCGTTTTTACCAGTTTAGCGGTACTCATAATCCATATCCTCTTGATGTTTGTGTCCCAGGTAATTACCGGGACTAAGTATAGCACCAGATTAACCGTCGTCGGTTTTGGCTATGCCTATCAGTTCGATAGCGTGATTTAAATATAGGTCACGATTTCGAAAACGCGCAACTAATCGAATGAAATGTAAGATAAATCTAATAAAGAGACAGTGGATAACTAAGAATAATTCTAATTAATAAAGAATTTACTTAAAGCGTAAAAAATAATGTCAAAGGCATGAATGAATATTCAGCATGAGCGAAATCTCATGCTGAATAATTATTATTTACCAATATCCACTTCTTTTATTGTGGTCTCGCGGCGCAGGGTTAATGTCGACCCCATTGAGGCAATCACAATCGCCATCAAGGCCAGCACCTGCTGGAGCGCAAGCGTCTCACCGAGGAAGATCATGCCCGAGACGGCAGCGAGCGCCGGCTCCATGCTCATTAGCGTGCCGAAGGTACGCGTCGGTAAACGGGTGAGGGCGATCATCTCAAGGGAGTAGGGCAATGCAGTCGACAGAATCGCCACCGCAATACCGAGCGGTAAAATCGACCAGTGCCACAACACGTCGCCCGCCTGGAACGCGCCAAGGGGAACAAAGACGATAGCGGCAATCAGCGAGCCCAGCGCCACCGTCGCCGGGCCATGATCCTCGCCCGCGCGCTGCCCGCTCAGAATATAGATAGCCCAGCAGGCTCCCGCGCCGAGCGCAAACGCCGCGCCGGTTAAATCAACATGCGCCACATCCTGGCCCAGCGGCAACAGATACCACAGCCCCAGCACGGCGAGGATCACCCAGATAAAATCAACTGGCCGTCGCGAAGCGAAGAGGGCGACGGCCAGCGGACCGGTGAACTCCAGCGCCACGGCCACACCGAGCGGCACGGTCTGGATCGCCAGATAGAACATGTAGTTCATCGCGCCGAGCGAAAGACCATAAAAGAGCAGCGGCAATCGCTGTTCACGGGTAAAGCGCAAACGCCATGGTTTAAAAACAACCGCCAGGATAAGCGTGCCGAGGGCAAGACGCAGCGCGGTGACGCCGGGCGCGCCAACCAGAGGAAAGAGTGATTTCGCCAGCGACGCCCCTCCCTGAATCGAGGTCATCGCGATAAGCAGAATGATAACCGGTACCCACACCGGCAGTTTACGCGGCAAAACAGGCATCCCTTCTCCGTTAAGTGTCAAATGAGGCAGAGCCGACAGTCTACTTGAAATAGTATTCAGACGGTTGATGGTTGGTTGTAAAAAGGGCTGAAAAAATCCGTATAATGGCGTCCGGGCGGTCGTTTATTGGCCTGTTTATTTAAGAATAATCTGGATGAACGAATTCCAGAACAGGTACCATAATAGTCCGACTCTTGAGAAAAGTGCTTTTTAATGAATGAGTTGTTAAGAAGCGGAAACTTTCTGTTACATGAAAGAACGCTTTAGACTCTATTTCTCTCAAAGAGTTTCCTTATAATTTTTGATATATTTAAATGCGTAGTACCCAGGATTTCTTGAAGCACATTTGAGGTGGATTATGAAAAAAATTGCATGTCTTTCAGCACTGGCCGCTCTTCTGGCGGTTTCTGCAGGTTCCGCAGTAGCATCAACTTCTACTGTTTCCGGCGGTTATGCTCAGAGCGACGCTCAGGGTATTGCTAACAAAACCAACGGTTTCAACCTGAAATACCGTTACGAGCAGGATAACAACCCGCTGGGCGTTATCGGTTCCTTCACCTACACCGAAAAAGATCGTACTACCGGTGAAGGCGTTTATAACAAAGCTCAGTACTACGGCATCACTGCTGGTCCGGCTTTCCGCATCAATGACTGGGCGAGCATCTACGGTGTAGTTGGTGTTGGCTACGGTAAATTCCAGCAGACTGCTGACGTTGCTAAAGTGTCTGACACCAGCGACTACGGCGTTTCTTACGGTGCTGGTCTGCAGTTCAACCCGATGGAAAACGTTGCTCTGGACTTCTCCTACGAGCAGAGCCGTATCCGTAGCGTTGACGTTGGCACCTGGATCGCTGGTGTTGGTTACCGCTTCTAATCGCTTTTGCGATAATAAAAATCCGCCTCAAGGGGCGGATTTTTTTTGCCTGCAAAAAGCATAGACCGTTAACGGCTGCTGCGCGTGTCGAACAGGTCGGTGCCGAGATGGTTATAGTCCACTTTCTGTAACTTAAAGTTGGTTACGTAGACTGGCCCCGCTTTTTTTCCCGAGATAAACGGGTAGGCATTTTTGATCTGCGTGGCGGTAATCCCGGTCCACTGCGAGAAGAAGCTCAAAAAGTCGTTGGCAGAGCGGCGCGCTTTAATCAGACGATGTTTAGTCGCATCACTTGAGACCACCATAAACGGCACCTGGAAGTTCTGCTGAAAATGGTCGTCATGGGCGAGATACTGCACCTCTTTGCCGCGCTCTTTAAACGCCAGACCATGATCGGAGAAGTAGACCATCGAGAAGCTCTCGCCGCTGTTGCGCAGCTGGGAGTAGATCTTGCCCAGCAGATCGTCCGTCTGGGTGATGGAGTAGAGGTAGCAGGAGGTCTCTTTCGACTGCACAAACTCGTTATACTTGCCGCCGGTGCGATCGCACGCCTGCGGATGCGACCCCATCAGATGCAGCACAATCAGCTGCGGTTGATTACGCCGCACGCTCAGCACCTGGTTGGTGAGCTTTAACAGATCCTCATCGCGGGTGTTTTTATCCGCTTCAAAGTCGCCCCGTTTCAGGAACTGCACTTCATCGGCACGCTTCGCAATGCTGGCAATCGCCGTGTCATATTCGCCAATCTGCCCCTGGTTTGAGAACCACCAGGTCTGGAAACCGGCGCGGCTCGCCAGCGTGACAAAGTTATCCTGATACTGCGGCTTGTCGTTGACCACGCGGTTTAAGGTCAGGCCGAGGGACTTCTGTGTCGATCCGCTGGCGGCAACATAGTCGGTAAAGAGATCGCCATTCACCTGGCTGGCAAACGGCGTATTGTTCCAGTGCCCACCAAAAGCGCCCAGCGCATCGCGCCGCGCGCTCTCGCCAATCACCACCACATAGACGTGATACTTCGGATTAACTGCGGTGACCGTCCAGGTATCTTTCATCCCGGAGAGCTGCGCCATGTTCTCCTCTTCCACCTTCACTTCGTGGTAGTTGTAGGCGACATCGCGCACAAAGCGCAGCACCGGCACGCCGGTGTCGATCAGGCGGAACTCAAAGCCGCGAAAGTGGTTCTGTACCGGGCCGATAAAGTAGGCGGCGACGCAAAAGATTACCCCCAGCGTGTCCCACTTCAGCCACGGCGTCGAAGGCACCAGCACCCTGCGGCGCAGCGCAATCACGCCCAGCGCGAGAATGCCAACGCTAATCACGTAGTGATACCACGGGAAGATGGTCAGAATTTCTGACGACTCTTCAATATTGGTCGAACGCAGCGCCAGCAGGGTGTTGAAGTTGGGCGCGCCATAAGCCTGACCAAACGGAAAGTAGCTGGCAGCCACCAGCGTGGTGATGGTCAGAAAGATTTTTTGCGCGCGCGGCGCATGACGCCAGAGCACGCAGAGCGCGCAGGTGGAGACCACCGCATACAGCACGCTGAATTCGTAGCCGAGCGCAAAGTTAATTAACAGGGACTGCAGGAAATAGAAACCAATCCACGGATTGATCGACTGACCGCGCAGGGCAACGGACTCTTTAAGGATTACGCTCATAGATGATTTCGTGAAACGCCATGTGCTCACCCTGGCGTAAGGGTCAAAACCTGCCGGACAGCGCGCTGAGAGGGGGAGGGGATCCGCGTCTGCGGTGCGCATTGAGTGCAGGGCTGCGCAAAGATAAAGCGCGGCGGGTTCAAGGTCAACAGCAGCTAAGAGATTGTTTTGCGAGAGTGATTGCAAATCCAGCAAAATTACGCGGATTTTGGGGGAAACAGGTCAGTATGAAGCGATAAGATGACAGAAAAATGAAGCGGCGTACCGCGACGCCGCATCAGTGGGTAGGTTTATCTTCGTTCGGCTGCGGCTTACCGTTGACGATATCGCACAACATATTGAGCAGCATTAAACGGACTTTAAAGGGAGAGTGGCTAAACACGCGCATACACCTCTTGAACTCATTCATTGTCACCTCCTGATGATTAGGACCCCTTCGATCCATGAAAGGTGAACGCATTACATACAGATATAGCACAGGCTATATTACATAGCTACGGCTAATACGTTAATTTTTTGTACTGATTCACGGATGGTTTACAATGCGCCTCTCTTATATGATGCTGCACAGCGTCTCACCGTCAGGGGAAGCACTATGAACCGTCGCGCAGGTAAGCAAACAATAAAAAAAGTGACGCTGGTTAATGTCGAAGAGCATGTCGAAGGTTTCCGCCAGGTCCGCGAAGCGCACCGCCGCGAACTGATTGATGACTATGTTGAACTCATCTCCGATCTGATCCGCGAAGTGGGGGAAGCCCGCCAGGTGGATATGGCCGCGCGCCTCGGCGTGTCGCAGCCCACGGTGGCGAAGATGTTAAAAAGGCTCGCCTCGGTCGGTCTTATTGAGCAGATCCCATGGCGCGGCGTCTTTCTCACCGCCGAAGGGGAGAGGCTGGCGCAGGAGAGCCGCGAGCGTCACCAAATCGTTGAGAGTTTCCTGCTGGTGTTAGGCGTCAGCCCGGATATCGCCCGGCGCGATGCGGAAGGGATGGAGCACCACGTCAGCGAAGAGACCCTTGAATGTTTCCGTCGTTTCACGCAGCAACACGAGACGCCATCTGAATGAACCTCCCTTTTATTCGCGCCCTGGCGCGTGACCGCTTTCTCCACCTGTTACTGTTAATCGGCGTCGCCCTATGCTTCTTTGTGCCCTTTGCGCCAAAGAAGTGGCCCGGAGCCATCGACTGGCACACCATTATTACCCTCAGTGGGTTAATGCTGCTGACCAAAGGGGTGGAGCTGAGTGGCTATTTTGATGTGATTGGCCGGCGCATGGTGCGCCGTTTTCAGCATGAACGTCAGCTGGCGATCTTCCTCGTGCTGGCGGCGGCGGTGCTCTCTACCTTTCTGACTAACGATGTCGCGCTGTTTATTGTCGTGCCGCTGACCATCACGCTAAAGAAGCTGTGCGAAATCCCGGTTAACCGGCTGATCATCTTTGAAGCGCTGGCGGTCAACGCCGGATCGCTTTTAACGCCTATTGGTAACCCGCAGAACATCCTGATTTGGGGCCGTTCGGGGCTCTCTTTCCCGGCCTTTATCTGGCAAATGGCACCGCTGGCGCTGGCCATGATGGCCACGCTGCTGGTGCTCTGCTGGTTCTGCTTCTCCGCGAAAGCGCTGACTTACCATAGCGGGCAGAGCTCAAGCGAGTGGAAACCGAAGCTGGTCTGGAGCTGCCTTGGTTTCTACCTGGTCTTTATCACCGCGCTTGAACTGAAACAGGAGCTGTGGGGGCTGGCAATTATCGCCGTCGGTTTTCTCTTCCTGGCGCGCCGGGTGGTGTTCAGCGTTGACTGGACGCTGCTGCTGGTCTTTATCGCCATGTTTATTGATGTCCATCTGCTGACGCAGCTGCCAGCGCTGCACGCGACGCTTGCCAGCACCGGCCAGCTTTCGCCGCCGGGCTTATGGCTTACCGCCATCGGTTTGTCGCAGTTTATCAGCAATGTGCCAGCGACCATTCTGCTGCTCAACTATGTTCCGCCCGATACATTGCTGGCCTGGGCGGTTAACGTCGGTGGTTTTGGCCTGCTGCCGGGATCGCTGGCGAACCTTATTGCCCTGCGTATGGCAAACAATCGTCGCATCTGGTGGCGCTTCCATCTCTACTCGATGCCGCTGTTGGTGTGGGCTGCGCTGGTGGGATACGGATTACTCTTAGTCATATAGTGCTGATTTGTCAGTTTATCCTGGCAAATGTATAGCAACCGCCTAAGTTTAGTAAACGGCGCATCCTCGGTGCCGTTACCTGACAGGAACGTTGCGAGATTATGGCAGAAAAGAGAACCCAACCTGACGACGTTCAGGACGACGAAAAAGAGCAGCAAGACGACAAACCCCGCAAACGCCCCGGAAAGAAGCCGCTGATTATTCTCGGCATTGTCGTCGTGGTGATGGTTGTTGTGGCACTGGTGTGGTGGTTATTAACCCGCAACCAGGAGACCACCGATGACGCCTTCACCGACGGCGATGCGGTGACCATTGCGCCGAAAGTGGCGGGCTACGTCACCGATCTGCGGGTAAAAGATAACCAGCGGGTGAAAAAGGGCGATCTGCTGGTGGTGATCGACCCGCGCGATGCCACCGCCCAGCGCGATCAGGCGCAGGCCCAGCTTGGGCTGGCGACCGCGCAGCTTCACCAGGCACAGGCGCAGCTCGCGCTCTCTAAAGTGCAGTACCCGGCGCAGCGGGATGAAGCTCGCGCGCAGGTACTGAAAGCGAAGGCCGATCTGGCTAACGCCGAAGCCGCTTATAAACGTCAACGCGGTGTCGATCCCCGCGCGACCACCCAACAAAATATTGATACCGCTAATGCGCAATTGCGCAGTGCCCAGGCGCAGCTTGCCAGCGCGCAGGCGCAGCTGGAAGTGGCCGAGCAGGTGCAGTTGCAGATCCGCCAGCAGGAGACCAACGTCGAGGCGCGCGAGCAACAAGTAGCACAGGCGAAAGCGCAGCTGGAAACCGCTAATCTCAACCTCTCGTGGACTAACGTCCGCGCGCCGTTCGATGGTTATGTCACCAAGCGTAATGTGCAAAACGGTACGCTGGTGCAGGCCGGGAGCGCGCTCTTTTCGCTGGTCTCTCAGGAGGTGTGGGTAACGGCGAACTTTAAAGAGTCGCAGCTGGAGCGTATGCGTCCGGGTAATAAAGTGACGGTCACCGTCGATGCCTGGCCGGATCTGGAGCTGGAAGGGCATGTCGACAGTATCCAGCAGGGGAGTGGCTCGAAGTTCGCCGCCTTCCCGTCGGAAAACGCCACCGGTAACTTTGTGAAGATTGTTCAGCGCGTGCCGGTGAAGATCGTTATCGATAAGGGGCTGGACCCGAATAAACCGCTGCCGCTCGGCCTCTCAGTTGAACCGAAGGTTACGCTGGAATGACCGACCACAGTCATGAAAACTGGCGTCCGGCCAGTAACCCGTGGGCGGTGGCGTGGGTCGTCACCCTCGCGGTGTTTATGGAGATCCTCGACACCACCATCGTCAACGTGGCGCTGCCGCACGTCGCCGGGTCGCTCTCCGCCAGTTATGACGAATCCACCTGGGTGCTGACCAGCTACCTGGTGGCGAACGGCATTGTGCTGCCCATCTCGGCATTTCTTAGCCGTACCTTTGGCCGCAAACAGTTTTTCCTTATCTGCATTGTGATGTTCACCGTCTGCTCGTTTTTGTGCGGTATCGCTACCGAGCTGTGGGAGATCATTCTGTTTCGTATTTTGCAGGGCTTCTTCGGCGGCGGCCTGCAACCGACGCAGCAATCGGTGCTGCTGGATTACTTCAAACCGGAAGATCGCGGCAAAGCCTTTGGTCTCTCCTCCATCGCCATTATCGTCGCCCCGGTGCTTGGCCCGACGCTGGGTGGCTGGATCACCGATAACTACTCCTGGCGCTGGGTCTTCTTTATCAATATCCCGGTGGGCATCGTTACGGTGCTGGCGATCTACCAGCTGCTGGAAGATCCGCCGTGGGAGCGTAAATCAAAACAGAAACTCTCCATCGACTGGCCGGGCATTGGCCTGATCGCCCTCGGTCTTGGCTGCCTGCAGGTAATGCTCGATCGCGGGGAAGATGAGGATTGGTTTAACTCCGACTTCACCCGCATCTTTGCGGTGCTGACGGCGGTAGGCATTGTCGGCGCGATCTACTGGCTGATGTATGCCAAAAAGCCGGTGGTTGATCTGCGCTGCATGGCTGATAAAAACTTTACCGTCTCCAGCCTGCTGATGGCCGGGATGGCGATGATCCTCTATGGCAGCTCGGTGGTGATCCCGCAGCTGGCGCAGCAGGATCTCGGTTACACCGCTACTTGGTCAGGGCTGGTGCTCTCGCCGGGAGCCATATTGATTGTGTTAACCATTCCGCTGGTGTTGAAGCTGATGCCGGTGGTGCAGACGCGCTGGATCATCGCCTTCGGCTTCTTCTGCCTGGCGGCCTCCTTCTGGTGGACGCGCTCGCTGACGCCGGATGTCGACTTTGAAACGCTGGTGCTGTTCCGCAGTGCGCAGTCGATCGGGCTGGGCTTCCTGTTTGTGCCGCTCACCACCATCGCCTTTATCACCATTCCGCGGCAGCTGAATGCCGATGCGGCGGCGCTGTTTACTATGTTCCGTAACGTAGCGGGATCGATCGGCATTTCGCTTTCAACGGCGGCGATCACCGAGCGTTCGCAGGCGCATATGTCGCACCTCTCCGAACACACGTCGCCCTTTAATGAGCAGTTCCAGCTGGCGCTGCGGTCAATGGCGGAGTCGGTGCGCAACTTCACCAGGCTGGCGGGCGATCCCTTCTCGAACGCCACTGGACAGATGTACAAAGCGATGGTCGCCCAGTCGCGCATTCTGGCCTACATCGATGTCTTCACCATATTGAGCGTGGTGGCGGTTCTGTTGATCCCATTTTGTCTATTGCTTTCGCCGATCAAGAGCGAAGGCAGCGCAGGAGCACATTAATATGGCATGGCGTCATTTTCCCGTTACCTTTCTGTCACTGTGCCTTGCCGGGTGCGCGGTCGGGCCGGATTACCAGCCCGCGCAGCCGCAAACCCCGGCGCGCTGGAACGATCCGGGTGATGCGTCGGTAAAATCCCGGGCGACGCCGCAGGCGGTTAATCCGCGCTGGTGGACGACCTTTAACTCGCCGCAGCTTAATAGCCTGATTGAACGGGCGATTGCCGGAAATCTATCCCTGCAACAGACGGTGCTGCGCATTGCCGGTGCCCGTGAGCAGATCAACCAGGCGGGCGGCGCGTTTCTGCCAGCGGTGAACGGCTCACTACAGGCGACGCGCCAGCAGCTGGGGCTGGAAGGGGAGCTGAAATCCCATGATGTCTACGGCCAGCTGGAGAATGCCGATCCGGCGGTCAGCGGCGCGCTGGGCGCCTTAACTCAGCCGGTCAATCTCTACCAGGGCAGCTTTGATGCTCAGTGGGAGCTGGATTTGTGGGGCAAAATGCGCCGTCAGGTCGAGGCCACCACCGCCCAGCAGCAGCAGGCGATTGAGCAGCGCAACGATGCGCTGGTATCGCTGGAAGCGGAAGTGGCGCGCGCCTGGCTGCAACTGCGCGGCGCGCAGAGCATCATTGCTTCACTGAATACCCAGATTCAGAGTGCGCAGGAGACCTTGACCCTGACGCAAAACCGCCAGCAGGGCGGGCTATCGCCGCAGCTGGATGTGGAGAATGCCCGCGCCCAGGCGGCGAACCTCGAAGCGCAGCTGCCGCAGTATCAGGCGCAGGAGCGCCAGGCGATGAACGCGCTGGCGGTGCTGCTCGGCAAAACGCCGGGTGCGCTGGATAGCGAACTGCGCGGCACGCAGCCGCTCCCGGCCTTGCCGGACGTAGTGCCAACCGGCATTCCCTCCACTTTAGCGCGCCGTCGCCCGGACGTGCGCGAAGCGGAAGCGACGCTGCATGCGGCGACCGCGCAAATCGGCGTCTCCGTCGCACAGCTCTTCCCGAGCCTGACGCTTAGCGGCCAGTTTGGTCTGCGTAATAGCGAAACCAACTGGCTGACGGACTGGAGCAGCCACTTCTACAGCTTTGGCCCGCAGGTCTCGATCCCTATTTTCCAGGGCGGACGGCTGGTGTCGAGCGTCAAGCTGGCGCGTGCGCAGCAGGGTGCCGCGGTGCTCAATTATCGCCAGACGGTGCTCAGTGCGCTGAACGATGTCGAGAATGCGCTGGTCAGCTACCGCGCCGATCAGCAGCGTGAAGCGAGCCTCGATAAGACGCTGGAAGCGTTGCAGAACGCCTTTTCGCTTGCCAGCGACAGCTACCGCAAAGGGATTGCCAGCTTCCTCGATGTGCTCGACGCCCAGCGCCAGCTGGCGCAGGCGAGCCAGCAGCGCGAGCAGGCGCGGGTGCAGAGCAGCCTCGATCTCGTCGCGCTCTACAAAGCCCTCGGCGGCGGCTGGGAGCCGTACCAGAACGTGCAACTGCCTGATTACAAAGTCTTTGGCGACGCGCCGCGCGGATAATCAGAGAATTGGGCAAGAAACAGGCAGGATCCCCACATTCGCCGCGCAGGCACGGAGCGTATAACTGATTGCGTCAAACAACCGATGAGGAGACGCTACCATGCGCTACAAAAAACTGGGCAATACTGGACTGTTTGTTTCTGAACTCTGCCTCGGCACCATGACCTTCGGCGGTCAGGAGGATATGTGGGGCAAAATTGGCCAGCTGCAGCAGGCACAGGCTGAAGAGCTGGTGGGTCGCGCTCTCGATGCCGGGATCAACTTTATTGATACCGCTGATGTTTACTCCGGTGGACGCTCGGAAGCGATCACCGGTCAGGCGTTAAAAAACCTGAAGGTGCCGCGCGAAAATGTGGTGGTAGCCACCAAAGTCTTCGGCGAAACCGGCACCGCGGGCGTCAACTCGCGCGGCAGTTCGCGCTTTCACATTATTCAGAGCGTGAAAGCGAGCCTCAAGCGCCTGCAACTCGATCATATCGATCTCTACCAACTGCACGGGTTTGATCCGGCGACGCCAATGGAGGAGACGCTGTACGCCCTCGATACGCTGGTGCAGCACGGGCATGTGCGCTATATCGGCGTCTCCAACTGGGCGGCGTGGCAGATTGCCAAAGCGCTGGGCATCTCTGAGCGCCTGGGCCTCGCGCGTTTTGCTTCGCTACAGGCCTATTACACCATTGCCGGACGCGATCTGGAGCGTGAGCTGGTGCCGATGATGCAGAGCGAAAATGTCGGGCTGATGGTCTGGAGCCCGTTGGCAGGCGGCCTGCTGAGCGGCAAATATGGCCGCGACGGCAAAGCCGAAGCGGGCGGTCGCCGGGTGGAGTTTGACTTCCCGCCGGTGAATAAAGATCGCGCCTTCGACTGCGTGGATGTGATGCGGACTATCGCCGACAGCAAAGGCGTCAGTGTCGCGCAAATCGCGCTGGCCTGGCTGCTGCACCAGCAGGCGGTGACCAGCGTGATCATTGGCGCGAAACGCCCGGAACAGCTGGATGATAACCTCGCTGCAACCACGGTGCAGTTGAGCGACGAGGAGCTTAAACAGCTTGATGCCGTCAGCGCGCTGCCGCGTGAATACCCCGGCTGGATGCTGGAGCGCCAGGGCGAGTATCGCCGTAATCAACTGAATCAGCAGTAATTTACCCTCAGAAATAAAGTACAGGCCGGATAAGCATTAACGCTATCCGGCCTGCTGCACTTTGCACCGCTCATCTCTCCCGTTTCACACAATTCTTTCGAAAAGCGTCACAAAACCACGCTTCTCTCTTTGCCTGTTTTTTCGCCATTCGCTATATGACTAGTCATATATACGAAATGACTAGTCATGGAGAAAGCGCAATGAGCAGAACATTACCGACCGGTTTTTTATGGGGCAACTCCGTCTCCAGTATGCAGACCGAAGGGGCGTGGAATGAGGGCGGAAAAGGGATGTCGGTCTACGATATCCGCGAGGCCAGCGAATTTGCCTCCGACTGGAAAGTCGCCACCGACTCCTATCACCGTTACGAGGAAGATTTCGACCTGATGCAGGATCTGGGCATGAACTGCTACCGCTTTCAGATCGCCTGGAGCCGCGTCTGCCCTGAGGGCGATGGTGAATTCAATCAGCAGGGCATCGATTTTTACGCGCGTTTTATTGACGGTCTGCTGGCGCGCGGCATTGAGCCGATGGTCTGCCTCTATCACTTCGATATGCCGCTGGCGCTGGCGGAAAAGTACAACGGTTTCGTCGATCGCCACGTGCTGGATGCCTTTGTGCGCTACGGCCAGAAGATGATCGACTGCTTCGGCAGCAAGGTGAAGTACTGGCTCACCTTTAATGAGCAGAATATCTACCATATGCCCGGCGCGTTTCAGGTTGGTGGCTACCTGAAGGGCGAGAAAACTCTGCGCGAGCTTTACCAGATTCAGCACCACGTGATGATGGCGCACGTGCTGCTGACCCACTATCTGCACGATACCCAGCCCGGCAAACTGATGGGCGGCATGCTGGCGCACCAGCTAATCTACCCGGCTACCTGCAAACCGCGCGATATCTTCTGCGCCATGCAGTATGACGAATTCCTCAATCAGAACCTGCTGCGCGTCTACGCCGGGCAGGGCTACAGCCCGGCAGTGATGGCGGTGGTGGAAAAAGAGGGCTTTGGCGATATCTACCGTGATGAGGATTTGGCGCAGATCGCGCGCGTCAAAAACGACTTTATGGCCTTTAGCTACTACGCCAGCAAAACGCTGGACAGCGACGCCATCGGCACGGATACGCCGGTCAACTACTACCTGCACGAAGGCGACAAGCCCAACCCTTATCTTGAGGCGACAGAGTGGGGCTGGCAGATCGATCCGCTCGGTTTTCGCGCCATCATAACCCGCTACTACAACGACTGGCGGCTGCCGGTCTTCCCGATTGAGAACGGCATTGGTGTGATTGAGGAGTGGGACGGCGTCAATCCGATTGATGATGAGTACCGCATTGCTTATCACCGCGATCACCTGCAGGCGATGCAGGATGCGATGTTTGAAGATGGCGCGCAGGTGATTGGCTATCTCGGCTGGGGGCTTATCGACATTCTCAGTTCCCAGGGCGATATGCGTAAACGCTACGGCGTGGTCTACGTCAACCGCGATAACCACGACCTGAAAGATATGCGACGCGTACCGAAAAAGAGTTACCGCTGGCTGCAACGGGTGATCCGTAGCAACGGGCGTGACATGTAACGCAGTGATAAGAGGGCAGCGCAATGTCTGAGACAAAAATCACGCCGAAAATGCAGTTATTCGTTGATAAGTTCGTGGAGTTCTCCGCCCGCCTGGCAAACCAGGTGCATCTGCGATCCCTGCGCGATGCGTTCGCGGCGGTGATGCCGATTTTCATCCTCGCCGGGCTGGCGGTGCTGATCAATAACGTCATTTTCCCCTGGGTGCTGGAGGGCGAGACGCTGGCACGCTTTAAGGTGTGGGGCGAAGCGGTGATTAACGGCACGCTGAATATCGCGGCCCTGTTAATTGCGCCAATGACCGCCTGGTCGCTGGCGCGCAATAAGAACTTCGAAAACCCGGTCTCAGCGGTGGTCATTGCGATTGCCAGCTTTATTATCATGATGCCGATGCAGCTTGATGTGGTGCCGGTGGGGAGTAAAACCACGGTGAGCGTTGCGCAGATGCTGTCGTTTGCCAATATCGGCACCACCGGCATTTTCGCCGGGGTGATTATCGGCCTGCTCTCGACGGAGCTGTTTATCCGCGTCGCCAGCGTGAAGCGCTTCTCCATTTCTCTCGGCGATAATGTGCCGTCGGCGGTGGGGCAATCCTTCTCGGCGCTGATCCCGACCATCATCACCCTGTCGCTCTTCGCGATGGTGGCGGCGCTGCTGGCTAACCTGCTGCATACGGATTTGATCCATCTCATCACCACCCTGATTCAGCAGCCGCTGCGCCAGATCAACACCAGCCTGCCGGGCACGCTGTTTATCTACAGCTTCGGGAACTTCCTCTTTACGCTCGGCATTCACCAGACGGTGGTCAACGGCGTGATCCTCGAACCGCTGCTGTTGATTAACACCAATGAGAATATGCTCGCCTTTGCCAACGGCCAGCCGATCCCGCATATCATCAACAGTATTTTTGTGCCGACTTTCGGCATGATTGGCGGTACTGGCAGCACGCTCTCTCTGCTGATCGCTATCTTTATCTTCGCAAAACAGCAGTCGGCAAAGCAGGTGGCGCGGCTGGCCATTTCGCCGGGGCTGTTCAACATCAACGAACCGGTGATTTTCGGCCTGCCGATTGTCTTTAACCTGCCGCTGATGGTCCCCTTTGTGTTGCTACCGGCGCTTGGGATTTGGTTTGCCTGGTTCTGCACGACGATGGGCTGGATGGCGCGCTGCGTGGTGATGATCCCGTGGACTACGCCACCAATTTTAAGCGCCTGGCTGGCGACGGCGGGCGACTGGCGGGCGGTGGTGGTTCAGTTGATAATCATCATCTTTGGTGTATTCTTCTACCTGCCTTTCCTCAAAATTGCCGAGAGAGTGGCCTTAAGAAACAATGGGATAGACTAAATTACCGGGACGGGTCATGGCGGCAAAATATATCACCATCGCGCGGGAAATTAAGCGGCGCATCCTCAGCCAGGAGTATCCTGCCAGCGCGCCGTTGCCGGACCAGTTCGCGCTGGCGGCGGAGTTTAATACCAGCCGCATGACCATCCAGCAGGCGATGCGTCAGCTGATTGTTGAGGGGCTGGTCTATACCCGCCAGGGGCAGGGCACCTTTATCCGCAAAAACTTCCTCCAGCTGTCGCGCTGGGATCTGCCGGGCAGCGACTATTTTGGTGCCACCAAAACCTGGGAGAACGTTGGCGAAGTGACGAGCAAGATCGTGCGCTTCGATCTGCGTTTTGCCAGCGAAAAAGAGCAGGCTTCGCTGCTGGTGGGGCCGGATGAGCCGGTGTATGACTTTGTACGCCTGCGTCTGCTGGAGGGTGAACCGGTGTCGCTGGAGTTCACACTGATGCCGGTAAACCTGGTGCCGGGGCTCAATCGCAGCCATCTCGAAAGCTCGGTGTTTCGCTATGTGCAGGACGATCTGGCGCTAAAAATTATGGGGTCGTACCGCATTGTCCGCGCGCTGAAGCCGTGCGAGGAAGATAAGCAGTACCTCAACTGTGATGAGACCGATCCGGTGCTGGAGGTGGAACAGGTTATCTACCTGGAAGATGGCACGCCGCTGGAGTATGCCCATTGCCATTACCGCTACGATCACGGCGGGGTGATTGTGGTTAACCACGGATAAAAAAGTGCCGCTTTTATTGCCGGATGGCGCGATGCTTATCCGGCCTACAAAACCCGTTACAGGCCACATATCGCGTAGCCGCCATCCCACATAAAAAAAGCGGAGCCGACGCTCCGCTTTTTAAATCAGTTGTAGGCCGGATAAGCGCAGCGCCATCCGGCATTCAAACCGACCGCGAATCAGTTCAGACGTACCGGCATACCGGAACGGTTCTGGATCGCCTGGTCAACCACGCTTGAATCAACGTCAGCCTGGCTGGTCACCGCCTGCACCGCTTTGGTCAGCGCGATCGGCACGATTTCACCGCCGGTAAACTGCGCTTCAGTGGTGGAGAGCGGGTTGTGAACTTCGATATAGCGGCTGCCATCCGGTTCGGTGGTCGCTTTTACCGGCTCATCAATAAACTGCACGCGGGTGCCGACCGGCACGTTCTCGAACAGGAATTTGATGTCGTCGTTACGCAGACGCACACAGCCGTGGCTCACGCGCAGGCCGATACCGAAGTTGGCGTTAGTGCCATGGATCGCATACAGGCGGCCAATATAGAGCGCGTAGAGACCCATCGGGTTATCCGGGCCAGCCGGTACCACCGGCGGCAGCGGTTGACCCATTGCCTGATATTCGGCGTGCATTTTTGCCGTTGGTGTCCAGGTCGGACCGGCTTTTTTACGCTCGACTTTGGTGGTCCAGGCAATCGGGGTATCTTTGCCCAACTGACCAATACCGATTGGCAGCACGATCACCGTGTTGGTGCCTTTCGGATAGTAGTAGAGGCGCATCTCCGCACTGTTAATCACAATCCCTTCATGAACGGTATCCGGCAGGATCAGCTGCTGCGGAACGTTCATTACCGTGCCGCCTTTCGGCAGATAGGCGTCAATGCCCGGGTTAGCTTCCAGCATGTTGGAGAGACCCATCTGGTATTCAGCCGCAAAGTATTCCAGCGGCTGGTTATTGCCTTCAGGAATGGTTACGACCTGGTTCTGACCGATCAGACGGCTGCCATCAGTCGGCAGCGGATAAGTCACAGCAGACGCGCTATTGCAAAATCCCACGACAGCAAAGGCCGCCGCGAAGAGAGTTCTTAATTTCATATTCATGTTGTGCGAGATTATTGCCACACTGGCCGTTGGGTTGAGAATGCAGGAAGCGCATTATATGTGCATTCCCCCGTCCAGGGAATTCAGATGTTGACGAAATCACACTTTTTTCCCGTTGTTTGCAGTGTAGCGGCCTGACAGCGGGCAAGAATCTAATTCGGAATTGTGGCATACTATGGCGTTTGTCACATATTTCAGGATATCGCCGTGTTAGTCACCAGCAACGTCACCATGCAGTTCGGCAGTAAGCCGCTGTTCGAAAATATTTCCGTCAAATTTGGCGGCGGCAACCGTTACGGCCTGATCGGCGCGAACGGGAGCGGTAAATCCACCTTTATGAAGATCCTCGGCGGCGATTTAGAGCCGTCGCTGGGTAACGTCTCTCTCGATCCGAACGAGCGCATCGGTAAGCTGCGCCAGGATCAGTTCGCCTTCGAAGCCTTCAGCGTGCTCGACACGGTGATCATGGGTCACGCCGAGCTGTGGGAAGTGAAGCAGGAGCGCGACCGCATTTACGGCCTCGCCGAGATGAGCGAAGAAGATGGCTATAAAGTGGCCGATCTCGAAGTGCTGTATGGCGAAATGGATGGCTACTCGGCGGAAGCGCGCGCGGGCGAACTGCTGCTCGGCGTTGGTATTCCGGTAGAGCAGCATTACGGTCCGATGAGCGAAGTTGCCCCCGGCTGGAAACTGCGTGTGCTGCTGGCCCAGGCGCTGTTCGCTAACCCCGATATTCTGCTGCTCGATGAACCAACCAACAACCTGGACATCGACACCATTCGCTGGCTGGAGCAGGTGCTGAACGAGCGTGACAGCACCATGATCATCATTTCGCACGACCGTCACTTCCTGAACATGGTCTGCACCCATATGGCGGATCTCGACTACGGCGAGCTGCGCGTCTACCCGGGCAACTACGACGAATATATGACTGCTGCCACCCAGGTGCGCGAGCGTCTACTGTCGGATAACGCCAAGAAGAAAGCGCAGATTGCCGAGCTGCAATCCTTCGTCAGCCGCTTTAGCGCCAACGCCTCGAAATCGCGTCAGGCAACTTCCCGCGCCCGCCAGATCGATAAGATCAAGCTCGACGAGGTGAAAGCCTCCAGCCGTCAGAACCCGTTCATCCGCTTCGAGCAGGATAAGAAACTGTTCCGTAACGCGCTGGAAGTGGAGCAGGTGACGAAAGGCTTTGATAACGGCCCGCTGTTTAAAAACTTCAATATGCTGATGGAAGTGGGCGAGAAAGTCGCTATCCTCGGTACTAACGGCGTCGGTAAAACCACGCTGCTGAAAACCTTGGTCGGCGAGCTTACGCCAGAGAGCGGCACGGTGAAGTGGTCGGAAAACGCCCGCATCGGCTACTACGCGCAGGATCACGCGGCGGATTTCGATAACGACCTGACGGTGTTCGACTGGATGAGCCAGTGGAAACAAGAGGGCGACGACGAGCAGGCGGTACGCAGCATCCTGGGTCGTCTGCTGTTCAGCCAGGACGATATCAAGAAACCGGCGAAGGTGCTCTCCGGGGGCGAGAAGGGCCGTATGCTGTTCGGCAAGCTGATGATGGAAAAACCGAATATTCTGGTGATGGACGAACCGACCAACCACCTGGATATGGAATCAATCGAATCGCTGAACATGGCGCTGGAGATGTACCAGGGCACGCTGATTTTCGTCTCGCACGACCGTGAATTTGTAAGCTCACTGGCAACCCGCGTGATTGAGATTACGCCGCAGCGCGTGGTCGATTTCACCGGTAACTATGAAGATTATTTGCGTACCAAAGGTATCGAATAAATTTACCGTCGTCTTTCACGCCGCAGGTGCGTTGGCTGCACCGTCGTACCCCGGTCACTTACTTCAGTAAGCTCCCGGGGATACTCAGGTTTGCCGCCTTCCTGCAACGCGAAATACTTAGGTAAATAAAAGGAACACATTGCCGGATGGCGCGTAAACGCTTATCCGGCCTACGGGATCGCTCTGCTTTTGTAGGCCGGATAAGGCGAAGCCGCCATCCGGCAAAGGAGCAGATGCCGGATGGCGCGTAAACGCTTATCCGGCCTACGGGATCGTTACTGCTTT
>NZ_JACVUL010000035.1:0-26141 GCF_016516575.1 Kosakonia sp. S57 | reverse complement strand
CGCTTTCCTCTTTCAGAGTCAACCCTGAATTTCAGGATTTTTTCTCTTCCGTTGAAGCGACTATCTGGTGAAGTGATTCACGTTGTCGTGTCAACGGAGGCGCATTATAGGGATCCCATTTTTTAGCACAAGTCTTTTTGCGATCTTTTTTTCCGACTGCTGTTTTTTCGCCCTTTTCGCTGAGATCTCATGCGATCTGCACAGTTTATGCACCATAAAACAGTTGCAGAAGGCGGATCCCGCGATCAAAGTGATAGCTCTGGCCCGATTGAAGTGAGGTGTTATGTCTACTGTACTGCGTCCTTATAAGGATCTTTTCCCAACTATTGGTCAACGCGTCATGGTTGATCCCACCAGCGTCGTCGTTGGCGATGTAAGAATGGCAGAGGATGTCGGCATTTGGCCGCTGGTAGTGATTCGGGGTGACGTCAATTATGTAGAGATTGGCGCACGCACAAATATTCAGGACGGTAGCGTTCTGCACGTTACGCATAAGTCCTCCTACAACCTTGAAGGCAATCCACTGCTTATAGGAGAAGATGTCACGGTGGGCCATAAAGTAATGCTTCATGGCTGCACCATCGGTCATCGCGTGCTGGTCGGGATGGGATCAATTGTGCTGGATGGAGCAGTGATTGAAGATGAGGTCATGATTGGCGCAGGCAGCCTTGTACCACAGAATAAGCGCCTGGAGAGCGGCTACCTTTATCTGGGCAGCCCGGTAAAACAGATTCGCCCCCTGACGGAGGCCGAAATCGAAGGTTTGAAATACTCGGCCAATAATTATGTGAAATGGAAGGATGAGTATCTTACTCAGGAGAGCCAGATTACGCCCTGATCGTCCTCTTCCTGGCGGCGGATGCACTGCTCCGCCTCCTCTTCCAGATCCCAGCGATGCTGGCGAAAAAGCGAAAGGTAATCCTCTGGCGTATTGCCACCGAAACGCTGCGCCACTACTGAGCTCTTTATTGCACACATCATCTGCATGCCGTTAACCAGCGCGGGAAAAACGATCGCCTGTGTGGAGTCATGCCACTCTTCACGATCGGGAAACTGGATTGCCTGGTTCATTTCGCCAACTCCTGTTTAAGCACTGCGATAACAGGTTCAACTTCTGGCAATACGCCATGCCATAAAAAGAGAGCGTGCGCCGCTTGCCCCACCAGCATTCCGAGGCCGTCTGCGCGGTTCACGGCGCCAAGCTTTTCGCACCAGGCCAGGAACGGTGTGCTGCCTTTCTGATAAAACATGTCGTAGCAGTAGGTCTGAGGGCGAATAATTGCTTGCGGTAGCGCCGGAATATCGCCCCCCATCCCACTTGAAGTCGCATTGATGATGAGATCAAACTCCCGCTCGTCAAGTGACTCCATCTCCGCCGCCTCTATGCTTCCGGTATGGGCAAAGAGTTCAGCTAACGTTTGCGCGCGAGACCAGGTGCGGTTGGTGATAGTTAAAGCGCAATCGAGTGATAATAGGGGCAAGATCACCCCACGCGCCGCACCACCCGCGCCCACCAGCAGAACGCGCGAACCGGGGCGGATAAATGCCAGCCGTTGCAGATCGCTTAAGAGCCCTATGCCATCGGTGTTATCACCGAGCAAGCGCCCATCATCGAGTCGTTTAAGGGTGTTAACTGCCCCTGCCAGCGCAGCGCGTTCCGTTAGCTCATCCGCACGCGCAAAAGCCTCTTCTTTAAAAGGCACGGTGACATTTGCTCCCTTGCCTCCATTATCAAAAAAAGCATTTAGCGTATTAACAAAATTATCAACGGGGGCGAGTGCTTTCCCATAGGGGTGATCGATTTGCAGCTGGCTGGCGAATTGCTGATGTATAAGTGGCGACTTGCTGTGCGCGACAGGATTTCCAAAAACGACGTACGGTTCCATGCTATTTACCCCTGTCGGAAGAGTTCACCGGTGAGTGCATCACGGATTTCGGAGGGATTCTGCCGGCCGCCAGTCGGTACATCGACAACCGGGAAATCTGGTCCGAACTGGGCGACAACTTCCTGGGCGGTTCTGCACGGCGGCAGACCGGATAAGTTGGCGCTCGTCGATACCAGAGGTTTGCCATAAGCCTCGCACAACTCAACCACCAGCGGATGGTCGGTGACTCGCACGGCAAGGGAATCAAAGCGTCCAGTGAGCCAGCGCGGCGTGGTTGGTTTTGCCGGAAATACAAAAGTCACCGGACCTGGCCAGCAGGCAAAGATTGCCTGACGTTGAGTGTCTGACAGCATGCTGTCATCAATATAGGGTTTCAGTTGCGCAAAATTAGCAGCAATCAAAATTAGCCCTTTCTCGACAGGCCGCTGCTTGAGTTCAAGCAGGCGATGAACGGCGGTTTCACTGTCCGGATCGCAACCGACGCCGAAAACGGCTTCTGTTGGATAAGCGATGACTTCTTCTTTTTTCAGGATCTTCACCATGGTGGCGATGGGATCTTTTGGCAGGTTATTCTTCACGAGTTTATTCCGCTGGGAGCAGCTTTCCACATTGTTTATTGGCACAGAAACATTTGACGCCCTGCGCGGTTTTCTTCTCTGTCAGCAACGGGTAGTGACATACCGGGCACTCACCCGCTATCGGTCTGGAGTTAATGACAAACTGGCAATCAGGATAGCGATCGCAGGAGTAGAAGGTTTTGCCGTAACGCGAACGACGCTGGACAAGGTGCCCGCTCTGGCATTGCGGACAACCAATAGCCGTTTCATCAGGCTTATCGATCAGTTCGGTGTGTTCGCAGGCCGGATACTGACTGCATCCGATAAACATACCGAAGCGCCCCTGGCGTAGCACCAGCTCGGCACTGCACAGAGGACATAACTGACCATCCAGAACTTTAACGATATGGCCGTCTGCCTGACTTTTCAGGGGACGTACATAATCGCACTCCGGATAATGAGAGCAACCGAGAAACGGACCGTGTTTCCCGGAGCGAATGACAAGTTCAGCCCCGCATTGTGGGCAGGGCTCATTATTACGCACAGTAAATAGTGCTGATTTGGTCATAACAACTCTTGAAGCTGCAAAAACAGTTAATGCAGCATACCTTCATTCACTTCAAAGAGTAATTCTTCCATTTGCTGGTAGGCGTTTTCACACCCTGGAATATTGAAGAGCACCATCAGGATGACCCATTTAAGATCTTCCAGCTCGAACTCTGCGTTATCCAGCGCCAGCGCACGCTCAATCACCATTTCCCGTGTTTCGAGGTTTAGCACCTGAATCTGCTCCAGGAATAACAGGAATCCCCGGCAACTGGCATCCAGCCTTTCACTCTCTTCTGCGGTATAGATGCGTAAGGAGAGTGGATCAGAAGCAAGCTGCATCGGTTCGGCGAGGCCTTCCTGATAATCAGCCAGCTTTTCCAGCCACATAAGCGCGTTGTAGATATCCTCACGATCAAATCCGGCGTCGGTAAGATCCCGTTCCAGTTTGTCCTGATCCACACGCAATTCAGCTTCGTTATGGATGTAAGTCTCAAACAAGTACATTAGTACGTCGAACATGGCTTGCCCTCCTCAATCGGACATAGCCGCCGGGTACAGCTGCGATCCATCCTGCTAACTCCAGTTCAAGCAATTGAGCAACTGCCACTGGCACAGGTTGGCCGGCACGTTCAGCGACGACGTCAACAGGTGTTACCTCATCTCCTACGTTAGCCAGGAGCTCAGGAAATGGCAATGCCGCCTGTTCGCCTTCTGGAGGATAATTTGCATTTTCGTGTGTTTCCGCCACCCAATTTAGCCCATATTGCAAATGTTCGAGGATCTCTTCAGGCGATGTAACGGGCGTCGCGCCCTGCTTTAATAGCTAGTGCGGCCCCTCGCTGCCGGGGCTGCCAACGGCCCCCGGTAAGGCAAAAACGTCTCTCCCTTGCTCAAGCGCGAGCCGGGCCGTCACCAGCGAACCGCTGCGTAATGCGGCCTCGATCACAAATACTGCCCGGCTAAGTCCGCTAATAATCCGGTTACGACGGGGAAAATGTCCCGGCTTCGGGGTGGCTGATAACGGAAACTCGGAGACCAGCGCCCCACCCTGCTCCAGCAACTGGGAAGCCAGGGCAGTGTGTCTGCGCGGATAGAGGCTAAAGAGCCCATTACCCAGCACGCCGATGCTTCTCCCCCCAACGCTTATTGCAGCGCGATGAGCGACGCTGTCAATTCCCAGCGCCATTCCGCTGGTAATGGTTAAGCCCGCACGCGCGAGCGATTCACAAAAGAGGCGTCCCCAACGTTCGCCATACCATGAGTGCGCCCGGCTACCGACGACGGCTAATTGTTGGGATTTCAAAACCGCGATATCGCCTTTAACAAACAGCGCGCCCGGGTAATCAGCAATGGCGCGCAACGGTTCAGGATAAGCCGCATCGCTGGCAGTAATAAGGTGATGTTGAGCATCCGCCAGCCATGTAAGACAACGATCGAGTTCCCGTGCCGAAAGGGAAAAAAAGCGGCGCGTCTGCGCAACCGTCATGCCCAAAACCTGCAGGTCAGCAGCCGTCATCGCACTGCTTCTCTCCAGCTGCTGCGCGATACTCAGCCACTTGTCGCCAGAGAGGTCGCCAACCTGTACCAGACGTAGCCAAATTTCCGTGGATGTCATTCCCTCTCCCTTGCCATAAGCCGTATCGGCAATCCTTGCGATCGGTCACTGATGCTGTCAATCGCCAGGGGATTTGTCTAGAATAGAGGGCATATTCTTTACAACTCCTGAACACAACTCTGGATATTTATGGCAGTTTTGCATGTGTTACATATTCCGGACGAGCGGCTTCGCAAAGTCGCCGATCCGGTAAAAGAAGTGAATGCGGATATTCAACGTATCGTTGATGATATGTTCGAAACGATGTACGCCGAAGAGGGCATCGGTCTTGCGGCGACGCAGGTTGATATTCATCAGCGAATTATCGTGATTGATGTGTCAGAAAATCGCGATGAGCAACTGGTGTTGATCAACCCGGAATTGCTGGAAAAGAGCGGCGAAACGGGTATTGAAGAGGGTTGCCTCTCTATTCCGGAGCAACGCGCCCTTGTTCCGCGAGCGGAAAAAGTGAAAATCCGCGCACTGGATCGTAATGGCAAGTCGTTTGAACTTGAAGCTGATGGTCTGCTGGCCATTTGTATTCAGCATGAAATGGATCATCTGGTCGGTAAACTCTTTATCGATTATCTGTCTCCGCTGAAACGCCAGCGTATTCGTCAGAAAGTCGAAAAACTGGATCGTATGAACGGCCGCGCTTAAGCGGGCAGAAAAGGATAAACGTGTCAGATTCTCTACGTATTATTTTTGCCGGCACTCCTGATTTTGCAGCGCGTCATCTGGACGCGCTGCTCTCTTCTGAACACCAGATCGTAGGGGTCTTTACCCAACCCGATCGCCCTGCTGGCCGGGGTAAAAAACTGATGCCCAGCCCGGTAAAAGTGCTGACGGAAGAGAAAGGCTTGCCCGTGTTTCAACCGGCCTCTTTACGGCAGCCGGAAAACCAACAGCTGGTCGCCGAACTGAATGCTGATGTGATGGTGGTCGTGGCTTATGGGCTTATTTTGCCTAAAGCCGTGCTCGATATGCCACGTCTTGGCTGCATTAACGTGCATGGCTCCTTACTGCCGCGCTGGCGCGGTGCGGCACCGATTCAGCGTGCGCTATGGGCTGGCGATGCGCAAACAGGCGTCACCATCATGCAGATGGATGTAGGTCTCGATACCGGCGACATGCTTTATAAACTGGCCTGCCCGATAACGCCTGAAGATACCAGCGCCACGCTGTACGACAAACTGGCGGCGCTTGGGCCGCAGGGTCTCATCGAAACGCTGCAGCAATTAGCGCAGGGTAGTGCCCAGCCGCAAGTCCAGAATGAAGAGTTGGTCACCTATGCTGAGAAGCTTAGTAAAGACGAGGCGCGTATGGACTGGTCCTTAAGCGCAGAACAACTTGAGCGCTGCATTCGCGCATTCAACCCGTGGCCGATGAGCTGGTTTATGGTTGATGAGCAGCCGGTCAAGGTATGGAAAGCCTCTGTGCTTCCCTCTTCTACGCAGGCTGACCCCGGCACGATTGTTGAAGCATCGAAATCCGGGATTCAGGTTGCAACCGCAGAAGGCATACTTAATCTTGAGACGCTGCAGCCTGCTGGTAAAAAAGCGATGAGCGCGCAGGATCTGTTGAATTCGCGGCGGGAATGGTTTGTGCCAGGCAACCGTCTGGCCTGATCTCGTATTTAAGCCCGGTTCTGCCGGGCATTTTTATTTTTGTGGTTATGAAAAAACAGATGAATTTACGCAGCATGGCTGCGCAGGCAGTTGAACAGGTTATTGAACAAGGGCAATCGCTCAGCAATATCCTGCCGCCGTTACAACAGAAAGTGACTGATAAAGATAAGGCACTGCTGCAGGAGCTCTGCTTCGGCGTGCTGCGCGTTATGCCGCAGCTGGACTGGCTTATTAATAAGCTCATGTCACGGCCAATGACGGGTAAACAGCGGACGGTACACTACCTCATTATGGTTGGGTTATACCAACTGCTGCATACGCGCATTCCGGCTCACGCAGCGCTGGCAGAAACCGTTGAAGGCGCAGTGGTCATCAAACGCCCCCAGTTGAAAGGGCTGATTAATGGCGTGCTGCGTCAGTTCCAGCGCCAGCAGGAAGAGCTTCTGGCCGAGTTCGCCAATAGCGAAAATCGTTATCTTTTCCCGGCATGGCTGTTAAAGCGTGTGCAACAAGCCTATCCGCAGCAGTGGTCAGAGATCGTTGAAGCCAGTAATCAACGCCCGCCGATGTGGCTGCGCGTCAATCGCCAGCACCATACGCGTGATGGCTGGCTGGCACTGCTCGAAGAGAGCGGGCAACAGGGTTTCACTCATAGCGATTACCCTGACGCAGTACGCCTGGCAAATGCAGCGCCGGTAATGTCTCTGCCGGGGTTCAGCGAAGGCTGGGTAACGGTTCAGGACGCAGCGGCCCAGGGTTGCATCACCTTCCTTGCGCCGCAGAATGGCGAGCGTGTTCTCGATCTGTGCGCCGCACCGGGCGGTAAAACTACCCATATTCTTGAGGCAGCACCGCAGGCTAGCGTATTAGCAGTTGATGTTGACGAACAACGTCTGTCACGGGTCTATGACAACCTGAAACGTCTCGGCATGAAAGCCGAGGTGAAACAGGGTGATGGTCGCTTCCCCGCGCAGTGGTGCGGCGATGAACAGTTTGATCGCATATTGATTGATGCACCCTGTTCGGCCACGGGCGTTATCCGCCGCCATCCCGATATTAAGTGGCTGCGTCGCGATCGTGATATCTCCGAATTAGCACAGCTGCAAGCAGAAATCCTTGATGCTATCTGGCCACACTTAAAAAGTGGCGGTACGTTGGTTTACGCAACCTGCTCGATTTTACCGCAAGAGAACAGTTATCAGGTCGCAGCATTTCTGAAGCGAACCCCGGATGCGCAACTCAGCGAGACAGGTACACCGGAGGCGCCAGGCCTACAGAGGCTACCGGGTGCCGAAGAGGGCGACGGCTTCTTTTACGCTAAGCTAATCAAACAGTGAGAGAGACAACGGGTCACAGCAGATGAAGATAATTATTCTGGGTGCGGGACAGGTCGGCGGCACGCTGGCCGAAAACCTGGTCGGTGAAAATAACGACATCACCGTTGTCGATACCAATGGCGATCGCCTGCATAGCTTGCAGGACAAGTTCGATCTACGTGTTGTGCAGGGCCACGGTTCGCACCCGCGCGTGCTGCGCGAAGCGGGCGCCGATGATGCAGATATGCTGGTCGCGGTCACCAGCTCCGATGAGACCAATATGGTCGCCTGTCAGGTAGCGTTTTCTCTGTTTAACACGCCAAACCGCATCGCGCGTATCCGTTCCCCCGATTATGTTCGGGATGCGGATAAGTTATTTCATTCCGAAGCCGTGCCTATCGATCATCTGATTGCGCCAGAACAGCTGGTTATCGACAGCATCTATCGCCTGATTGAATACCCGGGCGCGCTGCAGGTGGTCAATTTTGCTGAAGGCAAAGTAAGCCTGGCGGTCGTAAAAGCCTATTACGGCGGGCCGCTGGTTGGAAATGCGCTCTCCACGATGCGCGAGCATATGCCGCACATCGATACCCGAGTCGCTGCGATTTTCCGTCATGACCGGCCTATTCGCCCGCAGGGCTCGACCATTGTTGAGGCTGGTGACGAAGTCTTCTTCATTGCCGCGTCACAGCATATTCGCGCGGTAATGAGCGAGCTGCAAAGGCTGGAGAAACCCTATAAGCGGATCATGCTGGTCGGTGGCGGGAATATCGGTGCCGGGCTGGCGCATCAGCTTGAAAAGGATTACAGCGTCAAATTGATCGAGCGCGATCAACAGCGCGCTGCGGAACTTGCCGAGAAATTGCAGAATACGATCGTTTTTTACGGTGATGCGTCGGATCAAGAGCTGCTTGCTGAAGAGCACATTGATCAAGTGGATCTCTTTATCGCCGTCACGAACGATGATGAAGCCAACATTATGTCAGCGATGCTGGCCAAACGGATGGGAGCAAAAAAGGTGATGGTGCTGATCCAGCGTCGCGCCTATGTTGACCTGGTCCAGGGCAGCGTTATCGATATCGCCATCTCTCCGCAGCAGGCGACCATTTCGGCCTTGCTGAGCCATGTGCGTAAAGCGGATATCGTCGGCGTTTCTTCCCTGCGTCGCGGCGTGGCTGAAGCGATCGAAGCGGTGGCTCACGGCGATGAAACGACATCTCGGGTGGTGGGTCGAGTGATTGATGAGATCAAATTGCCGCCGGGTACGATCATCGGCGCGGTGGTTCGTGGAGATGATGTCATGATCGCCAATGATAATTTGCGCATTGAGCAAGGCGACCACGTGATTATGTTTTTGACCGACAAAAAATACATCACCGATGTCGAGCGGCTCTTCCAGCCCAGTCCCTTCTTCCTGTAATCCTTCAGGGCGCTTATTTAAGCGCCCTTCTTATTTCCACTTTATTGTAAGGGACTAACAGAGCTCGTTATTTTATTTACCTAAATGGAAATTGTTAGGTATGTTGTTAGACTTAGTGTGACGCAAAGCACATGGAGAAGATTATGAGTATGTTAAAAGAGTTTCGCGAATTCGCGATGCGTGGGAATGTTGTCGATTTGGCAGTCGGTGTGATTATCGGTGCGGCCTTCGGTAAAATCGTCTCTTCACTCGTGGCCGACATCATTATGCCACCGCTGGGATTGTTGATTGGCGGCATCGACTTTAAACAGTTTGCGCTGACACTACGTGAAGCACAGGGCGACGTGCCTGCTGTTGTGATGCATTACGGCGTATTCATTCAGAACGTGTTTGATTTCATTATTGTCGCTTTTGCGATCTTCCTGGCAATCAAACTGATCAATAAGCTGAAACGCAAACAGGCTGAAGAGCCGAAAGCGCCACCGGCCCCGAGCAAAGAAGAAGTGTTACTCAGTGAAATTCGCGACCTGCTGAAAGAACAAAACAGCCGCGTTTAAAACTAAGAAGGCCAGTGGTAAATAAGCGATTCGCTTGCTTGCCACTGGCCTCCTGAAAGCCCTTTTTTGCATGTTTGTTTTTCCGCAGATAACTTCCTTTCCCTTTCTTATTCTTTTCAACTCGCTGACGAAAAAGCGGGTCATGCAGAAGTGCCTCAATGGCGTTGTCGTTTATCTGCCCTTTTGTATGTTGGTAGCGACTCATGTATTTCTCCAGATTGTGTAGTAAAACGGCCGAAGTGTAGACCTCGCGATGAAGAAGATCAACTCCGGGAGTTGGCCGTAATGTTAGCTGGCCCCTGCTCAAGTGCCTCAAGAATAGAACAATAGACACTGCTGTGGGCAGTGCCGCAACAGGCATCGTTTAATTTCTGCAGTGAACGCCGCATGGCCTGCATCTCTTCGATGCGCGCTTCAACTTCGCTCAGCCGCGCCTGGACGATGCTCTTCGATTCCTGACAGGTATGATGCTCAGGATCGACACGGATGGATAGCAGTTCGCGGATCGACTCAAGCGTGAAACCCAACTGGCGGGCATGGCGGATGAACTTAAGGCGTTTGAGATCGTGATCGGTGTAAAGGCGAAAACCACCTTCGGTACGCCCTCCATGATCCATCATCTGCTGCTTTTCGTAATAACGAATGGTGTCCGGCGTAACGTCGGCCAACTTTGCAATTTCACCAATACGATACATGATCACTCCGGGTTAACTTTATGCTGTAGTTTGGCCGCGTACTCACCGCGAAGAAAATCAGTACTCACGCCAGCCTGGCGCAGCTTAAGCTCCAGTAAGGCGAGACGACGGTTAAGTTCATGGCGCTGATGGGGATCGTTTTCAACACAGCTAAGCAGATCGACAAGTTCAACCGCCTCTTTGCGCATTTCGAGTTCAGGCGGAAGATAACCGGCATTCTTTAATAATCGATAGCCCGCGCGCAGATCCTGAGGAACATGGGAATCATCATCCAGAGTGAGCGGCTCACCGCTACCCGCAAGATTATCGAATTCACCTTTTTGCTGGGCATCAACAATATGCCGTTCTGCCCACTGATCAAGTAACCACATGATGGCCTCCGGGGTTAAACTCAAGAACAGGCTTAGTTTAGAAGGGTGAGGATAGAGTAGAAATAAAAAAACCCGCCGAGGCGGGTTTTTTTACGTTACTACAGATTACTCTGCAGCAGCTTCTGCTTTCGATTCAGCGCGATCAACCAGCTCGATGTAAGCCATCGGAGCGTTGTCACCTGCACGGAAGCCACACTTAAGAATACGAGTGTAACCACCGGCACGGCTCGCGAAACGCGGGCCCAGTTCGTTAAACAGTTTTGCCACGATCTCATTATCACGAGTGCGGGCGAATGCCAGACGACGATTAGCAACGCTGTCAGTCTTAGCAAGTGTAATCAGCGGCTCAACTACGCGACGCAGCTCTTTCGCTTTCGGCAGGGTCGTCTTGATGATCTCATGACGAACCAGAGAGCCTGCCATGTTACGGAACATGGCCTGGCGATGGCTGCTGTTGCGGTTCAGTTGACGACCACTCTTACGATGGCGCATGACCTTATCCTTCTCAGTAAAACCTTAACCTGTGATCCGGTTACTCGTCAGCAATGCTTGCCGGCGGCCAGTTTTCAAGGCGCATGCCCAGAGACAGACCACGTGAAGCCAGCACGTCTTTAATCTCGGTAAGAGATTTTTTACCCAGGTTCGGCGTTTTCAGCAACTCAACCTCGGTACGCTGTACCAGATCACCGATATAGTGGATAGCTTCTGCCTTAAGGCAGTTAGCAGAGCGGACAGTCAATTCCAGATCGTCAACAGGGCGCAGCAGAATCGGATCGAACTCTGGTTTCTCTTCTTTAACTTCCGGCTGACGTACATCACGTAAGTCAACGAAAGCTTCAAGTTGTTCTGCCAGAATGGTTGCCGCACGACGAATCGCCTCTTCAGGATCGATTGTGCCGTTGGTTTCCATTTCGATGACCAGCTTGTCCAGGTCGGTACGCTGTTCAACACGTGCAGCTTCAACATTGTAGGCAATTCGCTCTACAGGGCTGTAGCACGCATCAACCAGCAGACGGCCGATCGGGCGCTCATCTTCTTCCGAATGAATTCGGGCAGACGCCGGCACGTAACCACGACCGCGCTGAACTTTGATACGCATATTGATAGATGCGTTTTCATCGGTCAGGTGGCAGATCACATGCTGCGGCTTGACGATTTCGACATCACCGTCATGGGTAATGTCGGCTGCGGTCACAGGGCCAATGCCAGATTTACTCAGAGTAAGAATAACTTCATCTTTACCCTGAACTCTCACCGCCAGCCCTTTCAGGTTGAGCAGGATTTCAAGGATATCTTCCTGAACGCCTTCTTTGGTGCTGTACTCATGAAGTACACCATCAATCTCAACCTCAGTCACCGCGCAACCCGGCATCGATGAGAGCAGAATACGGCGCAGTGCGTTACCCAGAGTATGGCCAAAGCCACGCTCTAAAGGCTCAAGGGTCACCTTGGCGTGCGTCGAACTCACTTGCTCGATATCTACCAGGCGCGGTTTTAGAAACTCTGTCACAGAACCCTGCATTGTGTCCTCTCTTTGGTACTAAGCTTTACTTGGAGTAAAGCTCGACGATCAGGTGTTCGTTAATGTCCGCAGACAGATCAGAACGCTCCGGCTTACGCTTGAACGTGCCTTCCATCTTGCCAGCATCAACTTCCAGCCAGGTTGGCTTTTCACGCTGCTCAGCCAGCTCCAGAGCGGCTTTCACGCGAGACTGCTTTTTCGCTTTCTCACGAATGCTAACAACGTCATTCGGACTAACCTGATAAGAAGCGATGTTAACAACACGACCGTTTACCATGATTGCTTTATGGCTAACCAGCTGACGTGCTTCTGCACGAGTGGCGCCGAAGCCCATACGGTATACAACGTTGTCCAGACGACCTTCCAGCAGAGCCAACAGGTTTTCACCGGTGTTGCCTTTCAGACGTGCTGCTTCTTTGTAATAGTTACGGAACTGACGCTCCAGCACACCGTAGATACGGCGAACTTTTTGCTTTTCACGCAACTGCACACCATAGTCAGACAGACGCGGTTTACGCGCACCGTGCTGGCCAGGAGCTTGTTCAATTTTACACTTGGTATCGATCGCGCGAACGCCAGACTTAAGGAACAGGTCTGTGCCCTCACGACGGCTCAGCTTGAGCTTAGGACCCAAATATCTTGCCATTTTCTTTCTCCAACAATCCTAGAAAACGAGCGTTATACGCGACGTTTTTTCGGCGGACGACAACCGTTGTGAGGGATCGGAGTCACATCAGTAATATTAGTGATGCGGAAACCAGCGGCGTTCAGAGCACGAATAGTAGATTCGCGACCTGGACCCGGTCCCTTAACCATAACTTCCAGATTCTTGATACCGTATTCTTTTACGGCTTCAGCGCAACGCTCTGCTGCAACCTGAGCTGCGAACGGAGTAGATTTGCGAGAACCACGGAAACCGGAACCACCGGCTGTTGCCCAACCCAGTGCGTTACCCTGACGATCAGTAATAGTAACGATGGTGTTGTTGAAAGAAGCATGGATATGAGCCACGCCGTCAGAGACTTGTTTTCTTACACGTTTACGTGCACGAATTGGTGCCTTTGCCATTATTCAATCACCCCGATTATTTCTTGATCGGTTTGCGCGGACCCTTACGGGTACGTGCGTTGGTCTTGGTACGCTGACCGCGAACCGGGAGACCACGACGATGACGCAAACCGCGGTAGCAACCAAGATCCATCAGGCGCTTGATGCTCATGCTAACTTCACGGCGCAGATCACCTTCAACGACAAATTTGGCAACTTCGTCACGCAGCGTGTCGATTTGTTCTTCAGACAGCTCACTGATCTTAACATTCTCAGCGATGCCCGCAGCAGCCAGAATGGCTTGAGAGCGGGTTTTGCCGACACCATAGATCGAAGTTAATGCGATCACGGCATGTTTTTGATCAGGAATGTTAATGCCTGCTATACGGGCCACTATGCACTCCTATAATTTCATTTGCACGCCCCATGCTGAAAAGCCCGTTTTCAGGATACTCAAATGGAAACGTACAGACATACAAAAGATTGGCTGGCTAATCTAGCCAGCTCAACCCAACTTTGCAAGAAAAATATGCGAAATAATCAGCCTTGGCGCTGTTTATGCTTCGGCTCGGCACTGCAAATCACGCGGATGACGCCATCACGCTTAACGATTTTGCAGTTACGGCATAATTTCTTGACGGAAGCACGAACTTTCATTTTTACTCTCCGTAACTTCTCGAGCGACCTTTATCGACCGTAGCCTTTCAGGTTCGCCTTCTTCAATGCAGACTCATACTGACTGGACATCATCAGAGTTTGCACTTGAGCCATAAAGTCCATAATCACGACAACAACGATAAGCAGTGAGGTCCCACCGAAGTAGAACGGTACTTTCATCGCATCACGCATGAACTCCGGGATCAGGCAGATAAAAGTAATATAAAGCGCACCAACTAAAGTCAGGCGGGTCATTACTTTATCGATATACTTCGCCGTTTGTTCTCCCGGACGAATTCCTGGTACAAATGCACCGGACTTCTTCAGGTTATCCGCTGTTTCACGCGGGTTGAAAACCAACGCCGTGTAAAAGAAACAGAAGAAGATGATTGCAGACGCATAGAGTAACACATAAAGCGGTTGCCCAGGCTGCAAATACAGCGAAATTGTTGTCAGCCAGTTCCAACCAGTACCGCCCCCGAACCATGACGCGATGGTCGCCGGGAACAGAATAATACTGGAAGCGAAGATTGCCGGGATTACCCCCGCCATATTCACTTTCAGCGGTAAATGTGTGCTCTGAGCAGCATAGACACGACGACCTTGCTGACGTTTCGCGTAGTTCACCACAATGCGGCGTTGACCACGTTCAACGAAGACAACAAAGAACGTCACTGCGAATACTAATACTGCAACCAACAGCAACAGGAGGAAGTGCAGGTCGCCTTGACGCGCTTGCTCAATAGTATGGGCAATGGCTGGCGGTAGACCCGCCACGATGCCGGCGAAGATAATGATCGAGATACCGTTGCCGATACCACGTTCAGTAATCTGTTCGCCGAGCCACATCAGGAACATAGTTCCTGTGACCAGACTCACAACAGCGGTGAAGTAGAATGCAAAGCCTGGATTCATTACCAGGCCCTGCATACCAGGCATATTCGGTAAACCGGTAGCAATACCGATTGACTGAAATATTGCCAACACCAGAGTGCCGTAACGGGTGTACTGGCTAATCTTACGACGACCAGACTCCCCTTCTTTCTTGAGCTCTGCCAAGGCCGGATGAACGACCGTCAGCAGCTGGATAATAATCGATGCCGAAATATACGGCATGATACCCAGTGCAAAGATAGAAGCACGGCTGAGAGCACCACCAGAGAACATGTTAAACATTTCAATGATGGTGCCACGCTGTTGCTCAAGCAGTTTGGCAAGTACAGCGGCATCAATACCAGGGATCGGAATAAAAGAGCCAATACGGAACACAATCAACGCACCGATAACAAACAGCAGTCTGCGTTTCAGTTCGCCAATTCCACCCTTGGCACTTTGAAAATCTAATCCCGGTTGCTTAGCCATCTGCTACTTATTCCTCAATTTTACCGCCAGCAGCTTCGATAGCAGCACGAGCGCCTTTAGTCACACGCAGGCCACGAACAGTTACCGGGCGAGATACTTCACCAGACAGGATCACTTTCGCGAACTCGATCTGGATGCCGATAATGTTAGCCGCTTTCAGCGTGTTCAGGTCTACTACGTCGCCTTCTACTTTAGCCAGATCGGACAGACGAACTTCTGCCGTGATCATTGCTTTACGTGAAGTGAAACCGAATTTCGGCAGACGACGGTACAAAGGCATCTGACCACCCTCGAAACCGCGACGTACGCCACCGCCAGAACGAGAGTTCTGACCTTTGTGACCACGACCACCGGTTTTACCGAGGCCAGAACCGATACCACGACCCAGGCGTTTACCCGCCTTTTTGGAGCCTTCGGCCGGAGACAGAGTATTTAAACGCATCTCTTACTCCTCAACTTTAACCATGAAGGAAACCGCGTTGACCATACCGCGAACCGCAGGAGTATCCTCGCGTTCTACAGTATGCCCAATACGACGCAGACCCAGGCCAAGCAGCGTTGCCTTGTGTTTCGGCAGACGACCGATTGCACTGCGGGTTTGAGTGATTTTAATAGTCTTTGCCATGGTCAATTACCCCAGAATTTCTTCAACGGATTTACCACGCTTGGCAGCGACCATTTCTGGAGACTTCATATTTTCCAGGCCATCAATAGTTGCACGAACCACGTTGATCGGGTTGGTGGAACCATATGCTTTGGCCAGAACGTTATGAACTCCAGCGACTTCCAGAACGGCGCGCATTGCACCACCGGCGATGATACCGGTACCTTCGGAAGCCGGCTGCATGAAGACACGAGAACCCGTGTGAGTACCCTTAACCGGGTGCTGCAGGGTGCCGTGGTTCAGCGCGACGTTAATCATATTGCGACGGGCTTTTTCCATCGCTTTCTGGATCGCTGCTGGAACTTCACGCGCTTTACCGTAACCAAAACCAACGCGACCGTTACCATCGCCAACAACAGTCAGAGCTGTGAAGGAGAAAATACGACCACCTTTAACGGTTTTAGATACGCGGTTAACCGCGATCAGCTTTTCCTGCAGTTCGCCAGCCTGTTTTTCGATGTGAGCCATCTTACACCTCTACCTTAGAACTGAAGGCCAGCTTCACGAGCAGCATCTGCCAGTGCCTGGACGCGACCATGATATTGGAACCCGGAACGGTCAAAGGACACATCTTTAATGCCTTTTTCCAGAGCGCGTTCAGCAACAGCTTTACCTACAGCTGCAGCGGCGTCTTTGTTACCGGTGTACTTCAGTTGTTCAGAGATAGCTTTTTCTACAGTAGAAGCAGCTACCAGAACTTCAGAACCATTCGATGCGATTACCTGGGCGTAAATATGACGCGGGGTACGATGTACCACCAGGCGGGTCGCACCAAGCTCTTTGAGCTTGCGGCGTGCGCGGGTCGCACGACGGATACGAGCAGATTTCTTATCCATAGTGTTACCTTACTTCTTCTTAGCCTCTTTGGTACGCACGACTTCGTCGGCGTAACGAACACCCTTGCCTTTATAAGGCTCAGGACGACGGTAGGCGCGCAGATCAGCTGCAACCTGACCGATCACCTGCTTATCAGCGCCTTTCAGCACGATTTCAGTTTGAGTCGGACATTCAGCAGTGATACCCGCCGGCAGCTGATGGTCAACAGGATGTGAGAAACCCAGAGACAGGTTTACAACACTACCTTTAACCGCTGCACGATAACCTACACCAACCAGCTGCAGCTTCTTAGTGAAGCCTTCGGTAACACCGATAACCATTGAGTTCAGCAGGGCACGCGCGGTACCAGCCTGAGCCCAACCATCCACGTAACCATCACGCGGACCGAAGGTCAGGGCATTGTCTGCCTGGTTAACTTCAACAGCATCGTTCAGGGTACGAGTCAGCTCGCCGTTTTTACCTTTGATCGTGATAACCTGACCGTTGATTTTTACATCAACGCCGGCAGGAATGACGACCGGTGCTTTAGCAACACGAGACATTCTTTCCTCCGATTAGGCTACGTAGCAGATAATTTCGCCACCAAGACCAGCCTGGCGCGCTGCACGATCAGTCATAACACCTTTAGAGGTAGAAACAACTGCGATACCAAGACCACCCATAACTTTCGGCAGCTCATCTTTTCTTTTATAGATGCGCAGACCAGGGCGGCTGATACGCTGAATGCTTTCTACCACAGCTTTTCCCTGGAAGTACTTAAGAGTCACTTCCAGTTCCGGCTTGGTGTCGCCTTCAATTTTGAAATCTTCAATAAAACCTTCTTCCTTCAGCACGTTGGCAATTGCCACTTTCAGCCTGGAGGAAGGCATGGTGACCGCAGCTTTGTTCGCGGTCTGACCGTTACGGATACGGGTCAGCATATCCGCGATCGGATCTTGCATGCTCATCTGTCTTTACTCCCGTGATTCAATTGGTGACAATTACCAGCTAGCCTTTTTCAGACCCGGGATTTCACCGCGCATTGCGGATTCACGGACCTTAATACGGCTCAACCCGAACTTCCGCAGGAAACCATGCGGACGACCAGTTTGGCGGCAGCGGTTACGCTGACGAGACGGGCTGGAATCACGCGGCAGACTCTGCAGCTTGAGAACAGCGTTCCAACGATCTTCGTCGGAAGCGTTCACATCAGAAATGATCGCTTTCAGTTCAGCGCGTTTCGCGAAGTATTTTTCAGCTAAAGCTACGCGTTTAACTTCGCGTGCTTTCATTGATTGCTTAGCCATGAAGTAACCCTACCTTACTTGCGGAACGGGAAGTCAAAGGCAGCCAGCAGAGCACGGCCTTCTTCGTCAGATTTCGCAGTAGTGGTAATGGTAATATCCAAACCACGCACGCGGTCGACTTTGTCATAGTCGATTTCTGGGAAGATGATCTGCTCACGGACACCCATGCTGTAGTTACCACGACCGTCGAACGACTTAGCGGACAGGCCGCGGAAGTCACGGATACGAGGTACAGCAATAGTGATCAGGCGCTCAAAGAACTCCCACATGCGTTCGCCACGCAGAGTCACTTTACAGCCGATCGGATAGCCCTGACGGATTTTGAAGCCCGCAACTGATTTGCGCGCTTTGGTGATCAACGGTTTTTGACCGGAGATTGCTGCCAGGTCAGCTGCTGCGTTATCCAGCAGTTTCTTGTCAGCGATCGCTTCACCAACACCCATGTTCAGGGTGATCTTCTCGACCCGAGGGACTTGCATGACAGAATTGTAGCTAAACTCAGTCATGAGTTTGTTAACTACTTCGTCTTTGTAGTAATCATGCAGTTTCGCCATCGTACTACTCCAAATTACTTGATAGTTTCGCTGTTAGATTTAAAGAAACGGACTTTTTTGCCGTCTTCGAATCTAAAGCCTACACGGTCAGCCTTGCCGGTTGCCGCATTGAAGAGTGCAACGTTAGAAACCTGAATTGCAGCTTCTTTTTCAACGATGCCACCTGGTTGGTTCAGGGCCGGAACCGGCTTCTGATGTTTCTTAACCAGGTTGATACCTTCAACAATGATCTTGCCGGAAGACAGAACATTTTTTACTTTACCGCGTTTACCTTTATCTTTACCGGTTAACACGATAACTTCGTCATCACGACGGATTTTCGCTGCCATGACTCGCTCCTTAAAGTACTTCTGGTGCCAGAGAGATAATTTTCATGAACTTCTCAGAACGAAGTTCACGAGTTACCGGCCCAAAAATACGCGTACCGATAGGTTGCTCGCTGTTATTGTTTAAAATAACGCATGCATTACCATCGAAGCGAATGACAGAACCGTCCGGGCGACGAACACCCTTCTTGGTGCGCACCACTACCGCCTTCAGCACATCACCTTTTTTGACCTTACCACGCGGAATTGCTTCCTTGATGGTGATCTTGATGATGTCGCCTACGCCTGCGTAGCGACGGTGCGAGCCACCCAGAACCTTGATACACATTACGCGACGTGCACCGGAGTTGTCGGCGACGTTCAGCATAGTCTGTTCTTGGATCATTTTAGTGCTCCGCTAATGTCAACTACTACTGAAGACCCCAAAATCAGGGTCGATAAAAAGCCCCATATCGAGGGCGCGGCATTATAACACCGCTTCTGTGATATGGGTAGAAAAAATAAACGGCTCATTACTGAGCCGTTTATTCGTTAGAGAACGCGTACTCTATTACAGAATCGCTTTCTCTACAACGCGAACCAGCGTCCAGGACTTAGTCTTGGACAGCGGACGGCATTCGCGGATTTCAACCACGTCGCCGGTACCGCATTCGTTGTTCTCGTCGTGTACGTGCAGTTTGGTCGTACGTTTGATGAATTTACCGTAGATCGGGTGTTTCACAAAACGTTCGATAGCTACAACAATGGATTTCTCCATTTTGTCGCTAACAACACGACCTTGCAGAGTACGGATTTTATCGGTCATTACGCACCCGCCTTCTCAGTCAGTAAAGTCTTAACGCGTGCGACATCACGACGCACTTGCTTCAACAGGTGAGTCTGTTGCAGCTGGCCACTCGCAGCCTGCATACGCAGGTTGAACTGCTCGCGCAGCAGGTTAAGCAGCTCGGTGTTCAGCTCTTCAACGCTCTTTTCACGCAGCTCTTTTGCTTTCATTACATCACCGTCTTAGTTACAAAGGTGGTTTTAATCGGCAGTTTTGCTGCTGCCAGCTCGAAGGCTTCACGGGCCAGCTCTTCCGGAACACCGTCCATTTCGTACAGGACTTTACCCGGTTGAATCAAGGCAACCCAATACTCCACGTTACCTTTACCTTTACCCATACGAACTTCCAGCGGCTTCTCGGTGATCGGCTTGTCCGGGAATACACGGATCCAGATCTTACCCTGACGCTTAACAGCACGAGTCATAGCACGACGTGCTGCTTCGATTTGACGAGCGGTCAGACGACCACGGCCAACAGCTTTCAGACCGTAAGTGCCGAAGCTCACATCCGTGCCCTGCGCGAGACCACGGTTGCGGCCTTTGTGCACTTTACGGAATTTTGTACGCTTTGGTTGTAACATCAGCGACGCTCCTTATTTACGGCCTTTACGCTGCTGCTTTTTAGGTTGAGCAGCCGGTTTTTCCGGTTGTTCAACTGCAGCCATACCACCAAGGATCTCACCTTTGAAGATCCACACTTTAACGCCGATTACACCGTAAGTGGTGTGCGCTTCGGAGGTGTTGTAGTCAATGTCAGCGCGCAGTGTGTGCAGCGGAACGCGACCTTCACGGTACCATTCGGTACGTGCGATCTCAGCGCCACCCAGACGGCCACTAACTTCAACTTTGATACCTTTAGCGCCCAGACGCATGGCATTCTGTACAGCACGCTTCATAGCACGACGGAACATAACACGACGTTCCAGCTGAGAAGTGATGCTGTCAGCAACCAGTTTTGCGTCCAGTTCAGGCTTACGAACTTCGGCGATATTGATCTGAGCAGGAACGCCAGCGATATCCGCTACGACCTTGCGCAGTTTCTCAACGTCTTCACCTTTCTTACCGATAACGATACCCGGGCGAGCAGTGTGAATAGTCACACGGATGCTTTTAGCCGGACGCTCGATAACGATACGAGATACAGACGCTTTCGCCAGTTCCTTCGTCAGGTACTGACGTACTTTAAAATCGCTGTCCAGGTTGTCAGCGAATTCTTTGGTGTTCGCAAACCAGGTAGAGTTCCATGGTTTTACAATACCCAGGCGAATACCATTAGGATGTACTTTCTGACCCATTGCTAGTCTCCAGAGTCTCAGCGATCGGACACAACCACAGTGATGTGGCTGGTGCGCTTCAGGATGCGATCTGCACGACCTTTTGCACGCGGCATAATGCGCTTCATGCTCGGGCCTTCGTCTACGAAAATTTTCGCAACTTTCAGATCGTCAATGTCAGCGCCATCGTTGTGTTCAGCGTTAGCAATGGCAGATTCCAGAACCTTCTTGACCAGTACAGCCGCTTTCTTGTTGGTGTAGGTCAGAATATCCAGAGCCTGCGACACTTTCTTACCGCGAATCAGGTCAGCAACAAGGCGAACCTTCTGAGCAGAAGAACGAGCATGGCGATGTTGAGCTAAAGTTTCCATCTCTTCCTCCTACCTTATTTCTTCTTCGCTTTTTTATCAGCAGCGTGGCCGCGATAAGTACGAGTCGGTGCGAATTCACCCAGTTTGTGACCGACCATTTCGTCGGAAACAAATACCGGAACGTGCTGACGACCATTATGGACAGCGATGGTCAAACCGATCATGTTAGGAAAGATCGTTGAACGACGGGACCAAGTGCGCAGGGGCTTCTTGTCTCCGCTTTCCACCGCTTTCTCTACCTTCTTCAGCAAGTGCAGGTCAATAAAAGGACCTTTCTTGAGAGAACGTGGCATGGCTTATCCTCTAAAATTATTTGCTACGGCGACGTACGATGAATTTATCAGTACGCTTGTTGCTGCGGGTCTTCTTACCTTTGGTCTGAACGCCCCACGGAGTTACCGGGTGCTTACCAAAGTTACGACCTTCACCACCACCGTGTGGGTGGTCGACCGGGTTCATCGCAGTACCGCGAACGGTAGGGCGAATACCACGCCAGCGTGCAGCACCTGCTTTACCCAGAACGCGCAGCATATGCTCAGCATTGCCAACTTCGCCCAGAGTCGCGCGGCAGTCTGCTTCTACTTTACGCATTTCACCAGAGCGCAGACGCAGGGTGACATAAGCACCATCGCGAGCAACGATCTGAACGTAAGTACCAGCGGAACGTGCCAGCTGACCGCCTTTACCTGGTTTCATTTCTACGTTATGAACGGTAGAACCAACCGGGATATTGCGCATCGGCAGGGTGTTGCCTGCTTTGATTGCAGCATCAACGCCAGACTGAATCTGGTCGCCAGCTTTCAGGCCTTTCGGGGCCAGGATGTAACGGCGCTCACCGTCTTTGTACAGAACCAGCGCGATGTTCGCGGAACGGTTCGGATCGTACTCAAGACGTTCAACAACTGCCGGGATACCATCTTTGTTGCGTTTAAAGTCAACAATACGGTAAGCCTGCTTGTGGCCACCACCGATATGACGAGTGGTGATACGGCCATTGTTGTTACGACCACCGGATTTGCTGTTTTTTTCCAGCAACGGAGCAAAAGGTTTGCCCTTGTGCAGCTCAGGGTTAACCACTTTAACTACGTGGCGACGACCCGGAGATGTCGGTTTACATTTAACAACTGCCATTGTATTACTCCTCCGACTTACTCAGCGCCGCCAACGAAGTCCAGATTCTGGCCTTCTTTAAGGGTGACGTAAGCTTTTTTCCAGTCGCTACGACGACCGATACGCTGTCCGTGACGTTTAACTTTCCCTTTAACTACCAGGGTGTTAACGACTTCGACTTCGACTTCAAACAGTTTCTGCACAGCAGCTTTGATTTCTGCTTTGGTCGCGTCTTTTGCAACTTTGAGAACGATGGTATTGGTTTTTTCCATCGCAGTAGACGCTTTTTCAGAAACGTGCGGTGCGCGCAGCACCTTCAGCAGACGTTCTTCACGAATCATGCCAGCATCTCCTCAACTTGCTTAACAGCATCAGCAGTCATTACGACTTTGTCGAAGGCGATCAGGCTAACCGGGTCGATACCAGTCGCATCGCGTACGTCAACCTTGTGCAGGTTACGTGCGGCCAGGAACAGGTTTTCGTCCAGCTCACCGGTGATGATCAGCACATCTTCCAGAGCCATGTCTTTCAGTTTCTGAGCAAGCAGCTTAGTTTTCGGCGCTTCCAGAGAGAACTGCTCGACAACGATCAGACGATCCTGACGTACCAGTTCGGACAGGATGCTTTTCAGCGCGCCGCGGTACATCTTTTTGTTAACTTTTTGACTGTGGTCCTGCGGACGTGCAGCGAAGGTCACGCCACCAGAACGCCAGATCGGGCTCTTAACAGAACCTGAACGCGCACGGCCGGTGCCTTTCTGGCGCCACGGTTTTTTACCGGAACCAGTTACTTCAGCACGGGTCTTCTGAGCACGAGTACCCTGACGAGCACCAGCTGCATAAGCAACAACAACCTGGTGTACCAGCGCTTCGTTGAAGTCACGACCGAAGGTAGTTTCGGAAACAGTCAGCGCGCTCTGCGCGTCTTTCAATACTAATTCCATTGCTATCTCCTCACGCCTTCACAGCTGGTTTAACGATCAGGTCGCTACCGGTTGCACCCGGGACAGCACCTTTAACCAGCAGCAGGTTGCGCTCAGCGTCAACACGTACTACGTCCAGGCTCTGAACGGTTACGCGCTCATTACCCAGCTGACCTGCCATTTTCTTGCCCTTGAACACTTTGCCCGGAGTCTGGTTCTGACCGATAGAACCCGGAACGCGGTGGGACAGGGAGTTACCGTGAGTAGCGTCCTGGGTACGGAAGTTCCAGCGCTTAACGGTACCTGCGAAACCTTTACCTTTAGAGGTGCCAGTTACGTCAACTTTTTTAACTTCAGCAAACAGCTCAACGCTAATGTCCTGACCTACGGAGAACTCTTCACCGTCAGCCAGACGGAATTCCCACAGACCACGGCCAGCTTCTACGCCAGCTTTAGCGAAGTGACCCGCTTCCGGCTTGGTTACGCGGTTAGCTTTTTTAGCACCGGTGGTAACCTGGATAGCGCGGTAGCCGTCGTTAGCCAGATCTTTAACCTGAGTAACGCGGTTTGCTTCAACTTCGATTACGGTTACTGGGATAGAAACGCCATCTTCAGTGAAGATGCGGGTCATGCCCACTTTTTTACCGACTAAACCAATCATTGTTTCAACCTCTCAATCGCTCGATGACCTGATCAACCCAGGCTGATCTGCACGTCTACACCGGCAGCCAGATCCAGACGCATCAGAGCATCAACGGTTTTCTCGGTTGGCTCAACGATGTCAACCAGACGCTTATGAGTGCGGATTTCGTACTGATCGCGCGCGTCTTTGTTGACGTGCGGAGAGATCAGAACGGTAAAGCGCTCTTTGCGGGTCGGCAGCGGGATCGGACCACGTACTTGCGCACCAGTGCGCTTCGCAGTTTCGACGATTTCGGCGGTTGATTGATCGATCAGACGATGATCAAACGCTTTCAAGCGGATACGGATTCTTTGGTTCTGCATGAGACCAGAGCTCCAATTATTTATAGACGAAAATAATTACTCCTCACACCCATTACGATTGATGGGGGAGTGTAATCGTTCTTACGTAGCTCCCCGATTGGGAGCATTGTTAGCGGCAAACATCGTCGCTATGGTTCAGATCGAACCAGCCGTCAATTACGACAAGCCCGCGCATTATACGTAAATCTGGCTCGGACGCAAGTGCAGTTTAGAAATTAAACAGCGGTGCGTGCCGGCTCGCAAAGAGAGTGTCACCCTTTTTATTACGCATAGAATCTCTGGAAAGCAGTTCGCACTCTGCTCACCCTCCCCTTCCCTTGTTCATTGGTATGAAGCACTCTTGCCAACGGATTGGTAAAGCTTAAGGCAGGGACGCCATGTTTTTTCTCATTATCTATGTCGTATTAAACCTTCTACTTGTCAGGAGTGACCTGCGCTCAAAGTTGCTGCCGGATCGCTACACCTGCCCTCTTCTCTGGACGGGCTTGCTCTGGCACTGTTTATCACGCCCTGATTTTTTGGCAGATGCTGTCGTCGGGGCAATGGCGGGTTATACAAGTTTTGCCGCTATATACTGGGGGTATCGATTATTGCGTGGACGTGAAGGGTTGGGCTATGGCGATGTGAAGTATCTTGCCGCACTCGGCGCGTGGCACGGCTGGCCTGCATTGCCTGCTCTTGTATTTTATGCCGCGCTCTTTGGCTGTTGCGCAGTAGTTTTCCCTCTTTGCCGCCACCGTAAATTGCAGGTAATAAAAAACCCGCTGCCGTTTGGACCCTTCCTCGCGGCAGCGGGTTTCGTGGTGGGTTATCCCACGCTAATAGGGTTTTAACCTTCGACTTTAATCTGCGACTGAAGGTAATTCTGCATACCAAGTTTAGCGATCAGATCCAGTTCGGTTTCCAGCCAGTCAATGTGGTGCTCTTCGTCGGCAAGAATTTTGATCATCATATCGCGGCTGACATAGTCATGGATGCTGTCAGCGTAGGCGATCGCTTCACGCAGATCTCTCGCGCCTTCCAACTCCAGACGCAGGTCTGATTGCAGCATCTCTTCAACGTCTTCACCAATGCCGAGTTTGCCAAGATCCTGCAAGTTCGGGATTCCTTCGAGAAACAGAATACGCTCGATGTACAAATCGGCGTGCTTCATTTCATCGATGGACTCATGGTATTCAACATCATTGAGGCGGGTCAGCCCCCAGTTCTTGAACATTCTCGCATGGAGAAAGTACTGATTGATTGCGACAAGCTCATTTCCCAATAATTTATTGAGATAATTTATGATTTTAACATCACCTTTCATAATGTAGTCCCTCCGCTTCCACTCATTGAAGCGTAGATGGGGCTACAGGGATGTCAAAAAAAAGATAGAGCCTCAGGCAATCTCTTTGTATTCCGGCATCTGGGTCAACTCATCCTGCATTATCTCGCGAGCAGCACGAATGCATTTACCACACTGATTTCCTACCGGAACAAACTTGCGGAGCTGCTGGAATGATTGAGGGTGAAACTGGCGCACAGCCTGGCGGATTTTTTTATCACTTACACCATTACACAAACAAACGTACATGGATCACTCCCGTTCACTTAATGCGCAAAGTGTAAATGAGAATGGTTATGATTACAACAGGACAGCGGTACCGGATTTTGCAGAAAAGTGTGAACGGCTGTAATGGAAGGATGGCTGAATAGCAGGCAGCAAAAAGGGCACCGAAGTGCCCTCTTTCAAATTCAAAGCTAACGAATTAGCTCAGAACTTTTGCTACAACGCCCGCGCCAACGGTACGGCCGCCTTCACGGATT
>NZ_JACVUL010000034.1:0-28942 GCF_016516575.1 Kosakonia sp. S57 | reverse complement strand
GAGCGCGGCCGCTTCCCTTGTCCCGTTCACCGCATAAGAGGTCAATGAAACCTCACCACGTATGGTGAACGGAACCCTTCCACCAGTGCAACATGCAACGCCCATTGCCGGATGGCGGCTACGCCTTATCCGGCCTACATGGTTCCGATTGTTCCAGCGGCTCCGTTTCGCAAATGCAACATTCAAAACCATTATTTAACCGATGGTTATTATTAATTTAACCGTTTTGTAACTTATTTACGGATTGCAGGTAAATAAATGCGAATCGGATAAAAATAGTGGTCGGATGAGTAGTAAAATTACCAACAAACCGGTATTATTTTGAGCAGATTTCAGTCTCGCAGCGTTTTTTCGTTATTCACTTACCGCTGCGGTAACTTTTTTCCGGTGCCCGATACCGGCCTGACAAAGGGGAGAGATTTATGAACACATACAAAATGTTTCCAGCGCACATTGTGCTGATGCGTCGTGCTTTCGCCGTTGCGGCGGGCCTGCTGGCACTGCCGGTGATGTTGTTCTGGAAGGATCGCGCACGGTTCTACAGCTATCTGCACCGCGTCTGGGCGAAGACCAGCGAGAAACCGGTATGGATGGATCAAGCAGAAAAAGCAACCTGCGACTTTTATTAATCGGGCTACACACAGCAACCCGATCGCGCCACCGCACTTGCGGTGGCTTTTTTTTACCTGCGCCCTTTGACTACAATGACTATGTCTAATCAAGGAGTCGCTATGAGTGAGAAAATCCCTGTCGGCATCAGTGCCTGTTTATTAGGGGAACAAGTCCGTTTTGACGGCGGCCATAAGCGGCTTGCCTTCGCAGTTGAAGAGCTATCACCGTGGATGCGTTTTGAGCCAGTCTGCCCGGAGATGGCCATTGGCCTGCCGGTGCCACGTCCGGCGCTGCGGTTGGTCAAAGAGGAGAGCGGTGTATCGCTGCGCTTTAGCGACAAGCGGGAAGGAGATTTAACCGAGCAGATGGCGCACTTCTCCCGTGAGCGCGTCAGCCGTCTCGACCATTTGTGCGGCTACATCGTCTGCGCCAAATCCCCCTCCTGCGGCATGGAGCGGGTGCGCGTATACGACGCGGATGGCAAAAACAACCGCAAAGCCGGGCGCGGCATCTTTACCGACATTCTGATGGAGACCCATCCGTGGCTGCCGGTGGAAGAGGATGGTCGCCTGCACGATCCCTATATCCGCGAGAACTTTGTTGAGCGTATTTACGCCCTGCATGAACTGAACAGCGTGCGCGAGCGTGGCCTGACGCGCGGGGAGCTGATTGCCTACCACAGCCGCTACAAGCTGTTGCTGCTGGCGCATTCGCAGCCGAAGTATCGCGAGCTGGGGCGTTTTGTCGCCGCCATCCATGAGTGGGCCTCTCTCGACGAGTGGTTTGTGGAGTATCGCCAGCGTCTGATGGATCTGCTCTCACACCAGGCCACTCGCCGCAACCACACCAACGTGCTGATGCATGTGCAGGGCTACTTCCGCAAGCAACTCAATGCCCGCCAGCGTGAAGAGCTGTCGAAGCTGATCGACAGCTACCGCCAGGGCATTCAGCCGCTACTGGCACCTGTCACCTTACTAAAACACTATATGGCTGAGTTCCCGGACGCTTATCTCTCCGGACAGCGCTATTTTGACCCCTGGCCGGAAGCGCTGCGCTTACGTTACGGACATTAGGAGCATTATGACCACCCATCTGGTCTGGTTTCGCACGGATTTGCGCGTGCACGATAACCTCGCGCTGGCGGCGGCCTGCCGCAGCGCGAACGCAACAGTAAAAGCCCTCTTTATCGCCACGCCGAAACAGTGGCAGCAGCACCTGATGGCACCGCGTCAGGCTGCGCTGATTGAGTCCCATCTCAATGCGCTGCAGCAGGCGCTCGCCGAGCGCGGCATTGAGCTTCTCTACCGCGAAGTGGATGACTTTGCCGCCAGCGTGCAGGCAGTCACTGAGGTCTGCGAGCAGGAGCAGGTCAGCCACCTTTTTTATAACTATCAATACGAGCTTAATGAGCGCCAGCGCGATGCGGCGGTGGAGAAAGCACTGACCAACGTCGCCTGCCAGGGGTTTGATGACAGCGTGATGCTGGCACCGGGCAGCGTAATGACCGGCAATCGTGAGATGTTTAAGGTCTTCACCCCCTTTAAAAACGCCTTTTTGCGCCGTTTAAAAGAGGATCTGCCGGAGTGCGTCGCTGCGCCGCAGCCGCGCGAAGGCGGGGCGATCAAGGTAGAACCGCTGTCGCTCAACTACCCACAACAGCCCTTTGACGAAAAACTCTTCCCGCCGGATGAGAAGCAGGCCATCGCCCGCTTGCGCCACTTCTGCCAGCACCAGGTGGCAGAGTATGAGCAGCAGCGCGACTTCCCGGCAATTGAGGGCACCAGCCGTCTCTCGGCAAGCCTCGCCATCGGCGCGCTCTCGCCGCGCCAGTGTCTGCACCGCTTGCTCGCTGAGCAGCCGGGTGTGCTGGAGGGCGGTCCCGGCGCGGTGTGGCTGAGCGAGCTTATCTGGCGCGAATTTTATCGCCACCTCATCACCTACCATCCGGCGCTGTGTAAGCATCGCCCGTTTATCACGTGGACGGAAAAGGTGCAGTGGCAAGATAACGCACAGCATCTGGAAGCGTGGAAAAAGGGGATGACCGGTTATCCGATTGTCGATGCAGCAATGCGTCAGATGAATGAGACTGGCTGGATGCACAACCGTCTGCGTATGATTACCGCCAGCTTCCTGATCAAAGACCTGCTTATCGACTGGCGGGTGGGAGAGCGCTATTTTATGGCTCAACTGGCGGATGGTGATTACGCGGCGAACAACGGCGGCTGGCAGTGGGCGGCCTCGACCGGTACCGATGCCGCGCCCTACTTCCGTATTTTCAACCCGACTACTCAGGGCGAGCGTTTCGATGCGGACGGCGAGTTTATTCGCCGCTGGCTGCCGGAGCTGAAAACCGTGCCGCCGAAGGCTATCCATCAACCCTGGGTCTGGGCAGATAAGCAGGGCGTTAAGCTCGATTATCCGCGCCCGATTGTCGATCATAAACAGGCGCGAAGCGCCACGCTGGCGGCCTATGAAGCCGCGCGAAAAGGGTAAGAGTGAGCATGAAAAATACCGAACTGGAAAAATTGATTAACGAAAAACTCAACAGTGCGGCGTTCAGCGATTACGGCCCGAATGGCCTGCAGGTTGAGGGGCGAGAAGAGATCCGCAAAATCGTCACCGGCGTCACCGCAAGTCAGGCACTGCTGGATGAGGCTGTGCGCCTTGAAGCTGATGCGGTGATCGTGCATCACGGTTACTTCTGGAAAAACGAAGCGCCGATCATTCGCGGTATGAAGCGCAACCGCCTGAAAACCCTGCTGGCGAACGATATCAACCTCTACGGCTGGCATCTGCCCCTAGACGCCCATCCGGAATTGGGTAACAACGTGCAGCTTGCTGCACTGCTTGGCATCACGGTGCAGGGGGAGATTGAACCGCTGGTGCCGTGGGGTGAGCTGTCGATGCCGGTTCCCGGTCTCGAACTGGCATCGTGGATCGAAGCGCGTCTCGGGCGTAAGCCGTTGTGGTGCGGTGATACCGGGCCTGCCACCATCAAGCGCGTGGCGTGGTGCACCGGCGGCGGTCAGGGCTTTATTGATAAAGCCGCGGCCTTCGGCGTCGATGCCTTTATCACCGGCGAAGTGTCGGAGCAGACCATTCACTCCGCGCGCGAGCAGGGTCTGCACTTCTTCGCGGCCGGGCACCACGCCACCGAGCGCGGTGGCATTCGCGCCCTCGGCGAGTGGCTGACCGCCAATACCGATCTGGACGTGACCTTTATCGATATCCCTAACCCGGCGTAAGGAGCAGGCAAGTGCAGCGAGCGCGTTGTTATCTGTTAGGCGAAACCGCCGTCGTGCTGGAGCTGGAGCCGCCGGTGCAGCTGGCGACGCAAAAGCGTATCTGGCGGCTGACGCAGCGGCTGGCGACATTCCCGGAGGTGGTGGAAGCGATCCCGGGGATGAATAACGTAACCGTTGTGCTGCGCGATCCCACCACGCTGGCGCTCGATGCGATTGAGCATCTGCAGCGCTGGTGGGAAGAGAGCGAGGCGCTGGAGCCGGAGTCACGGACTATTGAGATCCCGGTGGTTTACGGCGGCGAGGCCGGGCCGGATCTGGCGCATGTCGCTGACCACTGCGGCATGAGCGAAAAGCAGGTCGTGGAGCTGCACGCCTCTATCGAATACCGGGTGTGGTTTATCGGTTTTCAGCCCGGTTTCCCCTATCTCGGCGGCATGCCGGAGGCGCTCACGACGCCACGCCGGGCGGAGCCGCGCATTAGCGTGCCTGCCGGGTCGGTCGGCATTGGCGGCGCGCAGACGGGGATTTACCCGCTGGCGAGCCCCGGCGGCTGGAACCTGATTGGTCGCACCGATCTGACGCTATTTAACTCGCGCTTAGCGGAGCCGTCGCTGCTGCGGCCTGGGGATACGCTGCGCTTTATCCCGCGCAAGGAGGGCGTATGTTAAAAATTCTTCGCGCGGGGATGTATACCTCATTGCAGGGCGGGAAACGCATCGGTCTGCGTCAGTCCGGCGTCAGTTACAGCGGCGCGCTCGATGGCCCGGCGCTGGAGATTGCCAATGCGCTGGTCGGCAACGCGTCGGAGGCTGCCGCACTTGAGATAACCCTCGGCCAGTGTGAAGTGGAGTTCGCCCGCGACGGCTGGTTTGCTCTCACCGGCGCAGGCTGCGATGCGACGCTTGATGGCACGGAGGTCTGGACCGGCTGGCGCTTTGCGGCGAAGGCCGGGCAGCGGCTGGTGCTGAATCGCCCGCGCTTTGGCGTGCGCAGTTATCTCGCGGTCGCAGGCGGTTTCGATCTGCCAGAGGTGATGGGGTCGGGCAGTACCGATCTGAAAACCGCTATTGGCGGGCTGGAGGGGCGCTTGCTGCGCGATGGCGACACGCTGCCGCTTGGCACTCCTTCGCGGTCGTTTAGCGCGCAACAGGGCGTGAAGCAGCTGTTATGGACCAACCGTATCCGCGCACTGCCGGGGCCGGAGTATCACGAATTTGATGCCGCCTCCCAGGAGGCATTCTGGCGTCTGCCGTGGCATATCAATCCGCAGAGCAACCGCATGGGCTACCGCCTGCAGGGGCAGCCGCTGGTGCGCACGACCGAGCGGGATCTGCTCTCCCACGGGCTGCTTCCCGGTGTTATCCAGGTGCCAGCAAATGGTCAGCCGATTGTGTTGATGAATGATTGCCAGACCACCGGCGGTTATCCGCGTATTGCCTGCATTATCGAAGCCGATCTCTACCGTCTGGCGCAAATTCGCCTCGGTCAGCCCGTGCACTTTGTACAGTGCTCGCTCGACGAAGCGTTGCAGGCACGGCGCGAACAGCGGCTGTTCCTCGATCAACTGGCGTGGCGGCTGCGCGATGCGGATTGATTTAAACGCCGATATCGGTGAAGGCTTTGCCGCGAATGACCGCGAGCTGATGCAGGTGGTGAGCTCGGTGAATATCGCCTGCGGCTTTCACGCCGGTGATGCCGCCACCATGCTCAGCTGCATTGAGCAGGCATTGGCGAACGATGTCGCTATCGGCGCGCACCCGTCGTTTCTCGATCACGAAAATTTTGGCCGCAAGAGAATGTCCACCGCGCCGGAAGTGGTCTATAGCGAGGTGCTCTACCAGTGTGGTGCGCTGGCGGCGCTGGCGAAGTCCCGCGGTGCGAGCCTTTCGCATGTGAAACCCCACGGCATGCTCTACAACCAGGCGGCACAGGATTCAGCGCTTGCCGAGGCTATCGCCCGCGCGGTGCGGGATCTCGATCCCGCTCTAATCCTGGTCGGGCTGGCGGGCAGCGAGCTGATCCGTGCAGGCGAGCGGCTGGGGTTAGCGACGCGGGAAGAGGTGTTTGCCGATCGCGGTTATCAGGCCAGTGGGCAGCTTGTGCCGCGTGGTGAGCCGGGCGCACTGATTGAGGATGAGCAGCTGGCGCTGGCGCAAACGCTCGAGATGGTGCAGCACAGGCGTGTCAAAAGCATTGCGGGTCACTATGCGCCCGTTAACGCGCAGACGGTCTGCCTGCATGGTGATGGCGCGCATGCGCTGGCCTTTGCCCGCCGTTTACGCGCCGCGTTTATTGCCGAAGGCATTACCGTTTCATCACGCTGATAAGGAGTTTTCATGCCGGAAGGACCGGAGATCCGCCGCGCGGCGGACACGCTGGAAGCCGCGATTAAGGGTAAGCCGCTGACCGAGGTCTGGTTTGCCCAGCCGCATCTTACTGATTATGCCGCCGGGCTGGTGGGGCAGCAGATCGATGCCATTGAGACACGCGGCAAAGCGCTGTTAACGCACTTTTCCGGCGGGTTAACGCTTTATAGCCACAATCAGCTTTACGGCGTCTGGCGCGTGGTGAAGGCGGGCGAGATGCCAGAAACCAACCGCGTGTTGCGCGTGCGCTTGCAGGCGGCGGATAAAGCGATTTTGCTCTACAGCGCCTCGGAGATTGCATTGCTGACGCCGGAGCAACTGGCGCAGCACCCCTTTTTGCTACGCGTAGGGCTGGATGTGCTGGATATGCGCTTAACGGTGGAGGAGGTGAAAGCGCGTTTGCTCTCACCGCGCTTTCGGCGTCGGCAGTTTGCCGGGCTGCTGCTCGACCAGGCGTTTCTCGCAGGATTAGGTAACTATTTGCGCGTCGAAATTCTCTGGCACAGCGGGCTGACCGGGCAGCGTAAAGCCGAACAGCTTAGCGAGAGCGAGCTGGATCTGCTGGCAGAGGCGTTGTTGGCAATCCCGCGTCTCTCGTATCAAACCCGTGGGCGTGTTGATGAGAAGAAGCATCACGGGGCGCTGTTTCGCTTTAAGGTGTTTCACCGTGCCGGGAAAAAGTGCGAGCGCTGCGGCGGGATCATTGAGAAGACGACGCTCTCCTCACGCCCCTTTTATTGGTGTCCGGGGTGTCAGCGGTAAACAAGTCAGTGGCAAATGAGAACGTGCCGGATGGCGGCTGCGCCTTATCCGGCCTACGGACCGTGCCACCGCAACCATCGTCGGCCCAATAAGCGCAGCGTCATTGTGTCATTGAGTGGGTAAGTACAATCGTAGGCCCGATAAGCGTAGCGCCATCGGGCAATATTACGGGGTAGTACAGTTGCAGGCCCGGTAAGCGCAGCGCCACCGGGCATTAGCGGGGATTAATCTTTTTTCAGATCTGACGAAAACTCACGTTTTTCGTAACCGGTATAGAGCTGACGCGGACGGGCAATCTTAATGCCGTCATCGTGCATCTCGTTCCAGTGCGCAATCCAGCCCACGGTACGCGCCATCGCGAAGATCACCGTAAACATCGACGACGGGATCCCCATCGCTTTCAGAATAATGCCAGAGTAGAAATCGACGTTCGGGTAGAGTTTGCGTTCGATGAAGTACGGGTCGTTGAGCGCAATGTGCTCCAGCTCCATCGCCACTTCCAGCAGATCGTCTTTGGTGCCCAGTTCACGCAGCACTTCATGGCAGGTTTCACGCATCACGGTGGCGCGCGGGTCATAGTTCTTATAGACACGGTGACCGAAGCCCATCAGACGGAACGAATCGTTCTTATCTTTGGCGCGACGCAGGAATTCCGGAATGTGTTTAACGGTGCTGATCTCTTCCAGCATCTTCAGTGCTGCTTCGTTCGCGCCGCCGTGCGCCGGTCCCCACAGGGAGGCGATACCGGCCGCGATACAGGCAAATGGGTTCGCGCCCGATGAGCCTGCGGTACGCACGGTAGAGGTGGACGCATTCTGCTCATGGTCAGCATGCAGGATCAGAATACGATCCATGGCGCGTTCCAGAACCGGGTTCACTTCATACGGTTCGCACGGCGTGGAGAACATCATGTGCAGGAAGTTGCCCGCATAGGAGAGGTCGTTACGCGGATAAACAAACGGCTGACCGATGGAGTACTTGTAGCACATCGCGGCCACGGTCGGCATTTTGGAAAGCAGACGGAACGCGGCGATTTCACGGTGGCGCGGATTGTTCACATCCAGCGAGTCGTGGTAGAACGCCGCCAGCGCGCCGGTCACGCCGCACAGCACCGCCATAGGGTGCGAGTCGCGACGGAAACCGTGGAACAGACGGGTAATCTGCTCATGGATCATCGTGTGGCGGGTCACTGTCAGCGTGAACTCTTCAAACTGCGCCTGAGTCGGTTTTTCGCCGTACAGCAGGATGTAGCACACTTCCAGATAGTTGGACTCAGTCGCCAGTTGATCGATGGGGAAGCCACGGTGCAGCAGAATCCCTTCATCGCCGTCGATAAAGGTGATTTTCGATTCGCATGATGCGGTTGAGGTAAAACCTGGGTCAAAAGTGAAAACCCCTTTTGAACCGAGACTACGGATATCAATAACATCCTGACCGAGCGTGCCTTGTAGCACATCCAGTTCAATAGCATCGTCACCATTGTAGGTGATGGTTGCTTTCTTATCAGCCATTTACGGTCTCCTTAGCGCCTTATTGCTTAAGACCGCCAGCCACCGGGTTTGCCTTCACTTGACCGTCAATGTTAACGAATTGTTATATAGCTCGCTGCTCTGCGAAGAGGAGATACCAGGGTACAGAGCGATAGGCGCGTGCAGATACACATTGAAAATACAGTGAAAAAACAGCAAATCAGCGTCTTAGCAGTCCGAATTTATCAAACCTGTATATCACTAATAACTGTCCTGATTAAATCGGTCAATACCATCACACTGTTACATAACTTATTCTCAGGTGAAAGCAAGACCCCATAACTTTTAAGCATTATAAGTTCTTTCTGGCGTAGTTTGTAACAAGAATGTTTAACTTTTGTCAAATCAGATGATTAAATTTTAAAATAATGTTGTTATCGTGACCTCGGTCACTGTTCTGCATAAAACCCGACAAACTATATGTAGGTTAATTGTAATGATTTTGTGAACGACCTATACTGCCGCCAGGTCTCCGGAATACCCTGCCATCCCGAGCCACCCAGCGTTGTAACCTGTCGTTTAGCATATGGAAGCACATTTTTTGCATGACGAGCAGTTATAGAAAGGACGCTGTCTGACCCGCACGCAGACCGGAGGAAGGAAACTATAAGAATAGCATGTGGGCGTTATTCATGATAAAAAATGTGAAAAAACAAAGACCTGTCAATCTGGATCTGACAACAATCCAGTTTCCTGTTACGGCTATAGCTTCCATTCTCCACCGCGTTTCCGGCGTCATCACGTTTGTGGCGATCGGCATTCTGTTGTGGTTACTGGGCTTGTCGCTGTCATCTGAAGAGGGCTTCCAGGCCGCTTCTGCCATCATGAGCAGTTTCTTCGTCAAATTCATCTTCTGGGGCATCCTTACCGCGCTGGCGTATCACGCTGTCGGCGGCATTCGCCACATGTTTATGGATTTCGGCTGGCTGGAAGAGAACCTCGCCGCAGGAAAACGTTCCGCTAATATTTCTTTTGTGATCACTGTCGTGCTTTCAATTCTCGCAGGAGTCCTCGTATGGTAAGCAACGCCTCCGCATTAGGACGCAACGGCGTACATGATTTTATTCTCGTCCGTGCTACCGCTATTGTCCTGACGTTATACATCATCTACATGGTCGGCTTTTTCGCGCTGCACAGCGAACTGACCTGGGGTGTCTGGACGGGCTTCTTCTCCTCCGCCTTCACGAAAGTCTTTACCCTGCTGGCGCTCTTTTCCATCCTGATCCACGCGTGGATCGGCATGTGGCAGGTATTGACCGACTACGTTAAACACGTTGCAACGCGCCTGCTGCTGCAGCTGGTGATTGTTGTTGCGCTGGTCGCGTATGTCATTTATGGATTCGTTGTGGTGTGGGGTGTGTAATGAAACTGCCAGTCAGAGAATTTGATGCTGTTGTAATTGGCGCAGGTGGCGCAGGTATGCGCGCGGCGCTGCAAATTTCCCAGAGCGGGCAAACCTGTGCGCTGCTCTCTAAAGTCTTTCCAACCCGTTCCCACACTGTCTCTGCGCAGGGCGGTATCACCGTTGCGCTGGGCAATACCCATGAAGATAACTGGGAATGGCACATGTATGACACGGTAAAAGGCTCCGACTATATCGGTGACCAGGACGCCATTGAATATATGTGTAAAACCGGCCCGGAAGCGATTCTGGAGCTGGAACATATGGGCCTGCCGTTTTCCCGTCTGGAAGATGGTCGCATCTATCAGCGTCCGTTTGGCGGCCAGTCGAAAGATTTCGGCGGCGAGCAGGCGGCACGTACTGCGGCCGCAGCTGACCGTACCGGTCACGCGCTGCTGCACACCCTTTATCAGCAGAACCTGAAAAACCACACCACCATCTTTTCCGAATGGTATGCGCTCGATCTGGTGAAAAACCAGGATGGCGCGGTGGTCGGCTGTACGGCGCTCTGTATCGAAACCGGTGAAGTGGTCTACTTCAAAGCGCGTGCAACCGTGCTGGCAACCGGCGGGGCGGGGCGTATTTACCAGTCCACCACCAACGCACACATTAACACCGGCGACGGTGTTGGGATGGCGCTGCGTGCCGGCGTACCGGTGCAGGATATGGAAATGTGGCAGTTCCACCCGACCGGTATCGCCGGCGCAGGTGTACTGGTCACCGAAGGGTGCCGTGGTGAAGGCGGTTACCTGCTGAATAAACATGGCGAGCGCTTTATGGAGCGTTATGCGCCGAACGCGAAAGATCTGGCGGGCCGCGACGTGGTTGCGCGCTCGATCATGATCGAAATTCGCGAAGGCCGCGGTTGCGATGGCCCGTGGGGCCCGCACGCCAAGCTGAAACTCGATCACCTCGGCAAAGAGGTGCTGGAATCGCGCCTGCCGGGGATCCTTGAGCTGTCGCGTACCTTTGCCCACGTCGATCCGGTAAAAGAGCCGATCCCGGTTATTCCGACCTGCCACTACATGATGGGCGGTATTCCGACCAAAGTGACCGGCCAGGCGCTGACCGTTAATGCCCAGGGTGAAGACGTTGTTATTCCGGGTCTGTTTGCGGTAGGCGAAATCGCCTGCGTATCGGTACACGGTGCCAACCGTCTGGGCGGTAACTCGCTGCTCGACCTGGTGGTATTCGGCCGCGCGGCGGGTCTGCATCTGCAGGAGTCTATCGCCGAGCAGGGCGCGCTGCGTGATGCCAGCGACTCTGATATCGACGCCTCCCTTGAGCGCCTTAACCGCTGGAACAACAACCGCGATGGCGAAGATCCGGTCACCATTCGTAAAGCGCTGCAAGAGTGTATGCAGCACAACTTCTCGGTCTTCCGCGAAGGTGATGCGATGGCCAAGGGTCTGGAGCAGCTGAAAGTGATCCGCGAGCGCCTGAAAAACGCCCGTCTGGACGACACCTCCAGCGAGTTCAACACCCAGCGCGTTGAGTGTCTGGAACTGGATAACCTGATGGAAACGGCCTATGCAACGGCGGTTTCTGCCAACTTCCGTACCGAAAGCCGTGGCGCGCATAGCCGCTTCGACTATCCGGATCGTGACGATGAGAACTGGTTGTGTCACTCCCTGTACCTGCCAGAGACGGAATCTATGACGCGTCGCAGCGTCAATATGGAACCGAAACTGCGTCCGGCGTTCCCGCCGAAGATTCGTACTTATTAATGCGGAGACAGGATTGATGAAACTCGAATTCTCGATTTATCGCTATAACCCGGACGTCGACGACGCGCCGCGTATGCAGGATTACACCCTCGAATCGGAAGAGGGTCGCGACATGATGCTGCTTGATGCGTTAATGCAGCTGAAAGAGACCGACTCCACGCTGTCGTTCCGTCGCTCCTGCCGTGAAGGGGTGTGCGGTTCCGATGGTCTGAACATGAACGGCAAAAACGGGCTGGCCTGTATCACCCCAATTTCCGCGCTTGGCAACGGCAAGAAGAAGATTGTCATCCGCCCGCTGCCAGGTCTGCCGGTAATTCGCGATTTGGTGGTGGACATGGGGCAGTTCTATGCCCAATATGAAAAAATCAAGCCTTACCTGTTGAATAATGGGCAAAATCCGCCGGCGCGTGAGCACCTGCAGGGGCCTGAACAGCGCGAGAAACTCGACGGTCTGTATGAGTGTATTCTCTGTGCCTGCTGCTCGACCTCTTGCCCGTCGTTCTGGTGGAACCCGGAGAAATTCATCGGCCCGGCAGGCTTGCTGGCGGCATACCGCTTCCTGATCGACAGCCGCGATACGGAAACGGATGCGCGTCTCGATGGCCTGAGCGATGCTTTCAGCGTATTCCGCTGCCACAGCATCATGAACTGCGTCAGTGTATGCCCGAAAGGGCTTAACCCGACGCGCGCCATTGGCCACATTAAGTCAATGTTGCTGCAACGCAGTGCATAAAAAGGTAAAGCCGGATGGCACTTGCGCTTATCCGGCCTACAGTATTGATAAGCCCGGTAAGCGCAAGCGCGCCGGGCGAGTAAAAGCAGCAGAAACCTCTAAAAACCGCCACTGAAACATAATTGAGATGTTTGGCGCGAGACAAGGCGGCAATTGAGCGCATCCGGGGCAGCATAGTGAACTATGTCACCCAGGTGAGCGAAGGCAGCCAACGCCGTCGCAGCCCGAACAACGAAGATTAGGCTGTTTTTAAAGGTTCCTTCGCGGGTCAAAGAACCCGCAGGTGAACCCTGGGACGTGCGCGTACGTGTACGTCGAAGTTATCCACGGCGAAGTAAGCATAACAATGCTTAAGGGATCACGATGCAGAACGGCGCAATGAAAGCCTGGCTGGACTCTTCTTACCTCTCTGGGTCTAACCAGAGCTGGATAGAACAGCTCTATGAAGACTTCTTAACCGATCCTGACTCGGTAGATGCGAACTGGCGATCTATGTTCCAGCAGTTACCAGGTACCGGAGTCAAACCGGATCAGTTCCACTCCAAAACGCGTGATTACTTCCGCCAACTGGCGAAGGACGCTTCACGTTACTCCTCCTCGATTTCCGACCCCGATACCAACGTTAAGCAGGTCAAAGTCCTGCAGCTCATTAACGCCTACCGCTTCCGTGGTCACCAGCATGCGAATCTCGATCCGCTGGGATTATGGCAGCAGGAGAGGGTCGCCGATCTCGATCCCGCATTCCATGACCTGACCGAAGCCGATTTCCAGAACAGCTTCAATGTCGGGTCATTTGCTATCGGCAAAGACACTATGCCGCTGGGCGAGCTGCTCCATGCGCTGAAAGAGACCTATTGTGGCTCCATCGGCGCGGAGTACATGCACATCACCAGCACCGAAGAGAAACGCTGGATCCAGCAGCGCATCGAGTCGGCCACCGGTAAATCCAGCTTCTCGGCAGAAGAGAAAAAGCGCTTCTTAAGCGAACTGACCGCCGCCGAAGGGCTGGAGCGCTATCTGGGCGCGAAATTCCCGGGTGCAAAACGCTTCTCCCTTGAGGGTGGCGACGCGCTGGTACCGATGCTGAAAGAGATGATCCGCCACGCCGGTAAAAGCGGCACCCGTGAAGTAGTGCTGGGCATGGCGCACCGCGGTCGTCTGAACGTGCTGGTTAACGTGCTGGGCAAAAAGCCGCAGGACCTGTTCGACGAATTTGCCGGTAAACATAAAGAGCATCTCGGCACCGGCGACGTGAAATACCATATGGGCTTCTCGTCCGACGTTGAAACCGAAGGCGGCCTGGTTCACCTGGCGCTGGCGTTTAACCCGTCGCACCTCGAGATCGTAAGCCCGGTAGTTATCGGCTCCGTTCGCGCTCGTCTCGATCGCCTTGACGAACCGAGCAGCAACAAAGTGTTGCCGATCACCATTCACGGTGACGCGGCGGTCGCAGGCCAGGGCGTGGTGCAGGAAACCCTCAACATGTCCAAAGCACGCGGCTACGAAGTGGGCGGCACCGTGCGTATCGTTATCAACAACCAGGTGGGCTTCACCACGTCGAACCCGCTGGATGCGCGCTCAACGCCGTACTGTACCGATATCGGTAAAATGGTGCAGGCGCCGATTTTCCACGTTAACGCGGACGATCCGGAAGCGGTGGCCTTTGTTACCCGCCTGGCGCTCGATTTCCGTAATACCTTCAAACGCGATGTCTTTATCGACCTGGTCTGCTACCGCCGTCACGGCCATAACGAAGCCGATGAGCCGAGTGCAACCCAGCCGCTGATGTACCAGAAAATCAAAAAGCACCCGACGCCGCGTCAGATTTACGCCAGCCGTCTGGAGCAGGAAACTACCATCGCCGCGGAAGACGCCACCGAGATGGCTAACGTCTACCGCGATGCGCTCGATGCCGGTGAGTGCGTGGTCGCTGAATGGCGTCCGATGAATATGCACTCCTTTACCTGGTCGCCGTACCTCAACCACGAGTGGGATGAGAGCTACCCGAACAAGGTGGAGATGAAGCGCCTGCAAGAGCTGGCGAAGCGCATCAGCACCGTACCGGACGCGATTGAGATGCAGTCCCGCGTAGCGAAAATCTACGCTGACCGTCAGCTGATGGCGAACGGCGACAAGCTGTTCGACTGGGGCGGCGCGGAAACGCTGGCTTACGCCACGCTGGTAGATGAGGGCATTCCGGTGCGTCTCTCCGGTGAGGACTCCGGTCGCGGTACCTTCTTCCATCGTCATGCGGTGGTGCATAACCAGACTAACGGTTCGACTTACACCCCGCTGGCACACGTACATAACAGCCAGGGCGCGTTCCGCGTCTGGGACTCCGTGCTGTCGGAAGAAGCGGTGCTGGCGTTTGAGTATGGCTACGCCACCGCTGAGCCGCGCACGCTCACCATCTGGGAAGCGCAGTTCGGCGACTTTGCCAACGGTGCGCAGGTAGTTATCGACCAGTTCATCAGCTCCGGCGAGCAGAAGTGGGGCCGTATGTGTGGCCTGGTGATGCTGCTGCCGCACGGCTATGAAGGGCAGGGCCCGGAGCACTCCTCCGCGCGTCTGGAGCGCTATCTGCAACTCTGCGCCGAGCAGAATATGCAGGTTTGCGTGCCGTCGACCCCGGCGCAGGTTTACCACATGCTGCGTCGTCAGGCGCTGCGCGGTATGCGCCGTCCGCTGATTGTGATGTCACCGAAATCCCTGCTGCGTCATCCGCAGGCGGTCTCAACGCTTGATGAGCTGGCGAACGGCACCTTTATGCCGGCGATTGGCGAAGTGGACGATCTCGATCCGCAGGGCGTGAAACGCGTTATCCTCTGTTCCGGTAAGGTTTATTACGATTTGCTGGAACAGCGTCGTAAGAACGACCAGAAAGATGTCGCGATTGTCCGCATCGAGCAGCTCTATCCGTTCCCGCACCAGGCGGTGCAGGAAGCGCTGAAGCCGTACGCGCATGTGCATGATTTTGTCTGGTGCCAGGAAGAGCCGCTGAACCAGGGCGCATGGTACTGCAGCCAGCATCACTTCCGTGATGTGATTCCGTTTGGGGCTGGTCTGCGTTACGCAGGTCGCCCGGCCTCCGCCTCTCCGGCGGTGGGATACCTCTCCGTTCACCAGAAACAGCAACAAGATCTGGTAAATGACGCGCTGAACGTCAATTAATTAAAGGATAAATAATGAGTAGCGTAGATATTCTTGTTCCCGATCTGCCTGAGTCCGTTGCTGACGCGACCGTTGCAACCTGGCACAAAAAACCAGGCGATAGCGTTAAACGTGATGAAGTGCTGGTAGAAATCGAAACTGACAAAGTGGTACTGGAAGTGCCGGCGTCAGCGGACGGCATCCTTGATGCCGTGCTGGAAGAGGAAGGCACAACCGTTACCTCCCGCCAGATTCTGGGCCGTCTGAAAGAGGGCAACAGCGCAGGCAAAGAGAGCAGTGCTAAATCTGAAGAGAAAGAGTCTACCCCGGCGCAGCGTCAGCAGGCCTCGCTGGAAGAGCAGAACAATGATGCCCTGAGCCCGGCGATCCGTCGCCTGCTGGCCGAGCACAACCTGGAAGCCAGCGACATCAAAGGTACCGGTGTTGGTGGTCGTCTGACCCGTGAAGATGTTGAGAAGCATCTGGCGAAAGGCCCGGCGCAGAGCGCTGCACCAGCGGCGGCTCCGGCTGCTGCCAGCACCCCGGCTCCGGCTCCGGCTGGCCGCACGGAAAAACGCGTACCGATGACCCGCCTGCGCAAACGCGTAGCCGAGCGTCTGCTGGAAGCGAAAAACTCCACCGCCATGCTGACGACCTTCAACGAAGTCAACATGAAGCCGATTATGGATCTGCGTAAGCAGTACGGCGACGCGTTCGAGAAGCGTCACGGCATCCGTCTGGGCTTTATGTCCTTCTACGTGAAAGCGGTGGTTGAAGCGCTGAAACGCTACCCGGAAGTGAATGCTTCTATCGATGGCGATGATGTGGTTTACCACAACTATTTCGATGTCAGTATGGCTGTTTCCACGCCGCGTGGCCTGGTGACCCCGGTGCTGCGCGATGTCGACACCCTCGGCATGGCAGATATCGAGAAGAAAATTAAAGAGCTGGCGCTGAAAGGGCGCGACGGCAAGCTGACCGTGGAAGATCTGACCGGCGGTAACTTCACCATTACCAACGGCGGCGTCTTCGGCTCGCTGATGTCCACCCCGATCATCAACCCGCCGCAGAGCGCGATCCTCGGCATGCATGCCATCAAAGATCGCCCGATGGCGGTTGATGGCAAGGTTGAGATCCTGCCGATGATGTACCTGGCGCTCTCTTACGATCACCGTCTGATCGACGGCCGTGAGTCTGTGGGCTATCTGGTCGCCATCAAAGAGCTGCTGGAAGATCCGACCCGTCTGCTGCTGGACGTGTAGTCGGCCAGGGCCCGGCGGATGCCGGGCCTGAAGTCATCACCTGACTGTGGGCGGATCCGGCAAACAGGTCACCCCGACCCGCAGACACCCTGATAATGATTACCTGAAGGATGGATAGAACAGATGAACTTACATGAGTATCAGGCGAAACAGCTTTTTGCCCGGTCAGGTCTGCCGACTCCGGTTGGATACGCCTGTACTACCCCGCGTGAAGCCGAAGAAGCGGCATCGAAAATTGGTGCAGGCCCGTGGGTCGTAAAATGCCAGGTTCACGCAGGCGGCCGCGGTAAAGCAGGCGGCGTAAAAGTAGTGAACAGCAAAGAAGAGATCCGCGCATTCGCGGAGCACTGGCTGGGTAAACGCCTGGTAACCTACCAAACAGACGCTAACGGCCAGCCGGTTAACCAGATCCTGGTTGAAGCGGCGACCGATATCGACAAAGAGCTCTACCTGGGCGCGGTAGTTGACCGTAGCTCGCGTCGCGTGGTGTTCATGGCCTCCACCGAAGGCGGTGTTGAGATTGAGAAAGTGGCGGAAGAGACCCCGCACCTGATCCACAAAACCACTATAGATCCGCTGACCGGCCCGATGCCGTATCAGGGTCGTGACCTGGCGTTCAAACTGGGTCTGGAAGGTAAGCAGGTTCAGCAGTTCACCAAGATCTTTATGGGTCTGGCGACCATTTTCCTTGAGCGCGACCTGGCGCTGATCGAAATCAACCCGCTGGTGATCACTAAGCAGGGCGACCTGATCTGCCTCGACGGCAAACTGGGCGCGGACGGCAACGCACTCTTCCGCCAGCCGGATCTGCGCGAAATGCGCGACCAGTCTCAGGAAGACCCGCGCGAAGCACAGGCTGCACAGTGGGAGCTGAACTACGTTGCTCTCGACGGCAACATCGGCTGCATGGTTAACGGCGCAGGCCTGGCAATGGGCACCATGGACATCGTTAAACTGCACGGCGGCGAACCGGCTAACTTCCTCGACGTTGGCGGCGGCGCGACCAAAGAGCGCGTAACCGAAGCTTTCAAAATCATTCTCTCCGATGAGAACGTGAAAGCCGTTCTGGTTAACATCTTCGGCGGCATCGTGCGCTGCGATTTGATCGCAGACGGCATCATCGGTGCTGTAGAAGAAGTTGGCGTGAACGTGCCGGTAGTCGTACGCCTGGAAGGTAACAACGCTGAACTGGGTGCCAAGCGCCTGGCTGACAGCGGCCTGAATATTATTGCAGCGAAAAGTCTGACGGATGCAGCACAGCAGGTTGTTGCCGCAGTGGAGGGGAAATAATGTCTGTTTTGATCGATAAGAACACCAAAGTTATCTGCCAGGGCTTCACCGGAAGCCAGGGTACATTCCACTCCGAACAGGCGATTGCCTACGGTACGCAGATGGTTGGCGGCGTAACGCCAGGCAAAGGTGGCACCACGCACCTCGGCCTGCCGGTGTTCAACACCGTGCGTGAAGCGGTAGAGGCGACCGGCGCGACCGCAACGGTTATCTACGTTCCGGCTCCGTTCTGCAAAGACTCCATCCTGGAAGCGATCGATGCAGGTATCAAACTGATTATCACCATCACTGAAGGTATCCCGACGCTGGATATGCTGACGGTGAAAGTGAAGCTGGATGAAGCTGGCGTGCGCATGATCGGGCCGAACTGCCCGGGCGTGATCACCCCAGGCGAGTGCAAAATCGGCATTATGCCGGGCCACATCCACCAGCCGGGTAAAGTCGGCATCGTTTCGCGCTCCGGCACCCTGACCTATGAAGCGGTTAAACAGACCACGGATTACGGTTTCGGTCAGTCCACCTGTGTGGGCATCGGCGGCGACCCGATCCCGGGCTCTAACTTTATCGACATCCTGAAACTGTTCCAGGAAGATCCGCAGACCGAAGCGATTGTCATGATCGGTGAGATCGGCGGTAGCGCGGAAGAAGAAGCCGCAGCCTACATCAAAGAGCACGTCACCAAACCGGTTGTTGGCTACATCGCCGGTGTTACCGCGCCGAAAGGCAAGCGTATGGGCCATGCAGGCGCCATTATCGCAGGCGGTAAAGGTACGGCGGACGAGAAGTTCGCGGCGCTGGAAGCAGCTGGCGTGAAAACCGTGCGCAGCCTGGCCGATATCGGCGACGCGCTGAAAACCGTAATTAAATAAAAAACCATCGCTCCCCCACGCAGGGGAGCAGCGCAATTCGACATGGTTGGCCGCTCCTGGAGCGGCCTTTTTTATTGCCCGCATCTATGCGTGGTAAAAAAAAGGGAGGCAGGCAGGGGAGGGGGCTTGTAGCATTATCCGGCGAGCTGAAAGCAGGTTATAAAAGTTATGAATAATAGCGCTAAGCATCGCCTTTTAAAGATGCTTATTTTTATAATAACGAAGCGGTGTTAATTATATTAACCGGATAAGTGAAATATTTGTAAAATCAATCTGGAAATAGTTGAGCTGTTTCACTTAAGAGTTACCCACTTTTCACGTTTTTAACTTACCGCGTAAAGTAACCCGCCTTTCTTCGCTTTATTCGTCAATTGATAACCATAAATTGCGTTACAGTAAACATGTTATTAACACTGTTTTTACCCGCCGGACACCTTAAATACAAAATTAACACCGTCAATGGTAAATGATTTAAATCAATATTTAAAAGCTTGGAAAAGCAGTCAAAACTCGCTAAATTGTCGCGGATCAAATTGACCGCGAAGTGCAAAGTTGGGGATTAATTGATCGCCGTCGTAAAACGTAAAACATAATCAATAAATGCTTTTTATTGTTAGGGTTTTGCGGAGTAATATATTCGCGAGATCAATTCGAATTTTTTATTAACCTGGTTGTAACTTTTTTTATTCATTGTCCCGACATTGGGAGAGTGAATAAAACAGTGCAGCAAATTTGTATTGGGGCATGCGTGTGAACCTTCGCTAACGGGGGTTTACTCTCGGAGTCTTCATGCGATGAGCAAGGAGTCATGATGTTAGATATAGTCGAACTGTCACGCTTACAGTTTGCCTTGACCGCGATGTACCACTTTCTGTTTGTGCCGCTGACGCTTGGTATGGCGTTCCTGCTGGCAATTATGGAAACGGTCTACGTCCTCTCCGGCAAACAGATCTACAAAGATATGACCAAGTTCTGGGGCAAGTTGTTTGGGATCAACTTCGCGCTGGGCGTGGCGACCGGTCTGACCATGGAGTTCCAGTTCGGGACTAACTGGTCTTACTATTCTCACTACGTTGGGGATATTTTCGGTGCGCCGCTGGCCATTGAAGGTCTGATGGCCTTCTTCCTCGAATCCACATTCGTGGGTCTGTTCTTCTTCGGTTGGGATCGTCTGGGCAAAGTTCAGCACATGGCGGTAACCTGGCTCGTTGCTCTGGGCTCCAACTTGTCCGCACTCTGGATCCTCGTCGCCAACGGCTGGATGCAGAACCCCATCGCCTCTGATTTCAACTTCGAAACCATGCGTATGGAGATGGTGAGCTTCTCTGAACTGGTGCTTAACCCGGTTGCGCAGGTCAAATTTGTGCACACCGTGGCTTCCGGCTACACCTGCGGTGCTATCTTCATTCTTGGTATCAGCTCCTACTACCTGCTGCGCGGTCGTGACGTTGCTTTTGCGAAACGCTCCTTTGCTATCGCAGCCAGCTTCGGTATGGCGGCCATCCTCTCCGTTATCGTGCTGGGTGATGAGTCCGGTTACGAAATGGGTGACGTGCAGAAAACCAAACTGGCGGCAATCGAAGCGGAGTGGGAAACCCAACCGGCTCCGGCAGCGTTTACCCTGTTTGGTATTCCGGATCAGGATAAACAAGAGAACAAATTCGCTATCCAGATCCCGTTTGCGCTCGGCATTATCGCTACCCGCTCGGTCGACACGCCGGTTATTGGCCTGAAAGACCTGATGGCGCAGCACGAAGAGCGTATCCGTAACGGCATGAAGGCGTACCAGTTGCTTGAGCAGCTGCGCTCCGGCTCTGCGGATCCGGCAGTACGTGAGCAGTTCAATAACGTGAAGAAAGATCTCGGTTACGGCCTGCTGCTGAAACGCTATACCCCGAACGTCACCGACGCGACGGAAGCGCAGATCCAGAAAGCGACCCAGGACTCTATTCCACGCGTTGCGCCGCTCTACTTCGCCTTCCGTCTGATGGTGGCCAGTGGCGTGCTGATGCTGCTGATTATCGGCATCTCCTTCTGGACGGTGATCCGTAACCGTATCGGTGAGAAGAAATGGCTGCTGCGCGCCGCGCTGTATGGCATTCCGCTGCCGTGGATTGCGATCGAATCAGGCTGGTTTGTGGCTGAATACGGTCGTCAACCGTGGGCGATTGGTGAAGTGCTGCCGACTGCCGTTGCCAACTCCTCATTGACCGTCGGCGATCTGCTGTTCTCAATGATTCTGATTTGCGGCCTTTATACGCTGTTTATGGTGGCCGAAGTGTTCCTGATGTTCAAATTTGCTCGCCTTGGGCCGAGCAGCCTGAAAACAGGTCGCTATCACTACGAGCAGTCCACCGTGACTACTCAGCCGGCACGCTAAGACAGGAGTCGTGAAATGATCGATTATGAAGTATTACGTTTTATCTGGTGGCTGCTGGTGGGCATTCTGCTGATCGGTTTTGCCGTTACCGATGGCTTCGACATGGGCGTCGGCATGCTGACCCGCGTGTTGGGGCGTAGCGACACCGAGCGCCGCGTGATGATAAACTCCATCGCGCCGCACTGGGACGGCAACCAGGTCTGGCTTATCACTGCCGGTGGCGCGCTGTTCGCCGCCTGGCCGATGGTCTACGCGGCGGCCTTCTCCGGCTTCTATGTAGCGATGATCCTCGTACTGGCCTCACTCTTCTTCCGTCCGGTTGGCTTTGATTACCGTTCGAAAATTGAAGACGTGCGCTGGCGCGGCATGTGGGACTGGGGCATCTTTATCGGTAGCTTCGTGCCGCCGCTGGTGATTGGCGTAGCGTTCGGTAACCTGCTGCAGGGCGTACCGTTCCACCTGGATGGCGACATGCGCCTCTTCTATACCGGTAACTTCTTCCAGCTGCTGAACCCGTTTGGTCTGCTGGCCGGTGTAGTGAGCGTGGCGATGATCCTGACCCAGGGCGCGACCTACCTGCAAATGCGTACCGTCGGCGAACTGCACCTGCGCGCACGCGCCACGGTACAGATTGCAGCCCTGGTGACCCTGGTCTGCTTCGCGCTGGCCGGTGTCTGGGTGGTGTACGGCATTGACGGGTATGTGATCACCTCTGCGATGAATCACCATGCGGCCTCAAATCCGCTTACCAAAGAAGTTGCGGTACAGGCGGGTGCCTGGCTGACCAACTTCAACAATACGCCGGTATTGTGGGCGATCCCGGCTCTGGGCGTGGCGCTGCCGCTGTTGACTATCCTGACCGCGCGTCTGGATAAATCAGCCTTCGCCTTTGTCTTCTCGTCCCTGACGCTGGCGTGCATCATTCTGACCGCAGGCATCGCGATGTTCCCGTTTGTCATGCCGTCCAGCACCATGCTGAACGCCAGCCTGACAATGTGGGATGCGACCTCGACGCAGCGCACGCTGAACCTGATGACCTGGGTTGCTGCGGTATTCGTACCGATTATTCTGCTCTACACCAGCTGGTGTTACTGGAAAATGTTCGGTCGTATTACCAAAGAGCAGATCGAAAGCAACACCCACTCTATGTACTAAGTAAGGAGCTGAATATGTGGTATTTCGCCTGGATTTTAGGAACGCTTCTTGCCTGTGCTTTTGGTGTGATCACCGCGCTGGCGCTGGAACATGTTGAAGCAACCAAAGCCGGTCAAGAAGAACATTGATGGATAAGGTTATCGCAAAGCTCTATGCGGTAATGGACAAGGGCCCGTTACGGGCCCTTTCCTTAATAATGGCGCTGCTGCTGGCAGGGTGCATTTTCTGGGATCCGTCGCGCTTTGCGGCGAAAACCAGCGAGCTTGAGATCTGGCATGGTCTGCTGTTGATGTGGGCCGTTTGCGCCGGTGTGATCCACGGCGTCGGTTTTCGTCCTCGCGCGCTGCACTGGCAGGGGCTGTTTTGCCCGCTGATTGCTGATGTTGTGCTGCTTGCAGGTCTGCTTTTCTTCTTCTTTTGAATAAGAAATATCCGCTATCCCGATGGGCTTGCAAAAGCCCATAAATTTTTACTCTCCGTTTACCACAACCCATTCCAAAGCACCTTGCCCGCGCGTATAGTAGCGAAGTTTAAAAGCTCTAACCTTTTTTGCATTACCGGGATGTAAAGTGAATACAACGCTGTTTCGATGGCCGGTTCGTGTCTATTACGAAGATACTGATGCCGGTGGTGTGGTTTACCACGCCAGCTACGTTGCTTTTTATGAAAGAGCCCGCACCGAGATGCTGCGCCACCATCACTTTAGCCAACAGGCTCTGCTGGCAGAGCAGGTCGCGTTCGTGGTGCGCAAAATTACGCTGGAGTATTTTGCACCCGCCCGACTCGACGACATGCTCGACGTCCAAACGGAAATAACATCAATGCGTGGAACGTCTATGGTGTTCTCGCAGCGGATCGTCAACGCAGAGAACAAAGTGCTGAACGAAGCTGAAGTGCTGGTTGTCTGTGTTGATCCACTCTTAATGAAGCCTCGTGCGCTTCCCAAGTCTATTGTCGCGGAGTTTAAGCAGTGACTGACATGAACATCCTTGATTTGTTCCTGAAGGCGAGCCTTCTGGTCAAACTTATCATGTTGATTTTGATTGGTTTTTCAATCGCATCCTGGGCAATCATTATCCAGAGAACCCGCATCCTCAACGCCGCAGGGCGTGAAGCGGAAGCGTTCGAAGATAAGTTCTGGTCCGGCATTGAACTCTCTCGTCTCTATCAGGAAAGCCAGGGCCGTCGCGATAATCTGAGCGGCTCTGAACAGATTTTCTATAGCGGTTTTAAAGAGTTTGCCCGTCTGCATCGCGCCAACAGCCACGCGCCGGAAGCGATTGTTGAAGGTGCCTCCAGGGCAATGCGTATCTCGATGAATCGCGAGCTGGAAAGCCTCGAAAACCACATTCCTTTCCTCGGTACCGTTGGTTCCATCAGCCCCTATATTGGTCTGTTTGGTACTGTCTGGGGGATCATGCACGCCTTTATCGCGCTGGGCGCGGTGAAACAGGCGACGCTGCAAATGGTTGCACCGGGTATTGCTGAAGCGCTGATCGCCACCGCTATCGGCCTGTTCGCGGCAATTCCGGCGGTGATGGCCTACAACCGTCTGAACCAGCGCGTCAATAAACTGGAACAGAATTACGACAACTTTATGGAAGAGTTCACGGCTATTCTGCATCGCCAGGCGTTTGCCAGCAGCGACAGCAATAAGGAGTAAGCCATGGCCAGATCCCGTGGGCGGAGCAAGCGTGCCCTGAAGTCCGAAATCAATATTGTACCGCTGCTCGACGTGCTGCTGGTGCTGCTGCTGATCTTTATGGCAACGGCGCCCATCATCACCCAGAGCGTCGAGGTCGATCTGCCGGATGCGACGGATTCTCAGACCGTCAGTACCAATGACGATCCTCCGGTGATTATTGAAGTTTCCGGTGTCGGGCAATACAGCGTGGTGGTAGAGAAAGATCGTATGGATCAGCTGCCGCCGGAGCAGGTTATTGCGGAGGCGCAGCGTCGCCTGCAAACCAATCCGAAAACCGTGTTCTTAATCGGCGGGGCGAAGGACGTGCCGTACGACGAAATCATTAAAGCGCTGAACCTGTTACATAGCGCGGGTGTGAAATCGGTTGGCTTGATGACGCAGCCTATCTGATCACCGGCTTAACAGGCGGACAGTTTTTGGGAACCGAGAGTGTCAAAGGCAACCGTACAAAACGACAAGCTTAAGCGAGCGATACTCATTTCAGCCGTGCTGCACGTAATTCTGGTGGCGCTGCTGATCTGGAGTTCGTTCGATGAGCATATTGAAGCGTCAGCGGGCGGCGGTGGCGGCTCGTCGATCGACGCCGTAATGGTCGATCCCGGCGCGGTAGTGGAGAACTACAACCGCCAACAGCACCAGCAATCGAGCGCTAAGCGCGCGGAAGAGCAGCGTGAAAAACAGGCGCAGCAGCAGGCGGAGGAGATGCGTGAAAAGCAGGCCGCCGAGCAGGAGCGTCTGAAGCAGGTCGAGAAAGAGCGTCTGCAGGCGCAGGAAGCCGCGCGCGAGCAGGCCGAACAGCAGAAGCAGGCGGAAGAGGCGGCAAAGCAGGCGCAAAAGCAGCAGAAACAGGCTGAAGAAGCGGCAGCGAAAGCCGCGGCTGACGCGAAAGCCAAAGCGGATGCGCAGGCAAAAGCGGCGGAAGAGGCGGCGAAGAAAGCCGCAGCGGACGCGCAGAAGAAAGCGCAGGCGGATGCAGCCAAAGCCGCCGCCGATGCACAGAAGAAAGCCGAAGCGGAGGCCGCGAAAGCCGCCGCCGACGCACAGAAGAAAGCCGAAGCAGAAGCTGCGAAAGCGGCAGCCGATGCGAAGAAGAAAGCGCAGGCGGAAGCGGCTAAGCAGGCTGCTGCTGAAAAAGCCGCAGCCGAGAAGGCCGCCGCAGCTGAAAAAGCTGCCGCTGAAAAGGCAGCTGCCGCAGAGAAAGCCGCAGCGGAGAAGAAAGCCGCTGCAGCGGAAAAAGCGGCAGCCGAGAAGAAAGCGGCTGCGGAAAAAGCCGCCGCTGAGAAGAAAGCTGCTGCCGAGAAGGCCGCCGCCGATAAAAAAGCGGCTGCCAAAAAAGCCGCAGCAGAGAAAGCCGCCGCCGCGGAAGGCGTCGACGATCTGTTTGGCGACCTCAGCTCCGGTAAGAATGCACCGAAAACGGGCGGCGGAGCGAAAGGCAACAATGCAGCGCCGGCGGGTTCGGGTAACACTAAGAACAACGGTGCATCCGGAGCCGATATCAGTAACTACGCAGGGCAGATTAAAACGGCGATTGAGAGCCGCTTCTATGATGCATCTTCCTACACCGGGAAGACCTGTACGTTACGTATCAAACTGGCTCCTGATGGGACGCTGTTAGATATTCAGTCTGAAGGAGGCGATCCGGCGCTCTGTCAGGCCGCGCTGGCCGCGGCGCGACAGGCGAAAATGCCGAAGCCACCAAGTCAGGCTGTGTATGAAGTGTTCAAAAATGCGCCGCTGGACTTCAAACCTTGAGGTACACTTTCCTCGCGATCCCGTGAGGAAAGTATGCGAAGGCGGTTCCAACGCGGGTAGTTTTGTCTTATTGGTTTGTTAAAATTCTGCTAAATTATCGCGGGTTTTTTGCCCGGATAAGGGAGATATGATGAAGCAGGCATTACGTGTTGCATTTGGTTTTTTGATGCTGTGGGCAGCGGTGCTGCATGCAGAAGTACGTATCGAGATCACCCAGGGGGTAGACTCGGCACGCCCGATTGGCGTTGTGCCGTTCCAGTGGGCAGGCCCAGGCGCTGCGCCTGAGGACGCTGGCGGTATCGTTGCGGCGGATCTGCGCAACAGCGGTAAATTCAACCCGCTGGATCGCTCCCGTTTACCGCAGCAGCCGGGTACCGCGCAGGAAGTGCAGCCCGCTGCATGGTCCGCGCTCGGTATTGATGCGGTCATCGTAGGTCAGGTGACACCGAACCCTGATGGCAGCTACAACGTCGCTTACCAGCTGGTCGACACCGGCGGCGCGCCGGGTACCGTGCTGGCGCAAAACTCCTTCAAAGTGAATAAGCAGTGGCTGCGTTATGCTGCCCATGCCGCCAGCGACGAAGTATTCGAAAAGCTGACCGGTATTAAAGGCGCGTTCCGTACCCGTATCGCCTATGTCGTACAGACCGCGAACACTCAGTTCCCGTATGAACTGCGCGTCTCTGATTACGATGGCTACAACCAGTTCCTCGTCCACAAATCGCCGCAGCCGCTGATGTCCCCGGCCTGGTCCCCGGACGGTTCAAAAGTCGCATACGTGACCTTTGAGAGCGGTCGTTCCGCGCTGGTTATCCAGACTCTGGCTAACGCCAGCATTCGTCAGGTGGCGTCGTTCCCGCGTCACAACGGCGCACCGGCCTTCTCGCCGGATGGCACCAAGCTGGCGTTTGCCCTGTCAAAAACCGGCAGCCTGAACATCTATGTGATGGACATCGGTTCCGGCCAGATCCGTCAGGTTACTGACGGTCGCAGCAACAACACCGAACCAACCTGGTTCCCGGACAGCCAGAACCTGGCCTTTACCTCTGACCAGGCCGGTCGTCCGCAGGTTTACAAAATCAATATTAACGGCGGCGCAGCGCAGCGTATCTCCTGGCAGGGTTCTCAGAACCAGGATGCGGATGTCAGCAGCGACGGTAAATTTATGGTGATGGTTAGCTCTGACGGTGGTCAGCAGCACATTGCTAAACAAGATCTGGAAGCGGGTGGCGTGCAAGTTTTGTCGTCAACGTTCCTGGATGAAACGCCAAGTCTGGCACCTAACGGCACTATGGTCATCTACAGCTCTTCTCAGGGGATGGGCTCCGTGCTGAACCTGGTTTCTACAGATGGGCGTTTCAAAGCGCGTATTCCGGCGACTGATGGACAGGTTAAATTCCCTGCCTGGTCTCCGTATCTGTGATAATAAATAAATATTAAAGGAATCAAAGAAATGCAACTGAACAAAGTGCTGAAAGGCCTGATGCTGGCTCTGCCTGTTATGGCAATCGCTGCATGTTCTTCTCACAAGAACAACACCAGCGACCAGAGCGGCGAAGGCATGATGGGTGCCGGCACTGGCATGAACGGTAGCGGTAACATGTCCTCTGAAGAGCAGGCGCGTCTGCAGATGCAGCAGCTGCAGCAGAACAACATCGTTTACTTCGATCTGGACAAGTACGACATCCGTTCTGACTTTGCAGCGATGCTGGATGCTCACGCTAACTTCCTGCGTAGCAACCCGTCCTACAAAGTGACCGTAGAAGGTCATGCTGACGAACGCGGTACCCCGGAGTACAACATCTCCCTGGGCGAACGTCGTGCTAACGCCGTTAAAATGTACCTGCAGGGTAAAGGCGTTTCTGCTGACCAGATCTCCATCGTTTCTTACGGTAAAGAAAAACCTGCAGTACTGGGTCACGACGAAGCGGCTTACGCTAAAAACCGTCGCGCCGTACTGGTTTACTAAGAGAATTGCATGAGCAGTAACTTCAGACATCATCTGTTGAGTCTGTCGTTACTGGTTGGCATAGCGGCCCCCTGGGCCGCTAATGCTCAGGCGCCAATCAGTAGTGTCGGCTCAGGCTCGGTCGAAGACCGCGTCACTCAACTTGAGCGTATTTCCAATGCTCACAGCCAGCTTTTAACCCAACTTCAGCAGCAGCTCTCTGATAATCAGGCCGATATTGACTCCCTGCGTGGACAGATCCAGGAAAGCCAGTATCAGCTCAATCAGGTTGTTGAACGCCAGCAGCAAATTCTGCAGCAGATCGGCAATCTGAGCAGCGGTGCAGCAGCAGGGCAGACGCAGCAGGCTTCCGGCGATCAGAGCGGTGCGGCAGCGCAGGCTCCGGCCGCGGATGCGGGCGCTAATAACGGTGCGGCGGCTTCAGGCGCACCGGTACAAAGCGGCGATGCCAATACCGACTACAACGCGGCTATCGCCCTGGTGCAGGATAAATCCCGCCAGGATGATGCGCTGGCTGCGTTTCAGAACTTCGTCAAAAAGTACCCGGATTCAACCTATGTACCGAACGCCAACTACTGGCTCGGTCAGTTGAATTACAACAAGGGTAAGAAAGACGATGCGGCTTACTACTTCGCCTCGGTAGTGAAGAACTTCCCGAAGTCGCCGAAAGCGCCAGACGCGATGTTCAAAGTCGGCGTGATTATGCAAGACAAGGGCGATACTGCGAAAGCCAAAGCGGTTTACCAGCAGGTGGTCAGCAAATACCCTGGTACCGATGGTGCGAAACAGGCGCAAAAACGCCTTGCTTCGATGTAATGCATAGCGCATGACCAGAAAACGCGGTTTTTCTGGTCTTGTCGCATGAATCATAAGCAGTTAAACAGTGCGCGTCGAAATTGTTGTTGCGCTGAGTTCTTAAATCAGTAATATATGCCGCCGTTGCCACGGGATATCTCTTAACCCGGAAGCAGCACAAAAGTGGGTCGTTAGCTCAGTTGGTAGAGCAGTTGACTTTTAATCAATTGGTCGCA
>NZ_JACVUL010000033.1:0-30283 GCF_016516575.1 Kosakonia sp. S57 | reverse complement strand
TACCTGGATTCCTACATCCCGGAACCAGAGCGCGCGATTGACAAGCCGTTCTTGCTGCCGATCGAAGACGTATTCTCCATCTCCGGTCGTGGTACCGTTGTTACCGGTCGTGTAGAGCGCGGTATCATCAAAGTTGGTGAAGAAGTTGAAATCGTTGGTATCAAAGACACCGCGAAATCTACCTGTACCGGCGTTGAAATGTTCCGCAAACTGCTGGACGAAGGCCGTGCTGGTGAGAACGTTGGCGTTCTGCTGCGTGGTATCAAACGTGAAGAAATCGAACGTGGTCAGGTACTGGCTAAGCCGGGTTCCATCAAGCCGCACACCAAATTCGAATCTGAAGTGTACATCCTGTCCAAAGATGAAGGCGGCCGTCACACTCCGTTCTTCAAAGGCTACCGTCCGCAGTTCTACTTCCGTACAACTGACGTGACTGGCACCATCGAACTGCCGGAAGGCGTTGAGATGGTAATGCCGGGCGACAACATCAAAATGGTTGTTACCCTGATTCACCCGATTGCGATGGACGATGGTCTGCGTTTCGCAATCCGTGAAGGCGGCCGTACCGTTGGCGCGGGCGTTGTAGCAAAAGTTCTCAGCTAATCGCTGATAACATTTGACGCAATGCGCAAGAAAAGGGCATCATTTGATGCCCTTTTTGTACGCTTTCGACCCAGAACCTGGCTCATCAGTGATTTTTTTGTCCATAATCATTGCTGAGACAGGCTCTGAAGAGGGCGTGAGTCCGAAACTCGCCAGAGCATTTCGGTTTGGTTGCCTCGCTTATGCGGGGCAAAAATGTTTGTCTGAATTCTTGTGACAGGTTGGTTTATGAGTGCGAATACCGAAGCTCAAGGGAGCGGGCGCGGCCTGGAAGCGATGAAGTGGGTTGTTGTTGCAGTACTGCTGCTCGTGGCTATCGTTGGCAACTATCTTTATCGTGACATGATGCTGCCGCTCCGCGCGCTGGCAGTTGTAATTCTGATTGCTGCAGCAGGTGGTGTCGCGCTGTTGACGACGAAGGGAAAAGCGACCGTTGCTTTTGCCCGTGAAGCGAGAACCGAAGTACGTAAAGTGATTTGGCCCACTCGTCAGGAAACATTGCACACCACGTTGATTGTGGCTGCGGTCACCGCAGTTATGTCACTGATCCTGTGGGGGCTGGATGGTATTCTGGTCCGCCTGGTTTCCTTTATCACTGGCCTGAGGTTCTGAGATGTCTGAAGCTCCTAAAAAGCGCTGGTACGTCGTTCAGGCGTTTTCCGGTTTTGAAGGCCGCGTAGCAACGTCGCTGCGCGAGCATATCAAATTACACAACATGGAAGAGTTGTTTGGCGAAGTTATGGTGCCGACCGAAGAAGTGGTCGAAATCCGTGGCGGCCAGCGTCGCAAAAGCGAACGCAAATTCTTCCCGGGCTACGTACTTGTCCAGATGGTAATGAACGACGCCAGCTGGCACCTGGTACGCAGCGTTCCGCGCGTAATGGGCTTCATCGGTGGCACCTCCGATCGTCCGGCGCCGATTAGCGACAAAGAAGTGGATGCGATCATGAACCGCCTGCAGCAGGTTGGTGATAAGCCGCGTCCGAAAACGCTGTTCGAGCCGGGTGAAATGGTCCGCGTTAGCGATGGTCCGTTTGCCGACTTTAACGGTGTGGTTGAAGAGGTGGACTACGAGAAGTCCCGCCTGAAAGTTTCCGTTTCTATCTTCGGTCGTGCGACCCCGGTAGAGCTGGACTTTAGCCAGGTCGAAAAAGCCTAAATATTCGGCGATCAAACGTTGCACAAGGCGTGAAATTGACATACAATTTCGCGCCTTTTGTTTTTACGGGTTCTGAACCGGTAAAACAGTTTTAACCACGGGGAGCCTTTCGGGGCGCTATACCCAAACGAGGAAATTTCAATGGCTAAGAAAGTCCAGGCCTACGTCAAGCTGCAGGTTGCAGCTGGCATGGCAAACCCGAGCCCACCGGTTGGTCCGGCTCTGGGTCAGCAGGGTGTTAACATCATGGAATTCTGCAAAGCGTTCAACGCAAAAACAGAATCCATGGAAAAAGGTCTGCCGATTCCGGTTGTTATTACCGTTTACGCTGACCGTTCTTTCACTTTCATTACCAAAACGCCTCCGGCAGCAGTTCTGCTGAAGAAAGCGGCTGGTATCAAGTCTGGTTCCGGCAAGCCGAACAAAGACAAAGTGGGCACCATCTCCCGCGCTCAGCTGCAGGAAATCGCTCAGACTAAAGCCGCGGACATGACCGGTTCTGACATTGAAGCGATGACTCGCTCAATCGAAGGTACTGCGCGTTCCATGGGCCTGGTAGTGGAGGATTAAGAAATGGCTAAACTGACCAAGCGTATGCGCGTGATCCGTGACAAAGTTGATGCGACCAAACAGTACGACATCAACGAAGCCATTGCTCTGCTGAAAGAGCTGGCCACTGCTAAATTCGTAGAAAGCGTAGACGTTGCCGTTAACCTCGGCATCGACGCACGTAAATCTGACCAGAACGTACGTGGTGCAACTGTACTGCCGCACGGTACTGGCCGTTCTGTTCGCGTAGCCGTATTTGCCCAGGGCCCGAACGCTGAAGCTGCTAAAGCAGCTGGCGCTGAGCTGGTAGGTATGGAAGATCTGGCTGACCAGATCAAGAAAGGCGAAATGAACTTTGACGTTGTTATTGCTTCCCCGGATGCAATGCGCGTTGTTGGCCAGCTGGGCCAGGTTCTGGGCCCGCGCGGCCTGATGCCGAACCCGAAAGTTGGTACTGTAACGCCGAACGTTGCTGAAGCGGTTAAGAACGCTAAAGCGGGTCAGGTTCGTTACCGTAACGACAAAAACGGCATCATCCACACCACCATCGGTAAAGTGGACTTTGACGCTGACAAACTGAAAGAAAACCTGGAGTCTCTGCTGGTTGCGCTGAAAAAAGCAAAACCGTCTCAGGCGAAAGGCGTGTACATCAAGAAAGTTAGCATCTCCACCACCATGGGTGCTGGTGTTGCGGTAGACCAGGCTGGTCTGAACGCAGCGGCGAACTAATATTCGCCTTTACGTGGGTGGCGGATTTGTCTACAATCTTCCCCCACGTTTTGCTCGCGTAAGCTAGCAAACAAAAAGATTTGTTCGTTGGAGCCTGGCCTATCCAGGCCTCCGTCGAAGACCGCAGGTGTTTCGCAAGAGACTTAATTCCCTGCGTAGACGGTGACAGAACCTGAAGAATATTTTTTAAGTACTCTTTGGCTTGTTTCTGCTCACCGTATTAAGACGCTCTTTTCGTTGAAAAGAGTGAAGTGAGTTCCAGGGCATGAGCCCTGGCAAACATCCAGGAGCAAAGCTAATGGCTTTAAATCTTCAAGACAAACAAGCGATTGTTGCTGAAGTCAGCGAAGTAGCCAAAGGCGCGCTGTCTGCGGTTGTTGCGGATTCCCGTGGCGTTACCGTAGATAAAATGACCGAACTGCGTAAAGCAGGTCGCGAAGCCGGCGTTTACATGCGTGTTGTTCGCAACACCCTGCTGCGCCGTGTTGTTGAAGGTACTCAGTTCGAGTGCCTGAAAGACGCGTTCGTTGGTCCGACCCTGATTGCATATTCTATGGAACACCCGGGCGCTGCTGCTCGTCTGTTCAAAGATTTCGCGAAAGCGAATGCAAAATTTGAGGTCAAAGCCGCTGCCTTTGAAGGTGAGTTGATCCCGGCGTCCCAGATCGATCGCCTGGCAACCCTGCCGACCTACGAAGAAGCAATTGCACGCCTGATGGCAACCATGAAAGAAGCCTCTGCTGGCAAACTGGTTCGTACTCTGGCTGCTGTACGCGATGCGAAAGAAGCTGCTTAATCGCAGTTTTCTCTATAACGCATTCGCTTACGTATAAACTTATTCTGATATTCAGGAACAATTTAAATGTCTATCACTAAAGATCAAATCATTGAAGCAGTTGCCGCTATGTCCGTAATGGACGTTGTAGAACTGATCTCTGCAATGGAAGAAAAATTCGGTGTTTCTGCTGCTGCCGCTGTAGCTGTTGCTGCTGGCCCGGCTGCTGAAGCTGCTGAAGAGAAAACTGAATTCGACGTTATTCTGAAAGCTGTTGGCGCTAACAAAGTTGCTGTTATCAAAGCAGTACGTGGCGCAACTGGCCTGGGTCTGAAAGAAGCTAAAGACCTGGTAGAATCTGCTCCGGCCGCTCTGAAAGAAGGCGTGAGCAAAGATGACGCTGAAGCTCTGAAAAAATCTCTGGAAGAAGCTGGCGCTGAAGTTGAAGTTAAATAAGCCAACCCTTCCGGTTGCAGCCTGAGAAATCAGGCTGATGGCTGGTGACTTTTTGGTCACCAGCCTTTTTGCGCTGTAGAAGGCGCTGGTAGTGTTTCACACTGTTTGACTACCTGTTGCCTTTTCAATGCTTGTTTCTATCGACGACTTAATATACTGCGACAGTCGCTCGGCGCTGTGTAAATCGCAATGAAATGATTTAAGCGTGATAGCAACAAGCATTGCGGAAAGTGCTCCACTTTCCGGTCAAAAAAATAGTGTTGCACAAACTGTCCTTTCCCTGGGCAGATGGGTCGACTTGTCAGCGAGCTGAGGAACCCTATGGTTTACTCCTATACCGAGAAAAAACGTATTCGTAAGGATTTTGGTAAACGTCCACAAGTACTGGATGTTCCCTATCTCCTTTCTATCCAGCTTGACTCGTTCCAGAAGTTCATCGAGCAAGATCCTGAGGGCCAGTACGGGCTCGAAGCGGCATTCCGCTCCGTGTTCCCGATCAAGAGCTACAGCGGCAATTCGGAACTGCAATACGTCAGCTACCGTCTTGGCGAACCCGTATTTGACGTTAAAGAGTGTCAAATCCGTGGTGTGACGTACTCCGCCCCGCTGCGCGTAAAACTGCGTCTGGTGATCTACGAGCGCGAAGCGCCGGAAGGCACCGTAAAAGACATTAAAGAACAAGAAGTCTACATGGGCGAAATTCCGCTCATGACCGACAACGGTACCTTTGTTATCAACGGTACTGAGCGTGTTATCGTTTCTCAGCTGCACCGTAGCCCGGGCGTCTTCTTTGACAGCGACAAGGGTAAAACCCACTCTTCCGGTAAGGTGCTCTATAACGCACGTATCATTCCTTACCGTGGGTCATGGCTGGACTTTGAGTTCGATCCGAAAGACAACCTGTTCGTTCGTATCGACCGTCGTCGTAAGCTGCCGGCCACCATCATTCTGCGCGCGCTGAACTACACCACTGAACAGATCCTTGACCTGTTCTTTGAAAAAGTAGTCTTTGAGATCCGCGACAACAAGCTGCAGATGGAACTGGTACCGGAACGTCTGCGTGGCGAAACCGCCTCCTTCGATATCGAAGCCAACGGCAAAATGTATGTTGAGAAAGGCCGCCGCATCACCGCGCGCCATATTCGTCAGCTGGAAAAAGACGAAATCCAACATATCGAAGTGCCGGTTGAGTACATCGCAGGCAAAGTTGCGGCGAAAGACTACGTTGACGAATCCACTGGTGAGCTGATCTGCCCGGCCAACATGGAGCTGTCGCTCGATCTGCTGGCTAAACTGAGCCAGGCTGGTCACAAACGTATCGAAACGCTGTTCACCAACGATCTGGATCACGGCCCGTACATCTCTGAAACCGTACGCGTCGACCCAACTAACGATCGTCTGAGCGCGCTGGTAGAAATCTACCGCATGATGCGCCCGGGTGAGCCGCCGACTCGCGAAGCGGCTGAAAGCCTCTTCGAAAACCTGTTCTTCTCCGAAGACCGCTACGACCTTTCTGCGGTAGGCCGCATGAAGTTCAACCGTTCTCTGCTGCGCGACAGCATTGAAGGTTCCGGTATCCTGAGCAACGACGACATCATCGAAGTGATGAAGAAGCTCATCGGTATCCGTAACGGCATCGGTGAAGTGGATGATATCGACCACCTCGGCAACCGTCGTATCCGTTCCGTAGGCGAAATGGCGGAAAACCAATTCCGCGTTGGCCTGGTGCGTGTAGAGCGTGCGGTGAAAGAGCGTCTCTCTCTGGGCGATCTGGATACCCTGATGCCGCAGGACATGATCAACGCCAAGCCGATTTCGGCGGCGGTGAAAGAGTTCTTCGGCTCCAGCCAGCTCTCCCAGTTTATGGATCAGAACAACCCGCTGTCTGAGATTACGCACAAACGTCGTATCTCTGCACTTGGCCCGGGCGGTCTGACCCGTGAGCGCGCAGGCTTTGAAGTTCGAGACGTACACCCGACCCACTACGGTCGCGTATGTCCAATCGAAACGCCTGAAGGTCCGAACATCGGTCTGATCAACTCCCTGTCCGTCTATGCACAGACTAACGAATATGGCTTCCTCGAAACGCCGTACCGTAAAGTGACTGACGGCGTGGTGACTGACGAGATCCATTACCTCTCTGCAATTGAAGAGGGTAACTACGTTATCGCTCAGGCGAACACCAACCTGACGGAAGAAGGGCGTTTTGCAGAAGATCTGGTAACCTGCCGTAGCAAAGGCGAATCAAGCCTCTTCAGCGCAGACCAGGTTGACTACATGGACGTATCCACCCAGCAGGTGGTTTCCGTCGGTGCATCCCTGATTCCGTTCCTGGAACACGATGACGCCAACCGTGCATTGATGGGTGCGAACATGCAACGTCAGGCGGTTCCGACTCTGCGCGCTGATAAGCCGCTGGTTGGTACCGGTATGGAACGTGCTGTTGCCGTTGACTCCGGCGTAACTGCCGTTGCGAAACGTGGCGGTACCGTTCAGTACGTGGATGCTTCCCGTATCGTTATCAAAGTTAACGAAGACGAGATGTACCCGGGCGAAGCAGGTATCGACATCTACAACCTGACCAAATACACCCGTTCTAACCAGAACACCTGCATCAACCAGATGCCGTGTGTTTACCTGGGTGAGCCGATTGAGCGCGGCGACGTGCTGGCAGATGGTCCGTCCACCGACCTCGGTGAACTGGCGCTCGGTCAGAACATGCGCGTAGCGTTCATGCCGTGGAACGGTTACAACTTCGAAGACTCCATCCTCGTCTCCGAGCGTGTGGTTCAGGAAGATCGTTTCACCACTATTCACATCCAGGAACTGGCTTGTGTGTCCCGTGACACCAAACTGGGGCCGGAAGAGATCACCGCTGACATCCCGAACGTGGGTGAAGCTGCGCTCTCCAAACTGGATGAATCCGGTATCGTTTACATCGGTGCAGAAGTGACCGGCGGCGACATTCTGGTTGGTAAGGTAACGCCGAAAGGTGAAACCCAGCTGACGCCAGAAGAGAAACTGCTGCGCGCGATCTTCGGTGAGAAAGCGTCTGACGTTAAAGACTCTTCTCTGCGCGTACCAAACGGTGTTTCCGGTACGGTTATCGACGTTCAGGTCTTCACCCGCGATGGCGTGGAAAAAGACAAACGTGCGCTGGAAATCGAAGAGATGCAGCTCAAACAGGCGAAGAAAGACCTGTCTGAAGAACTGCAGATCCTCGAAGCTGGCCTGTTCAGCCGTATCCACTCCGTGCTGGTATCCGGTGGCGTTGAAGCTGAGAAGCTCGACAAACTGCCGCGCGACCGCTGGCTGGAACTCGGCCTGACCGACGAAGCGAAACAGAATCAGCTGGAACAGCTGGCTGAGCAGTACGACGAACTGAAACACGAGTTCGAGAAAAAACTCGAAGCGAAACGCCGTAAAATCACTCAGGGCGACGATCTGGCACCGGGCGTGCTGAAGATTGTTAAGGTTTATCTGGCCGTTAAACGTCAGATCCAGCCTGGTGATAAGATGGCAGGTCGTCACGGTAACAAGGGTGTTATCTCCAAGATCAACCCGATCGAAGATATGCCATACGATGAAAACGGCACGCCGGTAGACATCGTACTGAACCCGCTGGGCGTACCGTCTCGTATGAACATCGGTCAGATCCTTGAAACCCACCTGGGTATGGCTGCGAAAGGTATTGGCGACAAGATTAACGCCATGCTGAAACAGCAGCAGGAAGTCGCGAAACTGCGCGAGTTCATCCAGCGTGCATACGATCTGGGCGCTGACGTTCGTCAGAAAGTCGACCTGAGCACCTTCAGCGATGACGAAGTGCTGCGTCTGGCTGAAAACCTGCGTAAAGGCATGCCGATCGCAACGCCGGTCTTCGACGGTGCGAAAGAGTCTGAAATCAAGGAACTGTTACAGCTGGGTGGCCTGCCGACTTCCGGTCAGATCACACTGTTCGACGGTCGTACCGGTGAGCAGTTCGAGCGCCAGGTTACCGTTGGCTACATGTACATGCTGAAACTGAACCACCTGGTTGATGACAAAATGCATGCGCGTTCCACCGGTTCCTACAGCCTGGTTACTCAGCAGCCGCTGGGTGGTAAGGCGCAGTTCGGTGGTCAGCGCTTCGGGGAGATGGAAGTGTGGGCGCTGGAAGCATATGGCGCGGCATACACCCTGCAGGAAATGCTCACCGTTAAGTCTGATGACGTGAATGGTCGTACCAAGATGTATAAGAACATCGTGGACGGCAACCATCAGATGGAACCGGGGATGCCAGAGTCCTTCAACGTACTGTTGAAAGAGATTCGTTCGCTGGGTATCAACATCGAGCTGGAAGACGAGTAACTCTCGCTCAAACAGGTCACTGGTGCCGGGGTAACACCCGGCACCAGATTGTGCTAACTCCGACGGGAGCAAATCCGTGAAAGACTTATTAAAGTTTCTGAAAGCGCAAACTAAAACCGAAGAGTTTGATGCGATCAAAATTGCTCTGGCTTCGCCAGACATGATCCGTTCATGGTCTTTTGGTGAAGTTAAGAAGCCAGAAACCATCAACTACCGTACGTTCAAACCTGAGCGTGACGGCCTTTTCTGTGCGCGTATTTTCGGGCCAGTAAAAGATTACGAGTGCCTGTGCGGTAAGTACAAGCGCCTGAAACACCGCGGTGTGATCTGTGAGAAGTGCGGCGTTGAAGTGACCCAGACTAAAGTGCGTCGTGAGCGCATGGGCCACATCGAACTGGCTTCCCCGACCGCGCACATTTGGTTCCTGAAATCACTGCCGTCCCGTATCGGTCTGCTGCTGGATATGCCGCTGCGTGATATCGAACGCGTTCTCTACTTCGAATCCTATGTGGTTATCGAAGGTGGGATGACCAACCTGGAACGTAACCAGATCCTGACTGAAGAGCAGTATCTGGACGCGCTGGAAGAGTTCGGTGACGAATTCGACGCGAAGATGGGCGCAGAAGCGATCCAGGCCCTGCTGAAAAGCATGGATCTGGAGCAAGAGTGCGAACAGCTGCGTGAAGAGCTGAACGAAACCAACTCCGAAACCAAACGTAAGAAGCTGACCAAACGTATCAAGCTGCTGGAAGCCTTCGTACAGTCTGGTAACAAGCCGGAGTGGATGATCCTGACCGTTCTGCCAGTGCTGCCGCCGGACCTGCGTCCGCTGGTTCCGCTGGACGGTGGTCGTTTCGCAACGTCGGATCTGAACGATCTGTACCGTCGCGTGATCAACCGTAACAACCGTCTGAAACGTCTGCTGGATCTGGCGGCACCGGACATCATCGTACGCAACGAAAAACGTATGCTGCAGGAAGCGGTCGACGCCCTGCTGGATAACGGCCGTCGCGGTCGTGCGATCACCGGTTCCAACAAGCGTCCGCTGAAATCTTTGGCCGATATGATCAAAGGTAAGCAGGGTCGTTTCCGTCAGAACCTGCTCGGTAAGCGTGTTGACTACTCCGGTCGTTCTGTAATCACCGTAGGTCCATACCTGCGTCTGCATCAGTGCGGTCTGCCGAAGAAAATGGCGCTGGAACTGTTCAAACCGTTCATTTACGGCAAGCTGGAACTGCGTGGCCTCGCCACCACCATCAAAGCCGCGAAGAAAATGGTTGAGCGCGAAGAAGCTGTCGTTTGGGATATCCTGGACGAAGTTATCCGCGAACACCCGGTACTGCTGAACCGTGCACCAACACTGCACCGTCTGGGTATCCAGGCGTTTGAACCGGTACTGATCGAAGGTAAAGCGATCCAGCTGCACCCGCTGGTTTGTGCGGCATATAACGCCGACTTCGATGGTGACCAGATGGCTGTTCACGTACCGCTGACGCTGGAAGCCCAGCTGGAAGCGCGTGCGCTGATGATGTCTACCAACAACATCCTGTCTCCGGCGAACGGCGAACCAATCATCGTTCCGTCTCAGGACGTTGTACTGGGTCTCTACTACATGACCCGTGACTGTGTTAACGCCAAAGGCGAAGGCATGGTGCTGACTGGCCCGAAAGAAGCTGAGCGTATTTACCGCGCTGGCCTGGCCTCTCTGCATGCGCGCGTTAAAGTGCGTATCACCGAATATGAAAAAGATGCTAACGGCGAGTTCGTTGCGACCACCAGCCTGAAAGACACGACCGTTGGCCGTGCCATTCTGTGGATGATCGTACCGAAAGGTCTGCCTTTCTCTATCGTCAACCAGGCGCTGGGCAAGAAAGCGATCTCCAAAATGCTGAACACCTGTTACCGCATTCTGGGTCTGAAGCCGACCGTTATCTTCGCTGACCAGACGATGTACACCGGCTTTGCTTATGCAGCGCGTTCAGGTGCATCCGTTGGTATCGATGACATGGTCATCCCGGAGAAGAAACACGAGATCATCTCCGAAGCGGAAGCCGAAGTTGCTGAGATCCAGGAGCAGTTCCAGTCTGGTCTGGTTACCGCGGGCGAACGCTATAACAAAGTTATCGATATTTGGGCCGCGGCGAACGATCGCGTATCCAAAGCGATGATGGATAACCTGCAGACTGAAACCGTTATTAACCGTGACGGCGTTGAAGAGCAGCAGGTTTCCTTTAACAGCATCTACATGATGGCCGACTCCGGTGCGCGTGGTTCTGCAGCCCAGATTCGTCAGCTTGCTGGTATGCGTGGTCTGATGGCGAAGCCGGATGGCTCCATCATCGAAACGCCGATCACTGCGAACTTCCGTGAAGGTCTGAACGTACTCCAGTACTTCATCTCCACGCACGGTGCGCGTAAAGGTCTGGCGGATACCGCACTGAAAACCGCGAACTCCGGTTACCTGACCCGTCGTCTGGTTGACGTGGCACAGGATCTGGTTGTAACCGAAGACGATTGTGGAACCCTCGAAGGGATCATCATGACGCCGGTTATCGAAGGTGGCGACGTTAAAGAGCCGCTGCGCGATCGCGTTCTGGGTCGTGTGACCGCTGAAGACATTCTGAAGCCGGGCACCGCAGACATTCTGGTTCCGCGCAACACGCTGCTGCACGAACAGTGGTGTGACCTGCTGGAAGCGAACTCTGTCGACTCCGTGAAAGTGCGTTCCGTTGTATCCTGCGACACCGACTTTGGTGTGTGCGCCCACTGCTATGGTCGTGACCTGGCGCGTGGCCACATCATCAACAAAGGTGAAGCCATCGGCGTTATCGCAGCACAGTCCATCGGTGAGCCGGGTACACAGCTGACGATGCGTACGTTCCACATCGGTGGTGCGGCATCGCGTGCGGCTGCTGAATCCAGCATCCAGGTGAAAAACAAAGGTAGCATCCGTCTGAGCAATGCGAAGTCGGTTGTTAACTCCAGCGGTAAGCTGGTGGTCACCTCCCGTAACACTGAGCTGAAACTGATCGACGAATTTGGTCGTACCAAAGAGAGCTATAAAGTGCCTTACGGTGCGGTGATGGCGAAGGGTGATGGCGAGCAGGTTGCCGGCGGTGAAACCGTTGCAAACTGGGATCCGCACACCATGCCGGTAATCACCGAAGTGGCTGGTTTCATCCGCTTCACCGACATGATCGATGGTCAGACGATTACCCGTCAGACTGACGAACTGACCGGTCTCTCTTCGCTGGTGGTTCTGGACTCTGCAGAGCGTACCGCTGGCGGTAAAGACCTGCGTCCGGCACTGAAAATCGTTGATGCCAATGGCAACGACGTACTGATCCCAGGCACCGATATGCCTGCCCAGTACTTCCTGCCGGGTAAAGCGATTGTTCAGCTGGAAGATGGCGTACAGATCAGCTCCGGTGACACCCTGGCACGTATTCCGCAGGAATCCGGCGGTACCAAGGATATTACCGGTGGTCTGCCGCGCGTTGCGGATCTGTTCGAAGCACGTCGTCCGAAAGAGCCGGCAATCCTGGCTGAAATCAGCGGTATTATTTCCTTCGGTAAAGAGACCAAAGGGAAACGCCGTCTGGTGATCACGCCGGTTGACGGTAGCGATCCGTACGAAGAGATGATCCCGAAATGGCGTCAGCTCAACGTGTTTGAAGGTGAACGTGTAGAACGTGGTGACGTGGTTTCCGACGGTCCGGAAGCACCGCACGACATTCTGCGTCTTCGTGGCGTACACGCGGTAACGCGTTATATCACCAACGAAGTACAGGACGTTTACCGTCTGCAGGGCGTTAAGATCAACGATAAGCACATCGAAGTTATCGTTCGTCAGATGCTGCGTAAAGCCACCATTGTGAACGCGGGCAGCTCCGAGTTCCTGGAAGGCGAGCAGGTTGAATACTCTCGCGTCAAGATTGCTAACCGCGATCTCGAATCGAACGGCAAAATCAGTGCAACCTATGCACGCGATCTGCTGGGTATCACCAAAGCGTCTCTGGCGACCGAGTCCTTCATCTCCGCGGCATCGTTCCAGGAGACGACTCGTGTGCTTACCGAAGCAGCCGTTGCGGGCAAACGCGACGAACTGCGCGGTCTGAAAGAGAACGTTATCGTGGGTCGTCTGATCCCGGCCGGTACCGGTTATGCGTACCACCAGGATCGTATGCGCCGTCGCGCCGCTGGCGAACTGCCGGCAGCACCGCAGGTCACTGCGGAAGACGCGTCCGCGAGCCTCGCAGAACTGCTGAACGCAGGTCTGGGCGGTTCCGACAACGAGTAATCGTTTCTCGTCATAAAAACCCGCTTCGGCGGGTTTTTTTATGCCTGAAATCCGCTAAACCGGTCCTCGATCGCGTTTCAGGACGCCCGCCGCACAAGGGACGGGCACACTCAGCGTTCTGTTAACCCATCAGGAACGCATGATGTCCTTACGCACACTCATTCTCTCTTTTACGCTTCTTCTGAGCGGCATAACCCATGCCGACACCGCCTTTCGCCAGCTGCATCTGCAAGAGGATAAAGCCCGCCCGCTCGATGTCGCCATCTGGTATCCCACTACACAAACCGGCACTCCGGAAACGGTGGGCGACAACCCGGTTTTTGTCGGCACACCGGCTCTGCGTAACGCACAGCCCGCAACCGGTAAACATCCCTTATTGCTGCTTTCACACGGTTACGGCGGCAACTGGCGCAACCTTAACTGGCTGGCGCAGCGCATGGCGGCGCAGGGGTATATTGTCGCCGCGCCCGATCATCCGGGCACCACCACCCGCAATAAAGTGCAGCAGGATGCCTGGCAGCTCTGGCAGCGGCCGCGCGATTTGCGCCGCGTAATGAATGACCTGATTGGCGATCCTGCTATTGCTGGTCAGGTGGATACCCGACGCATTGCTGCGCTCGGCCACTCGCTGGGTGGCTGGACGGTGATGGAGCTGGCAGGCGCGCGCTTCGATGCCGGACGTTTTCAAACGGATTGTAAAAGCCATCCCGCGCTGGCGGGCTGTAAGCTGATCCCAGCCCTCGGCATCAATCGTCCTGAGGCATCTGCTCCGTTGAGGGAGAGCCAGCGCGAGCCGCTGATCAAAGCCGTTGTTTCGCTGGATTTGGGGCTGGCGCGCGGTTTCACGCCTGAAAGCCTTGCGCAACTGAATGTGCCGGTGCTGATCCTCTCCGCGCAGGCCGACAGCGACGAGTTACCTGCCCGGCTGGAGTCCGGCTATCTGCAACACTACATTCCGGCGACGAAGCAGCAGGCACAAAGCGTTACGGGCGCAACCCACTTTAGTTTTATGCAGCTCTGCAAGCCCGGCGCGAAAGCATTGATTGAGGCGCAGGATCCGGGCGAAGGGATTGTGTGTGAGGATGGCGGTTCGCTAAGCCGGGCTGACATTCATCAGCGGCTTAGCGACACGATCACGGCTTTTCTGCAACAGGCGCTGGATTACCCGCCGCGCGGCGAAACTCAGTCGGGCTCACCCCGCTGATACGCACAAACTCGCGGTTGAAGTTGGATTTGGTAGCAAAGCCAGCATCCAGCATGATGCTGGTGACGGGCGCATCGGTGGTGAGCAGCAGGTGTTGGGCATGGTGAATGCGAAAGCCATTAATCCACTGTGAGACATTGCAGCCGCGCACCGCATTGACGGCGCGTGAAATCTGGCGCGCAGGGATCACCCATTTTCGCGCCAGCAGATCGAGCGTCAGGTCGCTATTGAGAAACAGCTGCTGTTCGGTAAGACGCGCCTCCAGCTTTTCGCAGAGCGTCACCAGATCGCTATCCACCTCCACGCTTTGTACGTCGGCTGGCGGTATTAGCGGTGTTTCATCAGCGGCGGGGATTTTCTTGCCGCTGTAGAGAATGGCGAGGCAGATAAACGGCAGCAGTATCGCCTGCGAGAGGGCGACGAGGCGCGGTGCCTGCAAGCCGTCATACCAGGCGAAGTCGAGCATAATCGCCACATCGGTCAGGCCGCTAAAGCAGAGAAACGCCCCGGCAAGAAAGGCCATCACCGAGGTGCTACGCGCATCTGTTAACCGCGTCAGCACAAAGGCATCCGCGCCCCGGTAAGCGGTCCAAATCAACGCGCCGCCGTAACCGATGTAGAGCAGCATCAGAACAAAGTCGGTAGCCATAGGCGCAATCAGGTTCAGCGTCAGCGCGATGACAGGCGGCAGCAGCGAGGCAAGGCGTTCAGAGGTGCGGCTTTGATCGGTGACGCGGGCAAAACAGCGCCATGCCAGCGGCGGCAGCGCAATCGCCAGCATCGACTGTAGCTGTCGCAAAATCAGCGCATCAAATTGCCAGCGCAGCGCCGTCATCAGCACTAGCAGCGCGCAGCCGGTGATAAAGGTGGCGAGGGTGCGATAGCCGGAGGGGCGTTGTAGCCAGACCTTCGCCAGCAGCATCAGTAGCAGGGAGAGGGTATAAAACGGAACGGGAATGGCGGGCATCAGGCACCTGCGGTGGTGATTACGATCGGCGAATGCCATGTTGTGCCATAAAACGGCGCGGAATACACCTCACCGTTTTGGCAGCAATAAAAAACGCCCGATAAAGCGGGCGTCTCTTATGGGACTGAAGCGACAATCAAGCGCGCGGGGGAAGCCTGCGGTAGATCTCAATCAGGTCGTCGGCCAGATCCTGGATGACCATCGCGTTCATCAGGTGGTCCTGCGAGTGAACGGTGATCAGATTGACCGGCAGTTTACCGGTACCTTCGTCCAGACCGATTAGCTGGGTCTGGATTTTGTGGGCGGCTTTAACAAATTCGCGTGACTCCTCCATCGCTTTTTCCGCGTCGTCTAAATCGCCTTTCCGCGCCATCTGCAGCGCGGTCAGTGCCTGGCTGCGCGCCGCACCGGCGTTGACCAGCAGTTCCATAATGATGGTTTCTAACTCTTCCACGCGCTCACTCCAGCAGCTTAAGGGCTTTTTCCAGTACGACATCGCCTTTCATCATGCCGTAATCCATCATATCGATCACCGCCACCTTCTTGCCCAGCGGCTCGGCCTGCGCCTGCAGTTTTGCCTGCTCATACTTCACCTGCGGCCCCAGCAACACGATATCTGCCGTTGCAATCTCATCTTTAAAGTCCGCAACAGGAACCGCTTTGATAGTGACCTCGACGCCTTTCTTTTGCGCCGCGTCTTTCATTCGTTGCACCAACATGCTGGTGGACATACCTGCTGCACAGCATAAAACGATGTTTTTCATAGTCAGCCTCGGTGTTGATGGGATGATTGATAATTATCCGTCGGCGTTGACTTCAACAACCGCTTTACGGTGATTGTGTGTCTGGCATCACAAAGAAAGGGCAGCGAATGTGAAACCGGTTACAACCTGACATCACTTCGTTTCACTCCTTGCATCACCGTCGTTGGTCACGCTGTTTTTCAGCGTGATAAGCAGCGTACCTGCCAAAGGGGGGGCGGAGCGGGAGAGGGGAACGGCGCCCGCTCCGGTCAGTGTACGCTGACGAAGCAAGGTTGCCGCAGCGGGCGCTGTGGTGCCAGCGCCCGAATTTCACTTTACGTAACAGGCCGCAAGAAAATTAACCGTTTATCAGCGTATTACTCTTTTTTTGCGGCACACGTCCCAGCCAGCTATCCCAGTCTTTCCACACCGGTTGCAGCCCACGGGCGATTAGCGCATCGGCGACCGCCTCCGGGCGACGTCCATCATGGGGCGAGAACTGCTCCAGCTCCGGGTGATCGTCGGCATAGCCGCCGGGCTGCGTTTTAGAAAACGCACTGACATTGTTGATGGCGAGGGGAATAACATGATCGCGAAAGTGCGGCGACTCGCGCGTCGACAGAGACAGCTCGGTATCCGGTGCCAGCAGGCGAAACGCGCAGATGGTCTGCACCAGTTGTTTCTCGTCCATGATTGACGCCGGTTCGATCCCGCCCGCGCAGGGGCGCAGGCGAGGAAACGACACCGAGTAGCGGCTCTGCCAGTAGTGCTGCTGTAACCAGAGCAGATGCTCCGCCACCATATAGCAGTCGACGCGCCAGCTGTCGGATAACCCCATCAACGCGCCAAGGCCGATCTTATCGATCCCCGCACGGCCAAGGCGATCCGGCGTCTCCAGCCGCCAGAAAAAGTCCTGCTTTTTGCCGCGCAGATGATGCCTGGCATACTGCGCCTCGTGGTAGGTCTCCTGGTAGACCATCACGCCATCCAGCCCAAGCCCTTTTAGCTCGCGATACTCCTCTTCAGAAAGCGGCTGCACTTCCATCTGCAATGAGGCGAACTGGCGGCGAATAGCAGGGAAATGGCGGCGAAAATAGTCCATACCCACTTTTCCCTGATGCTCGCCGGTGACCAGCAGCAGATGCTCAAACCCCAATTCACGCAGGGCAGCGCACTCGCGGGCGATCTCCTCCTCATCCAGCGTTTTGCGCTTCAAATGGTTGCTCATGGAGAAACCGCAATAGGTGCAGTCATTAGCGCAGAGGTTCGACAGATAGAGCGGGACATAAAAACTGACGGTGTTGCCAAAGCGCTGACGGGTCAGGCGCTGCGCTTTTTGCGCCAGCGGCTCCAGCAGCTCGCTGGCCGCCGGGGAGAGCAGGGCCATCATATCGTCGCGGGTCACTTGCCGGGCGTTAAGCGCGCGCTCGACGTCAGCGGTGGTCTTGCTGTGAATACGCAGGCGGATATCATCCCAGTTCAGCTGCCGCCAGCGGTCGGTAAAGGTATTCATTGCAGCGTCTCCAGAAAGCCGGTCAGCGGGCTGGTGGCCGCTGCGTAGTGTTGACGCGCGCCCGGCACGGCACGACGCGCCAGCGCCCCGGCTTCCACCGCCAGACGAAACGCGCGCGCCATGGCGACCGGATCATCCGCAACGGCGATGGCGGTGTTGACCAGCACCGCATCCGCGCCCATCTCCAGCGCCAGCGCGGCATGGCTTGGTGCGCCGATGCCGGCATCGATCACTACCGGCACGCTGGCCTGCTCAATGATGATCTCCAGCATGGCGCGGGTCTCCAGCCCCTGATTCGAGCCAATCGGCGCGCCGAGCGGCATCACCGCGGCACACCCCACCTCTTCCAGCCGTTTGCATAACACCGGATCTGCGCCACAGTAGGGCAGTACCACAAACCCGCTCTGCACCAGCTTTTCTGCCGCGCGCAGGGTTTCGATAGGGTCCGGCAGCAGCCAGCGCGCATCGGGGTGGATCTCCAGCTTCAGCCAGTGTGTGCCCAGCGCTTCTCGCGCCAGTTGGGCGGCAAAGATCGCCTCTTCGGCATTTTTCGCGCCGGAGGTGTTTGGCAGCAGGGTGACGCCCGCGTCTATCAGCGGCTGCAAAATAGCGTCATTGCGCTGACGTAAATCGACGCGCTTCATTGCCAGCGTCACCAGCTCGCTGCCCGCAGCCTGAATCGACTCCACCATCAGCTGCGGCGTGGCGAATTTTCCCGTGCCGGTAAAGAGGCGTGAGGAAAAGGTTTTATCTGCAATACGTAACATCTCAACCCCCTGCGATAACCTGAAACAGCAGGATGCGATCGCCATCCTGCAACTGTTGTTCTTCCCAGCGCTCGCGCGGCAGAATCGCCTCGTTTAGCGCCAGCGCGACGCCCGGCTTTAACTGTTCAAGCTCCTTAAGCAGGTCGGCAACGCTCAGCGTTTGTGCGCAGGTCATCGGTTCATCATTGAAGCGAATCTGCATGATGCCCTCCGCAGACCGGGCAGGCGCTGGCGCGCTGCAATGCGAGGGTGCGCCACAGGTTGGTGCGGGCGTCAAACAGCCGCAGCTCCCCCTGCGCCGCCTGCATGCCGGTTAACAGCTTGATCGCTTCGAGTGCCTGCATCGCCCCCATAATGCCGACCACCGGGCCAACAATACCCGCCGTGCGGCAGTTGCGTTCCGGTTCGCGCTCGTCGGGCCACAAGCAGCGGTAGCAGCCCTGCTCCCAGGGCGGGGTGAGCACCAGCAACTGGCCGCCAAAACCGACGGCGCTGGCAGAAACCAGCGGCGTATTACGCGCCACGCAGGCGGCGTTAATCGCCTGGCGGGTCTGCATGTTATCGCTGCAATCGAGCACCACATCGGCGCGCGAGACCTCTTCAAGCAGCGCGTCGCCGCTGAGCCGCTGTGAGAGAGAGACCAGTTCAATCTCCGGGTTGAGCTGATGCAGCCGCTCTGCCGTCACCGTGGCTTTGGGTTGGTTGATATCGCGCGAGGTAAAGAGGATCTGCCGTTGCAGGTTGCTCAGGTGCACGGCGTCATCATCCGCCAGCACCAGCATGCCGACACCCGCGCCCGCCAGGTAGGCGGCGGCCGGTGCGCCAAGACCGCCAAGGCCGACAATCAATACCCGGCCATCGAGCAGCTTCTGTTGCCCGGCGATAGCGATCTCCTCCAGCAAGATCTGGCGGCTGTAGCGCATAAAGTCGTGATCATTCATCGCCCACCCCCGCGAGATCCAGCAGCTGCCGCGTGGCCGGCTGCCACTCATCCGCCTGGGTAATGGCGCTCACCACGGCAATGCTGCCGACGCCCGTTGCCAGCACCTCGGGCGCGCGCGAAAGGCTGATACCGCCAATTGCCACCGTCGGATAGTCGCCGAGCCGGGCAACGTGGCGCGTAAGCGTTGCCAGCCCCTGCGGAGCGGAGGGCATCTGCTTGGTTTGCGTCGGGAAAACGTGCCCAAGGGCGATATAGGAGGGGCGCGCCGCCAGCGCGACGTCAATTTCCATATCATCATGGGTTGAGAGGCCGAGCCGCAGCCCGGCCTGGCGAATGGCGGTTAAGTCGGTAGCCGCAAGATCTTCCTGACCGAGATGCACGCCGTAGGCCTGGTGTTTAATCGCCAGCCGCCAGTAATCATTGATAAACAGCCGCGCGTTGTAACGGCGCGCAAGGGCAATAGCGGCTATCACGTCCGCTTCCACCTCTTCGTCGCGCTTATCTTTGATCCGCAGTTGCAGGGTGCGTACGCCTGCATCCAGCAGGCGGGCGATCCACTCCACGCTATCGACCACCGGATAGAGCCCGAGGCGAAAGGGCACCGGCGGGAAATCAGGCTGGTACATTACGCCTCCTCCTGTTTCAGGTAGATCTCCCCGCCGCGGGCGCGGAAGTCGCTGGCTTTATCCGCCATGCCCGCATCGATGCTCTGCGCAGCGGCGTAGTCACGTACCTCCTGAGAAATCTTCATCGAGCAGAATTTCGGCCCGCACATCGAGCAGAAGTGCGCCACTTTGCCCGACTCTTGCGGCAGGGTTTCATCGTGATAGGCGCGGGCGGTGAAGGGGTCGAGGGCGAGGTTAAACTGATCTTCCCAGCGGAACTCAAATCGCGCTTTCGACATGGCGTTATCGCGGATCTGCGCGCCAGGGTGGCCTTTGGCCAGATCCGCAGCGTGGGCGGCGATTTTGTAGGTAATCAGCCCCTGTTTGACATCCTCTTTGTTCGGCAAGCCGAGGTGCTCTTTCGGCGTGACATAGCAGAGCATCGCGCAGCCAAACCAGCCAATCATTGCCGCGCCGATGCCGGAGGTGAAGTGGTCATAGCCCGGCGCGATATCGGTGGTGAGCGGCCCAAGAGTGTAGAAGGGCGCTTCGTGGCAGCTCTCCAGCTCTTCGGTCATATTGCGGCGGATCATCTGCATCGGCACATGGCCAGGGCCTTCAATCATCACCTGCACGTCATACTCCCAGGCGATTTTGGTCAGTTCACCCAGCGTATGCAGCTCGGCGAATTGCGCTTCGTCATTGGCGTCCTGAATCGATCCCGGGCGCAGGCCGTCTCCCAAAGAGAGAGAGACGTCGTAGGCGGCGCAAATCTCGCAGATCTCGCGGAAATGGGTATAGAGGAAGTTCTCCTGATGGTGCGAAAGGCACCACTTCGCCATGATTGAGCCGCCGCGCGAGACAATGCCCGTCAGGCGCTGCGCGGTCATCGGCACATAGCGCAGCAGCACACCGGCATGGATGGTGAAGTAGTCGACTCCCTGTTCCGCCTGCTCCAGCAGGGTGTCGCGGAACACTGACCAACTGAGATCTTCAGCGATCCCATTAACCTTTTCGAGCGCCTGGTAGATCGGAACCGTGCCGATCGGCACCGGGCTGTTACGCAGGATCCACTCGCGGGTTTCATGAATATAGCGACCGGTAGAGAGATCCATCACCGTATCCGCGCCCCAGCGGGTTGACCACACCAGCTTCTCCACCTCTTCTTCAATTGATGAGGTGACAGCAGAGTTGCCGATATTGGCGTTCACTTTCACCAGGAAGTTGCGGCCAATGATCATCGGCTCTGATTCAGGATGGTTGATGTTGGCGGGAATGATGGCCCGGCCCGCCGCCACTTCAGCGCGGACAAACTCTGGCGTAATGTTTTCGGGCAGCCGCGCGCCAAAGCCTTCTCCAGGGTGCTGGCGACGCAATACTTCACTGCGAATGCGCTCGCGTCCCATATTTTCGCGCAGGGCGATAAATTCCATTTCGGGGGTAATGATGCCCAAACGGGCATAGTGCAGCTGCGTCACGCATCTACCCGCTTTGGCGCGGCGCGGCGTCAGCAGGCCGCTAAAACGCAGCGCATCAAGGCCGTCATCCGCCAGGCGTTGGTTGGTATAGGCCGAACTGCGATGGTCTAGCTCTTCGCTGTCATCGCGGGCGGCAATCCACGCTGCGCGCAGCTTAGCCAGCCCCTGCTGCACATCAATGGCAATCGCCGGATCGCCGTACGGACCGGAGGTGTCATACACCGGCACCGCCTCGTTCTCTTCATACTGCGGGGCGGTTTTGGCACCGCCGACGAGCGTCGGGCTGAGCTGGATTTCACGCATTGGCACGCGAATATCGGGCTGTGAGCCAGTGAGGTAGATGCGGCGGGAGTTGGGGAAAGCGGTGCCTTCCAGCGTATCGATAAAGTGTTGCGCCTGGGCGCGTTGTTCACGGCGTGAATATTGAGTAGTAGACATAGCTCATTCCAGTGTTAAAGGAGATGGCTTGTCAGACGACGGATGGAGTAATGGCAGCAAACCGCCCGTGAGGGTGGTGTGGTGGATGGATTACTCTTGTTCCCTTCGCAGGTATTAGCCTGATCAGGTTCCGCGGATCCCGAATTAACGGTCTCAGCCTTTTTACACCTCAGCTTTCAGAAAGCGTGGGTGTAAAAGAGTGGCACTCCGACAAGAAAAACCCCCGCCCGAAGCGGGGGACTGTTTTTTAAACTACGCGTTATTGGTTAAGAACTCAAGCCGGGCGCGCCATCCCGGTTTCATCATTGGCGCTTTCGCTGAGGTGGTTATCGAACGCCAGCGTGATCAGCTGATCTTCCAGCGTAAAACGCGCCGCCAGCGCTTCACCGATGTCTGAGAGAGCCTGCTGGAACTCCATGCAGTTGTCATCATCGATGGACTGTTCGAGGCTGGAATCATAATGTTTCATGATTTCAACGGTATTGGCTTCAAGCTGCGGGTAGAGCTGAGTCGCCGCTAAAAGTGGGCTGGCGCCTTCCATTTCATTGATGATGCGTTCATAAATAGTGAAATGACCGGCGGAAAGGTATTCAACCAGGTTATGGCAAAAATCATCCAGCGCTTTTTCGTTAAGCTGCATGTACGACCCTTTGCCCGGCTTGATCCCCACCAGGTTGTAATAGGAGATGAGAAGCTGCTTACGTTCGTTGAGCCAGAAATCGATAAGCTTGTTACTTCCCCCCAGTCGTTCTGTCAGGCTTTCTAACTGGTTCAGCATAAATGACTCCGCAAAATGTAAGATTAAAAATGATGTAATAATAATGTTAATAACATGCCAGTGAAGCTAAGGTCGCGCAATGGTACAAACTCTTGAAGCTCATCACCGTGGCTGGTGGATAGTCAGCCATGAACAAAAATTATGGTTGCCCGCTGGAGAATTACCACATGGAGAGGCAGGAAATTTCGATCTTGTGGGTCAACCCGCGCAAATTATCGGCGAATGGCAGGGAGAGAGCGTCTGGCTTGTTCGCCAACAGCGCTCCAGCGAGATGGGATCGGTACGTTTACTGATCGATCAGGATACCGCGCTGTTCCAGTTAGCCGGGCGCGGCGTGCAGCTGGCCGAGTTTTACCGGTCGCATCAGTTTTGTGGCTACTGTGGGCACACCATGCACCCCAGCAAAACCGAGTGGGCGATGCTCTGCGACCACTGCCGGGAACGCTACTATCCACAAATTGCCCCCTGCATTATTGTCGCTATTCGCCGCGATGACAGCCTGCTACTTGCCCAGCATACGCGTCATCGTAATGGCGTGTATACCGTGCTGGCCGGATTTGTTGAAGTCGGCGAGACGCTGGAGCAGGCGGTAGCGCGCGAGGTGATGGAGGAGAGCGGGATTAAAATCAAGAACCTGCGTTATGTCACCTCCCAGCCGTGGCCCTTCCCGCAATCATTAATGACTGCGTTTATGGCCGAGTATGAGAGCGGTGAGATCGTCATTGATACCAAAGAGCTGATCGATGCCGGCTGGTATCGCTACGACGACCTGCCGCTGCTTCCGCCGCCGGGTACCGTCGCGCGCCGCCTGATCGAGGATACCGTGGCGATGTGTCGGGCAGAGAGCGAATAAGGTGTATATACTGGCGGCCTGACGCTTGAGGAACTGACAATGACCGAACTGAAAAACGATCGTTACCTGCGCGCGCTTCAGCGCCAGCCAGTAGATATGACGCCGGTATGGATGATGCGCCAGGCAGGCCGCTATTTGCCGGAATATAAGGCGACCCGTGCGCAAGCCGGCGACTTTATGTCGCTGTGCCGCAATGCGGAGCTGGCCTGTGAAGTGACGATGCAGCCGCTGCGCCGCTACAAGCTGGATGCGGCGATCCTCTTCTCCGATATCCTGACGGTGCCGGATGCGATGGGGCTGGGGCTCTATTTCGAAGCCGGTGAAGGGCCGCGTTTTAGCCATCCCATCACCTGTAAAGCGGATGTGGACAAGCTGCCGGTGCCGGACCCGGAGGATGAGCTGGGTTACGTGATGAACGCCGTGCGCACTATTCGCCGTGAGCTGAAAGGCGAAGTGCCGCTGATTGGTTTTTCCGGCAGCCCGTGGACGCTGGCGACCTACATGATTGAAGGCGGCAGCAGCAAAGCGTTTACCAAAATCAAAAAGATGATGTACGCCGAGCCGCTGGTGCTGCATGCACTGCTGGATAAGCTGGCGCAGAGCGTCACCTCCTATCTCAACGCGCAGATCCGCGCGGGCGCACAGTCAGTGATGATCTTCGACACCTGGGGCGGCGTGCTGACCGGGCGCGACTACCAGCAGTTCTCTCTCTACTACATGCATAAAATCGTCGATGGCCTGCTGCGTGAAAACGAGGGGCGTCGCGTGCCGGTGACCCTGTTTACCAAAGGCGGCGGCCAGTGGCTGGAAGCGATGGCGGCGACCGGCTGCGATGCGCTCGGCCTCGACTGGACCACCGATATTGGCGATGCGCGCCGTCGCGTTGGCGACAAAGTGGCGCTGCAGGGCAACATGGATCCCTCCATGCTTTATGCGCCGCCTGCACGCATTGAGGAAGAAGTGTCTACAATTCTCTCTGGCTTTGGCAAAGGCGAAGGCCATGTATTTAACCTCGGTCACGGCATCCACCAGGATGTCCCACCGGAACATGCAGGAGTATTTGTCGAGGCGGTTCACCGTCTGTCGGCGCCCTGGCATCAATAAGGAGTGAATATGGATCTCGCGTCGCTACGCGCACAACAACTTGAACTGGCCTCTTCCGTGATCCGCGAGGATCGTCTTGATAAAGATCCGCCGACGTTGATCGGCGGGGCGGATGTCGGTTTCGAGCAGGGTGGCGAAGTGACGCGGGCGGCAATGGTGCTGCTCACCTGGCCTTCGCTTGAACTGGTTGAGTATCAGGTGGCGCGTATAGCCACCACCATGCCCTATATTCCCGGCTTCCTCTCATTTCGTGAGTATCCCGCGCTGCTGGCGGCCTGGGAGATGCTGTCGCAAAAACCCGATTTACTTTTTGTCGACGGGCATGGGATCTCCCATCCGCGCCGCCTTGGCGTTGCCAGCCATTTTGGCCTGCTGGTGGATGTGCCGACCATCGGCGTGGCGAAAAAACGGCTGTGCGGGAAGTTCGAACCGCTGGCCGATGAGCCCGGTGCGCTATCGCCGCTGATGGATAAAGGCGAACAGTTGGCGTGGGTATGGCGCAGTAAAGCGCGCTGTAATCCGCTCTTCGTCGCTACCGGTCATCGCGTCAGCCAGGATACTGCGCTGGCGTGGGTGCAGCGCTGCATGAAGGGCTACCGCTTGCCGGAGCCAACGCGCTGGGCAGACGCCGTGGCATCGGGTCGCCCCGCCTTTGCGCGATGGCAGGCAATTCAGCGCGATATCGGGTAAACTGCGGCGCATTACCGTTTTTGAGAAGCGATCATGTTACAAAACCCGATTCATCTGCGACTGGAAAAGCAGGAAAGCTGGCAGCACGTTGTTTTCATGGCCTGTCTGTGCGAGCGCATGTACCCCAACTATGCGCTGTTCTGCCGCCAGACCGGCTTTGGCGATGCGCAGCTCTATCGCCGTATCCTTGACCTGGTGTGGGAAACAGAGACCGTCAAAGATGCGAAGGTCAATTTCGACAGCCAGCTTGAGAAGCTGGAAGAGGGGATCCCCGCCGCAGAGGATTACGATCTCTACGGTGTCTACCCGGCGATTGACGCCTGTGTCGCGCTGAGCGAGTTGATTCATTCGCGTCTGAGCGGTGAAACGCTGGAACACGCCATTGAGGTCAGCAAGACCTCGATCACCACCGTCGCGATGCTGGAAATGACGCAGCAGGGCCGCGAAATGACCGATGAAGAGCTGGGTCTCAACCCCGCTGTAGAGCAGGAATGGGACATTCAGTGGGAGATTTTCCGCCTTTTGGCCGCCTGCGAAGAGCGTGATATTGACCTGATCAAAGGCTTGCGCGCAGACCTGCGCGAGGCTGGCGAGAGTAATATCGGTATAAATTTGCAGCAATGAGACAATAAAACGTGATTTAAGGCCTGTTTTGTCGCGCCTGAAGGCTTCCCTTCTGACCCCCGTCTGGTCTACATTTGGGGGGCGAAAAAAAGTGGCTATCGGTGCGTGTATGCAGGAGAGTGCTTTTGAGGCATTTCCGTCGCACTCGATGCTTAGCAAGCGATAAACACATTGAAAGGATAACTTATGAACAAGACTCAACTGATTGATGTAATTGCAGACAAGGCTGATCTGTCTAAAGCGCAAGCGAAAGCTGCACTGGAATCCACCCTGGCTGCCATTACTGAGTCTCTGAAAGAAGGCGATGCGGTACAACTGGTTGGTTTCGGCACTTTCAAAGTGAACCACCGCGCTGAGCGTACTGGCCGCAACCCGCAGACCGGTAAAGAAATCAAAATCGCCGCAGCTAACGTGCCGGCATTTGTTTCTGGCAAAGCACTGAAAGACGCTGTTAAGTAAGACAGCATGGCAGTGAACAGTTTTGTCGAAGGGGCGGTAACGCCCCTTTTGTCATACTGGCGTCGCCCGCTTTTGCTGGTCGGCGCACTGCTGCTTGCCGCCTGTAGCCACGATTCGTCATTGCCGCCCTTTACCGCCAGCGGTTTCGCCGGCGATCAGGGCGCAATACGCATCTGGCGTAAAGATTCAGGCGGTGAGACCCACCTGCTCTCCGCATTTAGCCCGTGGCACCGTGGGAACACCTCTTTAGCTGAGTATCGCTGGCAAGGCGATGCGCTAACCCTTATCGAACTCAATATCTACGCCAACCCGCCTGAGCATATTCGTGTGCGTTTTGACGATCGCGGCGAGTTGAGCTTTATGCAACGCGAAGTGAACGGCCAGAAGCAGCAGCTCTCCAGCGACCAGATTGCGCTTTATCGCTACCGCGCCGAACAGATCCGCCAGACCAGCGATGCGCTGCGTCAGGGACGGGTTGTGTTGCGTCAGGGGCGGTGGCAGGCAAATAACACGGTGCAGACCTGCGAAGGGCAGACCGTGAAGCCAGAGCTTGATACGTGGGCGTTAAACCATATTGCGCAGCGCCAGAGCCATTCGTCGCTGGCGGTGAGCGTGGCGTGGCTGGAAGCGCCGGAAGGGGCACAGCTGTTGCTGGTGGCGAATGAGGATTTCTGTCACTGGCAGCCGACAGAGAAGAATTTTTAGCGTTGGTGCCATCGGTGTGTTGCCCGATGGCGGCGATGCCTTATCGGGCCTACGAAAAGCGCTTTCACGACAGTGAGATGTGTTCCGTAGGCCGGGTAAGCGCAGCGCCACCCGGCAATGACCACGGCACGGTTTTGTAGGCCGGATAAGCGGAGCGCCATCCGGCAATGACCACGGCACAGTTTTGTAGGCCGGATAAGCGCAGTGCCATCCGGCAATTCGCCTTCTGAACGCCGGATAAGCACAATCCCACCCGGCCGTGAAGCGCGTGCTACTTGTTGCCCTGTTCGCGGGCAATCGCGCGGTAACCAATATCGCTGCGGCTAAAGCTGCCATCCCAGTGGATATCGGTCATCAGCGCATAAGCGCGCTGCTGCGCTTCGGCAACGGTGTCACCAAGCGCGGTCACGCACAGCACACGTCCGCCGTTGGTCAGCACCCGATCGTCGTCAGCAAGCGTGGTACCGGCGTGGAAAACTTTTCCGTCCGCCACCTCTTCCAACGGCAGGCCGTGGATCTGATCTCCAGTGCGATAGTTACCCGGATAGCCTCCGGCTGCCATCACCACACCAAGCGACGCGCGCGCATCCCATTTCGAGACTTTCTCATCCAGCTTGCCGTCACAGGCTGCCAGGCAGAGCTCTACCAGGTCTGATTGCAGGCGCAGCATAATCGGCTGCGTCTCCGGGTCGCCAAAGCGGCAGTTGAACTCGATCACCTTCGGGTTGCCCTGCTTATCGATCATCAGCCCGGCATAGAGGAAACCGGTGTAGGTATTCCCTTCTGCCGCCATGCCGCGTACGGTTGGCCAGATGACCTGGTCCATTGCCCGCTGGTGGACTTCATCGGTCACCACCGGCGCCGGGGAGTACGCGCCCATACCGCCGGTATTCGGGCCGGTATCGCCGTCGCCGACGCGTTTGTGATCCTGGCTGGTTGCCATCGGCAGCACATGCTCGCCGTCGACCATCACAATAAAGCTCGCCTCTTCGCCGTCGAGAAACTCCTCAATCACAATGCGGTGGCCCGCATCGCCAAAGGCGTTACCGGCGAGCATATCGTTGACTGCCGCTTCCGCCTCTTCCAGCGTCATGGCGACAATCACCCCTTTACCGGCTGCCAGACCGTCAGCTTTGATGACAATCGGCGCGCCTTTCTCGCGCAGGTAAGCCAGCGCTGGCTCTACCTCGGTAAAGTTCTGGTACTCCGCCGTCGGAATATTGTGGCGGGCGAGGAAATCTTTGGTGAAGGCTTTGGAGCCCTCCAGCTGTGCCGCGCCTTGGGTCGGGCCAAAAATTTTCAGCCCCTGCGCGCGAAAGGCATCAACCACGCCAATCACCAGCGGCGCTTCCGGGCCGACGATGGTCAGATCGATCTTCTCGCTCTGGGCGAAATTAACCAGCGCCGGAATATCCGTTGCGCTAATCGCCACGTTTTGCAGCGTCGGCTCCAGCGCTGTGCCTGCGTTACCCGGTGCGACAAAGACAGTTTCAACCCGTTTAGACTGGGCAGCTTTCCAGGCCAGCGCGTGTTCGCGCCCGCCGTTACCAATCACTAATACTTTCATTCTCTGCTCCGTAGATTAATGGCGGAAGTGACGCATGTCGGTGAAGATCATCGCGATGCCGTGCTCGTCAGCGGCGGCAATCACTTCGTCATCGCGGATAGATCCGCCCGGCTGGATAACGCAGCTCACGCCGACAGCGGCGGCGGCATCAATACCATCCCGGAACGGGAAGAAGGCGTCAGAAGCCATTGCGGAACCTTTCACTTCCAGCCCTTCGTCAGCGGCTTTGATACCGGCGATCTTGGCAGAGTAGACACGGCTCATCTGGCCTGCGCCGATACCGATGGTCATGTTCTCTTTGGCATAGACAATGGCGTTGGATTTAACGAACTTCGCTACCTTCCAGCAGAACAGCGCATCGCGCAGCTCCTGCTCGGTCGGCTGGCGCTTGCTGACCACACGCAGCTCATTAGCGGTTACCATGCTCAGGTCGCGATCCTGAACCAGCAGGCCGCCATTAACGCGTTTGAAATCGAGGCCCGGTACGCGCGCTGCCCACTGGCCGCAGACCAGTACGCGGACGTTCTGTTTGGCGGCGGTAATGCTCAGCGCTTCCTGAGTGGCAGAAGGGGCGATAATCACTTCCACAAACTGGCGGGAGATAATGGCCTGCGCCGTTTCAGCATCCAGTTCGCGGTTGAAAGCGATAATGCCACCGAACGCTGAGGTTGGGTCGGTTTTATAAGCGCGATCGTAAGCATCAACAATCGAGCCACCGACGGCGACTCCGCACGGGTTGGCGTGTTTCACAATCACGCAGGCGGGCTCATCAAACTCTTTCACACACTCCAGCGCCGCGTCGGTATCGGCGATGTTGTTATAGGAGAGCGCTTTGCCCTGCAGTTGCTGCGCGGTGGCAACGGAAGCCTCTTTGATCTCTTCTTCTATATAGAAGGCAGCATGCTGGTGGCTGTTTTCACCGTAGCGCATATCCTGCTTCTTAATGAAGTTGAGGTTCAGCGTGCGCGGGAAGCGGCCAGCTGGCTCTTTGCTCTCACCATGATAGGCGGGCACCAGGCTGCCGAAGTAGTTGGCGATCATGCTGTCGTAAGCGGCGGTGTGCTCAAAGGCTTTGATCGCGAGGTCGAAACGGGTTTCCAGCGTCAGCGAGCCGTCGTTGGCATCCATTTCATTAATGATGGTGGTGTAGTCGCTGCTCTTAACCACGATGGCGACATCTTTATGGTTCTTCGCGGCGGAGCGCACCATGGTCGGGCCGCCGATATCGATATTCTCAACGGCGTCTTCCAGCGAGCACCCTTCACGGGCAACGGTCTGGGCGAAGGGGTAGAGGTTGACCACCACCATATCGATTGGGGCGATGGCGTGCTGCGCCATGATGTCATCATCCTGGCCGCGACGGCCGAGAATGCCGCCGTGCACTTTCGGGTGCAGGGTTTTTACGCGTCCATCCATCATTTCCGGGAAACCGGTGTAGTCGGAGACTTCGGTCACCGGCAGGCCTTTATCTGCCAGCAGACGAGCGGTTCCGCCGGTAGAGAGCAGTTCGACGCCACGCTGTGAGAGCGCCTGGGCGAATTCGACGATACCGGCCTTATCAGAAACACTGAGCAGGGCGCGGCGGACTGGACGAGGTTGTTGCATGGTAAATCCCCTGGATTTGACTTTAACAGAGAGCGTTAGCTGAATTTTCGCTTCTTTATTATGGGAAGATTCAGCTAACACCCCAGGCAGGGCGGATTAATTTTGCGCGGGCATTGTAACGAAAACGTTTGCGCAACGCTCGGGAATTTTTCCACTTTTGGCGCTTTGTGGATAACTCTGTGCGTAAATGCGTATAAGGGCGGCTTTTGCTGTGGAATGCAGCAGTCAGTCATTTTTATGTCATTTTTCTATTGCGGGATGCGGAGAACTCCCTATAATGCGCCTCCATCGACACGGCGCTAAGCAAACAACAGCTTGC
>NZ_JACVUL010000032.1:0-41376 GCF_016516575.1 Kosakonia sp. S57 | reverse complement strand
GATTGACAAGGGGGGAGCGGTCCCCCCCTTGTCCCGTTCACCGCATAAGAGATTAATGAAATTCCCAACGCATAGTGAACGGAATCATTCCACCAATCCCACATGAAAACCCATTGCCGGATGGCGGCTACGCCTTATCCGGCCTGCGTGTATCGAACCACTGAAACCGCGTAGGCCGGATAAGCGTGTAACGCGCCATCCGGCAATCGTGCTTTAGCGCGACGCGCTGGACGATCCTGATGAAACCAGGAATATCAGCGTTTGGAGTATGTCGAGAAACGCGGTCGCCGCGCCGAGCCAGATGCTGAGCGCCCCGCGGGTTGCGCAGTGCTGCACCGTGACAAACTGCTGGCGGTAAAGCCCACGCGCGCTGTCGAGCATCTCTGGGCTTTTGCGCGCACTCACAACGCTAAACAGCACTACCAGAAACAGGCTCGTGCACCACTGCGCCGTGTCGCCCTCCAGCGCCAGATTAATCACCACGGCAAGCACGCCGCCCGCGGCAGCCAGCAGCCAGTAAAAACGCCCGTTGCGCAGCCGCTCACCATAGAGATGCGCAATCAGCGCGCCAAGGGCGAACATCCCGCCAGTCACGCCGTAGAGCACCAGACAGAGTTGAAGCGAAAAGAGGCTCGCGGCCAGCAGGCCGCCGATGACGCTCAGCAGCACCAGCCCGCCGATGGCGTGCAGCGTCTTCATACGCTCAAACAGCATGGTGAGCGCGAAAAGGGTGATAAACCAGAGGATCACCAGCAGCACGATGATCGCGCTGTGTTCAGTAAACTGCGGTAGCGCCAGCAGATCGAGCACCAGCCAACAGAGCGCCGCGCTGAGCGCCATGCCCGCCGCCAGCCACCAACAGGCCTTTACCAGTAACTCAACGGGCGTAACCTGTACCGGGGCTATCCAGCCAAATACTCTCACCGCTCCTCCGTGAAAAAGGCAAAAAAATCCCGGCCGCAGCCGGGATGGGGTATAGCGTTGCTTAACGGCGGTTGCCGAAGATACGCAGCAGCATCAGGAACAGGTTGATAAAGTCGAGGTAGAGCGTTAACGCGCCCAGAATCGAATATCTGCGCAGCTCGGCGCTGTTGCTGACATCAATCTGCTCACCGATCCCTTTCAGCTTCTGCGTGTCATAAGCGGTCAGACCGACGAAGACAATTACACCGATATAGGTGATGACCCACATCAGCGCTTCGCTCTTCAGCCAGAAGTTAACCAGCGAGGCGAGCACAATCCCAATCAGCCCCATAAACAGCATATTGCCGAAGCCGCTGAGATCGCGTTTGGTGGTGTAGCCATAGAGGCTCATCACGCCAAACATCCCGGCGGTGACCACAAAGGTGGCGGCAATCGACTGCGAGGTATAGACCAGCAGAATGCTGGAGAGCGTCAGGCCGGTAAGCGCCGAATAGAGCATAAACAGGCCGGTCGCCAGCGCGGGGCTCAGTTTATGGATCATGCCGGAGATGACAAACACCAGCGCCAGCTGGGCGATAATCAGCCCGAAGAAGGTAATCTGGCTGGAGAAGACGAAGCTCATGATCGCTTCGCTGCGCGCGGCGTACCATGCGACAAAGGCGGTTAACAGCAGACCGCAGGTCATCCAGCCATAGACCTGCGCCATATAAGTTTGCAGCCCGCTACGGCTGCCCTGCACGATAGAATCAGAACGGGGGAAACGGTCCATAATCACTCCTGATTGATGGGTTAACAATGCAGTAAGGTTAACACATCAATTGGCACCCTGCGTGCTACCAGCGTTTCGCTGCCTGCTGATCGCTGTCGCGCGCTTCCACCCAGCGTTCGCCTTCCGGCGTCGCTTCGCGTTTCCAGAACGGCGCACGGGTTTTCAGGTAGTCCATAATAAACTGCCCGGCCTCAAAAGCGCTGCTGCGGTGCGCGCTCCCTACGCCAACAAAGACAATCTCATCCCCCGGCCAGAGTTCGCCGATGCGGTGATAAACGCTTACCCGCCCGAGCGGCCAGCGGCTGCGCGCCTCGTCGACAATCGCGGCCAGCGATTTTTCCGTCATCCCCGGATAGTGCTCAAGGGTTAAGGCGCTGACGCTATCGCCCAGATTGTGGTTGCGCACTTTGCCGGTAAAAGTTACTACCGCGCCATCTTCATCGCGCGCGGCCAGCCAGCTGTACTCTTCGCCGACGTTAAACGCCGCGCGGTCGACACAAATTCGCGTTTCGCTCATCTCAGCCTCCGGTCACCGGCGGGAAAAAGGCCACTTCATCGCCGCTTGCCAGCGGATGATCGAAGCTGACCAGCGTCTGGTTCACCGCTGCCAGCAGCTTGCCCTCTTCCAGCGCCAGCGCCCAGCGATCGTTCTGCCCGGCAAGATGCTGGCGCAGCGCTTCAACGGAGGGGAAAAGCGTCTCAACGTTGAGCGTGTCGCAGCCCACCAGCTCGCGCACCTGCGCGAAAAACAGTACTTTAAGCATCGCTCTCTACCCTGAAATCACCTGATTTGCCGCCGCTTTTCGCCAGCAGGCGCAGCGGGCCAATCACCATATCTTTCTGCACCGCTTTGCACATATCGTAAATCGTCAGTGCGGCGACCGAAGCGGCGGTTAACGCCTCCATCTCGACGCCGGTTTTGCCGCTCAGACGGCAGACGGATTCGATGCGCACGCGGTTATGCTCCGGCTGTGCCTGGAGCAGCACTTCTACTTTGCTCAATAACAGCGGATGGCAGAGCGGGATCAGCTCCCAGGTGCGTTTCGCCGCCTGAATACCAGCGATACGCACAGTGGCGAAGACATCGCCTTTGTGGTGGCTGCCGTCGACAATCATCGCCAGCGTCTCTGGCAGCATGGTGACAAAGGCTTCGGCGCGCGCTTCGCGCACGGTTTCCGCTTTGGCGGAGACATCCACCATATGCGCTTCGCCGTCGGCGTTAATGTGGGTCAGTTGCGACATAACTTACTTCTTCAAATGGGAGTAAAAATTACACGGGCGCGTACGCGCATCGAGCTGCGGTTCAATGACATTTTCCCATGCGGTGCGGCACGCTTTGGTCGAGCCGGGCATGGCGAAAATCAGCGTCTGGTTGGCGACGCCCGCCAGCGCGCGGGATTGCAGCGTCGAGGTACCGATCTCTTCAAAGGACAACATGCGAAACAGCTCGCCGAAGCCCTCAATTTCGCGGTCAAACAGCGGCAACAGCGCTTCGGGCGTCTGGTCACCTTCGGTGAAGCCGGTTCCGCCATTGATTAGCACCGCCTGCACCTCATCGCTTGCGATCCACGCCGATACCTGGGCGCGAATGGCGTAGCGGTTCTCTTTAACGATCGCTTTATCAACCACTTGATGTCCGGCATCGTGCGCGGCGTCGCGCAGATAGTGACCGGAAGTGTCATCCTCTTCGCTACGACGGCTCGAGACCGTCAAAATAGCAAGCCTGACCGGGATAAACTCAGCGCTGACCTGGCTCATCTCTCTCTCCTTGCGGCGTTACCCGCCGATATATGAAAGGTTTTGCGTAATGCCCGTATTGCCCTGATGCAGGAAGTGGGTCTGCTTTTTCTGGCTGAGCGCCGTGGCGATACGATCTTCAAGCCTGCCCTGCTCCTCGTCTGCCTGCAGCAGATCGCGCAGGTCGACGCCGCCATCGCCAAACAGGCAGAGGTGCAGTTTGCCGGTGGAGGAGACACGCAGGCGGTTGCAGCTGGCGCAGAAATCTTTTTCGTAGGGCATGATAAGCCCGATTTCGCCTTCGTAATCCGGGTGGCAGAAGACCTGCGCCGGGCCGTCGCTGCGCTGGCGCAGTTGGTGGATCCAGCCGCGTTTAAGCAGCTCGTCGCGCAGCACCATGCCGGAGAGATGATGTTTGCGGAACAGATCGCTCCCCTCGCCCGTCTCCATCAGTTCAATAAAGCGTAGCTGGATTGGCCGCGTCTGGATCCAGTCAAGGAAGGTATCGAGCTGGTGATGGTTCACGTCGCGCATTAGCACGGTATTGACCTTCACCTTCGAGAAACCGGCGCTAAAGGCGGCGTCGATGCCCGCCATCACCTGGCGAAACTTATCCTGCCCGGTAATGGCGTGAAACTGGCGAGCGTCGAGGCTGTCGACGCTGACGTTGATCGCCGTCAGACCGGCGTCGCGCCACTGGGCAACGTCGCGGGCCATGCGGTAGCCATTGGTGGTGACGGCAATCTGGCGAATGGCGGCATTTTCCCGCACCGCAGCGATGATGTCGGTGAAATCGCGGCGCAGGGAGGGTTCGCCACCCGTCAGGCGCACTTTTTCCGTGCCCATTGCGCTAAAGGCGCGGGTCACGCGGCGAATTTCATCGAGGCTGAGAAAGCCGTTGTTATTGACGCCGCCGGGCTTGTAGCCATCCGGCAGGCAGTAGGTGCAACGAAAATTGCACACGTCGGTAATCGACAAACGCAAGTAATAGAACTTGCGCGCGAACGCGTCAGTCAGTTGTGAGGCCATGTACACCTTTCCAGATTCGGGAGATGCAGTCATTTCTTCCTGCACCCTGGCAGCGAGAGCGATTGCTCTGCTACGGCCAAAGCACCATATCTTGCGACACAGGTGCAGAGGCTTGAGTGTATCCTCATCGTCTTTCGGGCTGCATCGGTGTTGGCTGCCTTCGCACACCCCGGTCACATAGCAATCTATGCTCCCGGGGATTTGCTCAGTTGCCGCCTTGATGCAACCCGAAATACTTTGAGGAGTGTCCTCTCCGTCTTTCGGGCTGCATCGGTGAGAAGCAAGCCAAAATCCATTGAGGAGGGTTATGTTAGGCACGCTAACATGCTCTGGCGATAGTAGCGCGATCGCCCGGCTTTCGCCATTGTGAATATCGTTATATAAACCACTACATAGCGACATAATCGTGCACAATGGCTACAGAGTACGTGAAAATCGCTTTTTTGCTTTGATATGTGTCATTTTACGCGGTGCGCGGCATCGTCTTTTGGTGGTATTTACGCTAACGTAGCGCGATAAAAAATCATAAGGAACAATTATGCGTAATCGCACCCTCGCCGACCTGGATCGCGTTGTTGCACTCGGCGGCGGGCATGGTCTTGGGCGGGTGATGTCTTCGCTTGCCTCACTGGGATCGCGCCTCACCGGCATTGTCACTACTACCGACAACGGCGGATCCACAGGACGTATTCGCCGCTCCGAAGGCGGCATCGCCTGGGGCGATATGCGCAACTGCCTCAATCAGTTGATTACTGAACCAAGCGTCGCCTCGGCGATGTTTGAGTACCGTTTTAGCGGCAATGGCGAACTTTCCGGCCATAACCTCGGAAACCTGATGTTAAAGGCGCTCGATCACCTCAGCGTGCGCCCGCTGGAAGCAATTAACATCATTCGCAATTTATTGAAGGTGGACGCCTTTTTAATCCCGATGTCCGAGCAGCCGGTCGATCTGGTGGCGACGGACAGCGAAGGCAACGTGGTGTATGGCGAGGTCAATATCGACCAACTGCACGCACCGGTGCAGGAGCTGATGCTGTCGCCGAAAGTCCACACCACCCGCGAAGCGGTGCAGGCGATTGCTGAAGCGGATCTGATCCTGATTGGCCCCGGCAGTTTTTACACCAGCCTGCTGCCACTGCTTTTGCTTGATGAGTTAGCCCAGGCACTGCGCCGCACGCCCGCGCCAGTGGTCTATATCGGCAACCTGGGCAAAGAGCTCAGCCCCGCCGCCGCCCGTCTGACGCTGGCGGATAAGCTCTCGATCATGGAGCAGTACATCGGCAAGCGCATTATCGATGCCGCCGTGGTGGGGCCAAAAGTGGACGCCAGCACGGTAACAGACCGGCTGATTATTCAGGAAGAGCTGGAGGCGAGCGATATCCCCTATCGCCACGACCGTGTTCTGCTGCGCAACGCGCTGGAGAAAGCGGTGCAGCAGCTTGGCTGACGCACCGGCGGGGCAGAATCAGCCCCGCCAGAACCTTTGCTTAATTTCTTAAGGTTGTCTTAAAAAACCCCTGTCAGCATAGCGCTATTCACATTATGGAATTTGGCTATGCGCACGCTTTCGCTCTACCGGCCCTCTTTAAGCCGCCTCTCTCTGCTTACCCTTGCGGCGCTCTATATCGCGCTGGTGCTTAACATTGTCTTTTACCGCCAGGCGTTTCATCTGCTTCCGGTCGACTCGCTGCATAATGCGCTGGTGTTCCTCACCATGCCGCTGGTGGCCTTTAGCGTAATCAACATTGTGCTGACGCTGGCGTCGTTTCTGTGCCTCGACCGGCTGCTGCTGAGCCTGTTTATCCTCGTCTGCGCTGCCGCACAGTACTTTATCTCCACCTTCGGCGTCATTATTGACCGCTCGATGATCACCAATATTCTCGATACCACCGCGGCGGAGAGCTTCGCCCTGATGTCAGGCAAAATGGTGATGACGCTGCTGCTGACCGCCCTGTTGCCGGTGATTATCGCCTGGTGGATCAAGATCAAACCCACCCGCCCCCTGCTGCGTAGCATTACGCTGCGTCTGCTTAGCGTGGCGATCTCCGCGCTGATTATCGTTGCCGTGGCGGTGCCGTTTTATAAGGATTACGCCTCGCTGTTTCGCAACAACAAAGAGCTGGTGAAATCACTCGGTCCGTCGAACGCCATTGCCGCCTCGCTCTCCTGGTATGTCCATAACCGTATGGATAACCTGCCGCTGGTGCGCATCGGCGAAGATGCCCACCAACTGCCGCAGATGAAGCGCGGCCCGCGTAAAAACCTCACCATTCTGGTGCTGGGCGAAACCTCGCGCGGGGATGATTTCTCGCTTGGCGGATATGATCGCGAGACCAACCCGCTGCTGAAGCAGGATAATGTTATCTACTTCCCCAACACCACCTCGTGCGGCACCGCGACAGCGGTCTCCGTGCCCTGCATGTTCTCCGGTATGGGCCGCGCCCACTATGACGATCAGCTGGCGCATCACCAGGAGGGGCTGCTTGATGTAGTGCAGCGCGCCGGGATTCAGGTGCTGTGGAATGAGAATGATGGCGGCTGCAAAGGCGCCTGCGACCGCGTGCCGCACCAGGATATGACGCAGTTGAACCTGGCGGATTACTGCATTAAGGGCGAGTGCCAGGATGAGATCCTGTTTCGCGACCTGGCGCGTTATATCGATCAACTGCCGGGCGACGGGCTGATTGTGCTGCACACCATTGGCAGCCATGGCCCGACCTACTACAACCGTTATCCGGCGCAGATGCGCAAATTCACCCCCACCTGCGATACCAATGAAATCCAGACCTGTTCCCGCGAGCAACTGGTGAACACCTATGACAACACCATCGTCTATGTCGACTATATTGTTGATAAAGCGATTAAATTACTGCAATCAAAACAGGACAGGTTTACCACCAGCCTGGTTTACCTCTCCGATCATGGCGAATCACTGGGTGAAAATGGCGTTTACCTGCACGGGCTGCCCTACTCCATCGCGCCCGCCACGCAGAAACATGTGCCGCTGCTGATCTGGCTGTCGCCCGATTACCAGACGCGTTACGGCATTAACAGTCAGTGTGTCGCGAAAAATGCGCGGGAGAAGGCCTACTCGCAGGACAACCTCTTCCCGACCATGTTGGGTATACTGGGCGTCAGCACTACGGTCTACCATCCTGAAGACGATATCCTTACGCCGTGCCGGGAGCAGGTGAAATGAAAATTCTGGTGATTGAAGATGATGCGCTGCTGCAACAGGGGTTAATTCTCGCGATGCAGAGTGAAGGCTACGCCTGCGATGGCGTCTCGACCGCCCATGAAGCGGCGCTCTGCCTGGCGGGTGGCCACTACAGCCTGATAGTGCTCGATCTCGGCCTGCCTGATGAAGATGGCCTGCATCTGCTCAACCGGCTGCGCAAAGAGAAATATACCCTGCCGGTGCTGATCCTCACCGCTCGCGATACCCTCGACGATCGCGTGGCGGGGCTGGATACCGGCGCGGATGATTATCTGGTGAAACCCTTTGCCCTCGACGAGCTTAACGCCCGCATTCGCGCGCTGCTGCGCCGTCACCACAATCAGGGCGATAACGAGATTATCCACGGCAACCTGACCTTGAATGTCACCCGCCGCCAGGCGTGGCTGGAGGGGCAGTTGCTGGAGCTGACGCCAAAAGAGTACGCGCTCTTATCGCGCCTGATGCTGAAAGCCGAAAGCCCGGTACACCGCGAGATCCTCTACAACGATATCTACAACTGGGATAACGAGCCATCGACCAACACGCTGGAAGTGCATATTCACAACCTGCGCGACAAGATTGGCAAGTCGCGCATCCGCACCGTGCGCGGCTTCGGCTATATGCTGGTGGCACCGCAAGAGCGGCCCGAGTGATGGCGATGTTCGACTTTCGTCACTGGAGCCTGCGCCGCCGGCTGCTGCTGACCATTGGCGGCATTCTGCTCTTCTGCCAGCTGGTCAGCGTCTTCTGGCTCTGGCATGAGAGCGAAGAGCAGATCCAGCTGCTGGTGCAGACGGCGATCCACAACCACAACAACCGTAAACATATTGAGCATGAAGTGCGTGAAGCGGTGGCGAGCCTGCTGGTGCCAAGCCTGCTGATTATCGGCCTCGCGCTGCTGCTCTGCATGCAGGCCGTTAAAGCGATCACCCGCCCGCTCTCCGAACTTCAGCAGGAGCTGAATAAGCGCACGCCGAACAATTTGCAGCCTATCACCCTCGATCAGAGCGTCAGCGAAGTGGAGGCCGTCACCTCGGCGATTAACGATCTGGTCTCGCGCCTGACGTTAACTCTCGATCGCGAGCGGCTCTTTACCGCCGATGTCGCCCATGAGCTGCGCACACCGCTCGCCGGGCTGCGTCTGCACCTTGAACTGATGGCGAAAAGCAGCGGTATACAGGTCGAGCCGCTGGTGCAGCGCCTCGATCAGATGACGGAAAATATCGCCCAGTTGCTGCTTTTGGCGCGCGTGGGGCAATCTTTCTCCGCCGGAACCTATCAGCAAGTGACGTTATTAAGCGATGTGGTGCTGCCGATGGAAGAGGAGCTGCGCACCATGCTGGCGGCACGCGATCAGCGCCTGGTCATGCCGGTTGAGGGTGAAGGAATGGCGGTAGCAGGCGATGCGACGCTGCTGCGGCTGCTGGTGCGTAACCTGGTAGAGAATGCCCATCGCTACAGCCCGGTCGGCAGCACGATTACTGTACGGCTGGAGCAGGCGGAAACGCCGGTGCTGGCGGTAGAGGATGAGGGGCAAGGGATTGATGAGAGCCGCAGCGGCGAGCTGAGCAAAGCATTTGTCAGAATGGACAGCCGTTACGGCGGTGCCGGTCTTGGCTTAAGTATCGTTACGCGTATCGCGCAACTGCATGACGCGCAGTTTTTCCTGCACAATCGGCTGACACAAAGTGGGGTGCGGGCGTGGGTCAAATTCAGCGCGCCCGACCGGGGGACGATCAGTAGCTCAGCAGCCAAAAATGGGTAAAACCGAGCACCACTGCCAGCGCGCAGGCAACGGCAAAACACTCACGAACGGTAATTTGTTGCATCACACTCTCCTCCACAAAAACTGAGGAGAGTGTGACAGGGCTATGTTAAGTCAACATTAAGAGGCGACAATAAACAGCTCGCGCAGTTGATGAAGCTGATCGCGCACCTTCGCCGCCTCTTCAAACTCCAGATTCTGCGCATGCTGCATCATCTGCCCTTCCAGCTCATGAATTTTCTGTTGCAGCGCTTTCGGCGTCAGGCCCAGATCGGATGCATCTGCCTCAACCGGCGAGCGGGACTTGCCGCGCCCTTTGGCTTTGGTTTTCGCCAGCCCCTGGCCGAGCGCCAGAATATCCACCACTTTCTTGTTGAGCCCCTGCGGCGTAATGCCGTGCTCTTCGTTGTAGCTCTGCTGCTTCTCGCGGCGGCGTTCCGTTTCGCCAATCGCTTTCGCCATCGACGGCGTGATCTTATCGCCATAGAGAATCGCTTTACCGTTGACGTTACGCGCCGCACGACCAATGGTCTGGATAAGCGAGCGTTCGGAGCGCAGGAAGCCCTCTTTATCCGCATCGAGAATGGCAACCAGCGACACTTCAGGCATATCCAGCCCCTCACGCAGCAAGTTGATGCCGACCAGCACATCGAACTCACCAAGACGCAGGTCGCGGATAATCTCCATACGCTCGACGGTGTCGATATCGGAGTGCAGATAGCGCACCTTCGCGCCGTGCTCGACCAGATATTCGGTCAAATCTTCCGCCATGCGTTTGGTCAGGGTGGTTACCAGCACACGCTCGTTGATCTCCACGCGCTTGCGGATCTCTGACAGCAGATCGTCGACCTGGGTCGCCACCGGGCGCACTTCGATGATCGGATCCAGCAGGCCGGTTGGGCGTACTACCTGATCGATCACCTCTTCGCCCGACTTCTCCAGCTCGTAGTTACCCGGCGTTGCGGAGACGTAGATCGTCTGCGGTGCCAGGGCTTCGAACTCTTCAAACTTCATCGGGCGGTTATCGAGCGCCGACGGCAGGCGGAAACCATACTCCACCAGCGTCTCTTTACGCGCCCGGTCGCCGCGATACATGCCGCCGATTTGCGGAATGGTCACGTGGGATTCATCGACCACCAGCAGCCCATCGGCAGGCAGATAGTCAAACAGCGTCGGCGGCGCTTCGCCCGGCCCGCGTCCGGAGAGGTAGCGAGAGTAGTTTTCGATGCCGGAGCAGTAGCCCAGCTCGTTCATCATCTCCAGATCGAACTGGGTGCGCTGGGTAATACGCTGCTCTTCCAGCAGCTTATTGTTCTCCAGCAGAAACTTCCGCCGCTCCGCCAGCTCGACTTTGATCTCTTCCATCGCCTGCACGATGCGCTCGCGCGGCGTCACGTAGTGCGTTTTCGGGTAGATGGTAAAGCGCTGGATCACCGATTCGATATGGCCGGTCAGCGGATCGAAGAGCGACAGGCGCTCAACCTCTTCGTCAAACAGCTCAACGCGCAGCGCCAGATCGTCCGACTCCGCCGGGAAGATATCAATCACTTCGCCGCGCACGCGGAAGGTGCCGCGCTGGAACGCCTGGTCGTTACGGGTGTACTGCAACTCCGCCAGACGGCGCAGGATCGCGCGCTGATCGATGATCATGCCATTGGTGAGGTGCAGCATCATCTTCAGGTAGAGGTCAGGATCGCCCAGACCGTAGATGGCGGAGACTGACGCCACCACCACCACATCTCGCCGCTCCAGCAGCGCTTTGGTGGCGGAGAGACGCATCTGCTCGATATGTTCGTTAACCGACGCATCCTTCTCGATAAAGGTATCCGAGCTGGGTACATAGGCTTCCGGCTGATAGTAGTCGTAGTAGGAGACGAAATACTCCACCGCGTTATCCGGGAAGAACTCTTTCATCTCGCCATAGAGCTGTGCGGCCAGCGTCTTGTTGGGTGCCAGCACCATGGTTGGGCGCTGCAGATCGGCAATCACATTGGCCACGGTGAACGTCTTCCCTGAACCGGTTACCCCGAGCAACGTCTGGTGCGCGAGCCCGTCTTCCAGCCCTTCCTTGAGGCGACGGATTGCTTCAGGCTGATCGCCGGAGGGGCGAAAAGCGGAATTCAGTTTGAACGGTTTACTCATGAATGGCACCTGATGAGGAGTGGGGCAGGTAAGACAGTTTACTCACCATGCGCATTTTTGCCAACCGAAGATACTGGATGAAAAAACAGTAGCGTGCAAACCGATCTCATCTACCCCAGTGCAAAACATCGCATTGTGGCTGCGATTGGGCAATCGGTAAGCGATTAAACCGCGCGTTAAAGGTTATCCCCAGAACTTTTGCCCTTTTAACATTTGTCAAGGTGATGTTTGACGCTTTTATGGCAGTCGGTGACACTTTTCTTACACCCATTGCTTTTATTTAAATGTTTGATTAAAAAAGAAAATATTAAAAAGACGGGTTTCGCACCAATTCATGCGCAAGCCGCGCCGCCTCTCGCTTGCCGCACGTTTTCTAACTCTAATACACAAGGTTATCCACAGGAATAGTGGATAACTGCCGCCAGCCCGTGCACCCCGCCCCTCGCCAAACTCCCCTTCGGCGTCGAAAAGGGGGAGGGAAAATTTTTTTATCGACTCTTTTCGGCAATTATCAGATAACGATGCGCAAGATCCGCATGGGATCCTTCTCACAATTCCACTATCCGTTGCACCACTACCCGCTGCGGTAAGCACTGGCAAAGTGCAGAATTTTTACCTGGGTTTGCGCGCCATCACGTTTTTTTCGCACGCTTTCTCAGCCGTCTCCGAAAAAAATGCCCTTTTCACGTTCTGGCAAGCCTTTTGCAGTTGACCGTAGTGAAAAGCAGTCATACCTGATGGAACAAGGAGCGGATCATGTTGAGCTTACATGCGGTGAACCACTATTACGGCGACCAACATACGTTATGGGATATCGATCTGGAGTTAGCCCCCGGCCTCTGCACCTCGCTGGTCGGGCTGCCGGGTATGGGAAAAACCACGCTGGTAAACTGCATAACCGGTTACCTGCCGGTGGAGAGCGGCAGCATGATCTGGCAGGATGCGGGCGCACCGCCGCGCGATCTGCTGACACTGCAGGCCGAGCACCGCAGCGCGGTCGGCATCGGCTATGTGCCGCAGGACAGGCGCATCTTTTCGCAGCTGACGGTGGAGGAGAACCTGCATGTGGCGATGCGTGCCGCCGGTGACGCAGGGCAGAACTTAAGCCGCGAGATCTTCGATCTCTTCCCGGAGTTGTATGGGCTACGCCAGCAGCGTGGCGCGACGCTGTCGGAGGATAATCAGCAGCAGCTGTCGATGGCGCGGGCGCTGGTCACGCGCCCACGGTTGTTGATCCTCGATGAACCGACGCGCGGCCTCGGCCAGGCGTTTATCCATAAGCTGGGGAATTTGATCGTGCGGCTCAATCAGGAGTTTGGTATGTCGATCTTACTGGCGGAGCAGCAGCTGTCGCTGATCCGCCGGGTGGCGGATCGTTTCTGCCTGCTGCACCGTGGGCGGCGCGTGGCCGGGGGCGATATCAGGCAGTTAGATGATCCGCTGCTGGCGCACTGGATGTCGCCGGAGTCAGTACGCTGAGATCGAGATAGTGGCCGGTTGCGGCGGTTTCCGGCGCATCCGCCAGCCACGGGATCTCACCGATCAGCGGCGCGGGCAGCACGCGTTGCAGCGTCGCCATATACTCCTGGTGGCGTTTACCCGGCTTGACCACGTCATTGGCGATCCAGCCTGCCAGCCTTAGCCCTGCCTGCTGTACCGCCTGGGCGGTCAACATCGCATGGTTGATGCAGCCAAGCTTGACGCCGACCACCAGAATCACCGGCAGGCGCTCCGAGGTGGCCCAGTCGGCAAAGGTCAGCGTCGGCGAGAGCGGCGTAAACCAGCCCCCTGCCCCTTCCACCAGCAGCCAGTCGGCCTGCTGCTCCAGCTGGCGTAAACCGGCCGACATCACTTCCGCCTCTATCGGCTGGTTCAGGTCAGCGCTGACAATGTGCGGCGAGGTCGGCTCGGCAAAGGTATACGGATTAACCGCCTGATAGGTGAGCAGCAAACTGCTGTGGCGCTGCAACGCCAGCGCATCGCTGTTGCGCAGCCCATCGGGCGTCATCTCGCTGCCGGAGGCGACCGGTTTATAGCCCGCACTACGCAGCCCGCGCAGGTTCGCCGCCTGCAACAAGGCGCAGCTCGCCACGGTTTTACCCACTTCGGTATCGGTACCGGTCACAAAATAGCGTTCAGTCACGGGTTATCACTCCCCAAAAAAGTTGATAGGTCAGCGGGAATTTCCCCTGCTGTTGCGGCCAGGCTTCCTGTAAGCGCTGCAATTTGCCGCGCGTCAGCCCCTGCTGGCGTCCGGCATGCAGATGGGTGGCACCGATCCCTTTAAGGGATCGCAGGGCGCTGGCGGCATCGGCAAACCACAGGGTGACGGTGTCAATGCCGCAGCGCAGCGGCCAGCCGTTTAGCGCCTGCTCAATCTCCGTCACGGGCAGGAAGCGGTTAGCGTGGGGAAAGCTGTCCAGCGCGCGCCAGGCCTGGTTCAGCTCCGGTAACGAGCCGTCCGCCAGCGTGGTAAAAGCGATATGCCCACCCGGTTCGGTGACGCGGTGCAGTTCGCCAACGGCCTGGCGCAGATCGTCGCACCACTGCACCGCGAGGTTGCTCCACGCCAGCGAAAAGGTCGCATCCGCCAGCGGCAGCGCTTCGATATCGCCGGTGACATAACGCGCGGCGCTCTGCTGCTGGCGGGCTTCTGCCAGCATAGCGGGCGAGAGATCGAGTGCCGTGACATCGCAGCCTTGCGCGCGCCAGTAACGGCTCATCGCCCCTGGCCCGCAGCCAGCGTCAATCACCCGCGCAGGACTAATGTCGCCCAGTTGCGCCAGCAAACAGTCGGCGCTGAGCCGCTGTAACTCATCGTGTCGCGCATAGCTTTGCGCCGCGCGACCAAAGGCGGCGGCCACCGCCTGTTTATTCACCGCCATGCAGCGCCTCCAGCAACCTGTCGATATCCTCCGGCTGATGCGCAGCGGTTAAAGTGAGGCGCAAACGCGCCGTGCCCGGCGGCACCGTTGGCGGGCGGATGGCGGTCGCAAACAGCCCCTGCTGGCGCAGAGTGTGGGCGAGACGCAGCGCGCGGCTGTTGTCGCCAACAATCAGTGGCTGAATGGCGCTATGTGAATCCGTCACCGCCAGATCCAGCCCGCGCATGCCTTCACGAAAACGGCTAATCAGCGCTGCCAGCTGCGCGCGTCGCGCGTCGCCTTCAGCAGAGCGGATCACATCGAGCGCGGCGCTGAGCGCCACCGCCTGCGCGGGCGGCATCGCAGTGCTGTAGATAAGATGGCGGGCGAACTGCACCAGGTAATCGGCAACCGCTTCGCTGCAAAGCACCGCTGCGCCGCTGACGCCAAAACCTTTGCCGAAGGTGACCACCAGAATGTCGGGCTTCACCTCCTGCAAATGGCAACTGCCGCGCCCCTGCTCGCCGAGCACGCCGATACCGTGGGCATCATCCACCATCAGCCATGCTTTTGCGTGATGCGTGGCCTCAGCAATTGCCGCCAGCGGTGCGCTGTCGCCATCCATGCTAAAAATGCCTTCAGTGACCACCAGCTGCTGTCCGCTGAGCGGTTTGCTCAACAGGCTCGCCAACTGGGCGACATCGTTATGGGCAAAACGGCGCAGCTGTGCCGGGCTGAGGGCAGCCGCTTCCACCAGCGAGGCGTGGCTCAGCTTATCGGCAACAATGCGATCCTCTTTGCCGGTGAGCGCCGCGATGGTGGCCTGGTTGGCGGCAAAACCGGAGATAAAGAGCAGCGCGCGGTCGTAACCGAGCCACTGCGCCAGTTCGCGCTCAAGTTGATGATGCGCAGCCGTATGGCCAACAACATGGCCCGAACCGCCGCTGCCGACGCCATACTGCGCGGCGCCCTGCTGCCAGGCGGCAATCACCTGCGGATGCTGGCTTAAACCGAGGTAGTCATTACTGGCGAAGTTGCAAAAGCGCTCGCCGTCGAGGGTTAGCCAGCGTCCGGCACCCTGCTCAACGGTGATACGGCGGCGCAGGGCATCTGCCGCGCGGCGTTCGCTGAGCGCGGCTTCGATTCGCTGCTGCCAGCTCATAGGGTCGCCGCGTTGTAATAGTGCTCCGTGTCGGCGTGAAGCAGTTGCTGCTCAATCTCCTGCTGCTGTTCGTTATCGCCATTCAGCACCTGGGTCTGCTGCGGGTTCAGCCCCAGCTTCTGGAACAGGAGCAGATCTTTATCCTCTTCCGGGTTTGGCGTGGTCAGCAGTTTGCAGCCGTAGAAGATGGAGTTAGCGCCCGCCATAAAGCACATCGCCTGGGTCTGTTCGTTCATCTGCTCGCGCCCGGCCGAGAGGCGGACATAGGAGGTGGGCATCATGATGCGCGCCACGGCGATAGTGCGAATAAAATCAAAGGCGTCGACATCGTCGTTATCCGCCAGCGGCGTGCCTTTCACCTTCACCAGCATGTTGATCGGCACGCTCTCCGGCGGCGTTGGCAGATTGGCGAGTTGCATCAGCAGCCCGGCGCGATCGGTGACGGTTTCGCCCAGCCCGACAATACCGCCGGAGCAGACTTTGATCCCGGCATCGCGCACTTTATCCAGCGTGTCGAGACGCTCCTGGTAGGTGCGGGTGGTGATGATGTTGCCGTAGAACTCCGGCGAGGTGTCGAGGTTGTGGTTGTAGTAATCAAGCCCGGCGTGGGCCAGACGCTGCGCCTGGCTCTCATTGAGGGTGCCAAGGGTCATGCAGGCTTCCAGCCCCATCGCTTTCACCCCTTCCACCATCTGCTCCAGGTAGGGCATATCGCGGTCATTCGGGTTTTTCCACGCCGCGCCCATGCAGAAGCGCGTTGAACCGGCGAGCTTCGCTTTGCGCGCCGACTCCAGCACCTGCTCCACCTCCATCAGCCGCTCCGACTCAAGGCCGGTTTTGTAGCGCGCGCTTTGCGGGCAATATTTGCAATCTTCCGGGCAGGCGCCGGTTTTGATCGACAGCAGCGTGCTGACCTGCACCTGACGCGGGTCAAAATGCTGGCGGTGAATTTGCTGCGCTTCAAAGAGCAGATCCAGCAGTGGTTTTTCAAATAAAGCAGTAACTTGCGACAGTGTCCAGCGTGTGTGGTGAGCCATCTGGCCTCTCCAAAAGTGTGATTAAATCGTTATTCGGTGTAGACTCGTAAACCTAAAACTTTTTAATTTGGTTTACAAGTCGATTATGACCCAGGACGATTTAGCTTTTGATCGCAGCCATATCTGGCACCCCTACACCTCTATGACCGCCCCCCTCCCCGTCTACCCGGTCGCCTCCGCGCAGGGCTGCGAGCTGCATCTCGCCAGCGGCGAACGGCTAATTGACGGTATGTCATCCTGGTGGGCGGCGATCCACGGTTACGGCCATCCGGCGCTGAACGCGGCGATGAAAACGCAGATCGATGCCGTCTCTCACGTGATGTTTGGCGGCATTACCCATGCGCCCGCCGTGGCGCTGTGCCGCAAGCTGGTGGCGATGACGCCCGAGGCGCTGGAGTGCGTGTTTCTCGCCGACTCCGGTTCGGTGGCGGTAGAAGTGGCGATGAAGATGGCGCTGCAATACTGGCAGGCGAAGGGCGAATCGCGGCAGCGCTTCCTCACCTTCCGTAACGGCTACCATGGCGACACGTTCGGTGCGATGTCGGTGTGCGATCCCGACAACTCGATGCACAGTTTGTGGAAGGGTTATCTGCCGGAAAACCTCTTCGCACCTGCGCCGCAGAGCCGTTTTGATGGTGAATGGGATGAGCACGATATGGTGGCGTTTGCCCGCACGCTGGCGGCCCATCGCCATGAGATCGCCGCCGTTATTCTGGAGCCGATTGTGCAGGGCGCGGGCGGCATGCGCATTTATCATCCCGAGTGGCTGAAGCGCATCCGTAAGATGTGCGATCGCGAAGGGATCCTGCTGATCGCCGATGAGATCGCCACCGGCTTTGGCCGCACCGGTAAACTCTTCGCCTGTGAGCATGCGGGTATCACGCCGGATATTCTCTGCCTTGGCAAAGCGCTGACCGGCGGGACTATGACCCTCTCGGCCACGCTGACCACCCGCGTGGTGGCTGAGACCATCAGCAACGGCGAGGCGGGCTGCTTTATGCATGGTCCAACCTTTATGGGCAACCCGCTGGCCTGCGCGGCGGCAACCGCCAGCCTGGAGATTTTGCAGCGCGGCGAGTGGCAGACGCAGGTCGCCGCTATCGAAGCGCAGCTGAAGGCGGAGCTGGCTCCCGCCGCGCAGGCCGCAAGCGTCGCGGATGTGCGCGTACTCGGGGCGATTGGCGTGGTGGAAACGCGCTCACCGGTGAATATGGCGGCGTTGCAGCGCTTCTTTGTTGAGCAGGGGGTCTGGATCCGCCCGTTTGGTCGCCTGATCTATCTGATGCCGCCCTATATCATCACCCCGGAGCAGCTGTCGCGCCTGACCCAGGCGGTGAATGCCGCCGTGCTGCGCGCGGATCTCTTCGCCGCCGAGGCGTAAAAGATGCACTACACTTTTGGGTTACTGACCTGAAAAATGGAGGATATATGGCAATTCTGATGGTTCTGACCTCGCACGACACCCTGGGCGACACCGGCAAGAAAACCGGGTTCTGGCTCGAAGAGTTTGCCGCACCCTGGTATATCTTTCAGGATGCAGGCGTAGAGGTGGTGCTCGCCTCTCCGGCGGGGGGACAGCCGCCGCTCGACCCGACCAGCGATGCGCCGGATGCGCAGACGCAGGACACCGAGCGTTTCCGTAACGATGAAAAAGCGCAGCAGGCGCTGGCAAATACCCTGCCCCTGAGCAGCATCAACATCAGCGATTATGACGCAGTCTTTTTCCCGGGCGGCCACGGCCCGCTGTGGGACCTGGCGGAGCACCCGATCTCCATCGATCTGATTGAAAAATATTGGGCGGATGGGAAACCGGTCGCGGCGGTCTGCCACGCACCGGGCGTGCTGCGCCATGTGAAAAAACCGGACGGCACGCCGCTGGTGCAGGGTAAACGCGTCACCGGTTTTACCAACAGCGAAGAAGAGGCGGTTGGCCTGACGAAAGTGGTGCCGTTCTTAGTGGAAGATTCACTGAAACAGGCAGGCGGGCAGTTCGAGCGTACCGATGACTGGGGCGTCTATGTGGTGACCGACGGCCATCTGGTCACCGGCCAGAACCCGGCCTCCTCTGCGGCAACCGCCGAAGAGTTGCTGAAACTGCTGCACCGTTAAGCAAGGAGGCCATATGAAGTTACTCAGCCATAATTTTCGTGACGGCGAGAAGCTGCCGCTGCGTCACGTGTTTAACGGCATGGGCTATGAGGGCGATAATATTTCGCCCCATCTGACATGGGATGAGGTGCCTGCGGGCACCAAAAGCTTTGTCGTCACCTGCTTTGATCCTGACGCCCCCACCGGCTCCGGCTGGTGGCACTGGATTGTGGCGAACCTGCCGGCAGAGACTCGTGTACTACCGCAGGGTGCCGGTTCCGGCAGTGCTGCATTGCCAGAAGGAAGCGTGCAGACGCGCACTGACTTCGGCAGCGCCGGGTATGGCGGCGCGGCACCGCCGAAAGGCGAAACCCACCGCTATATCTTCACCGTTCACGCGCTGGACGTGGAGAAACTGGATGTCGACGAGAACGCCAGCGGGGCAATGGTCGGCTTCAATGTCCATTTTCACACCCTCGGCAGCGCCACTCTCACCGCCCTTTTCAGCTAAAAGCCAGGGATTTACAGCCGATTTAACAAATCGGCTTCCCGTTTCGCTCAACTTAGTATAAAAAAGCAGGCATTACGCTATCCCCTTTAACTTGCATAGTCTGGAGCACCCCTTGAACACATCATCGGTTTCCCGTCTGGCGCTGGCGCTCGCTTTTGGCGTGACACTGACCGCCTGTAGCTCGACGCCGCCCTCTGAGCGCCCCTCTGAACAAACTGCGCCGGGCACCTCCTCGCGCCCGATCCTAAGCGAAGCTGAAGCGAAAAACTTCACCGCCGATCGCTACTTCACCCCGCTGGCCGCCAACAGCGCCGCGTGGAAACCTTATGCGATCCGCGTGCCTGAAAAAGCAGATTTCGTGGTTGGACCGGCCGGTACGGCGGGTGTGACTCACACCACCATTCAGGCTGCGGTTGACGCTGCCATCAATAAACACGCCAGCGACCGCCAGTACATTGCGGTGATGCCGGGTGAATATGAAGGCACCGTCTATGTGCCTGCGGCTTCGGGCAGCGTGACCATTTACGGTACCGGTGAGAAAGCGGCGGATGTGAAGATCGGTCAGGCGATCGATTCTGAAATGGATCCGACCAGCTGGCGTCGCCTGGTCAACCCATCAGGCAAATATATGCCGGGCAAACCAGCATGGTATATGTTTGATGCCTGCCAGCGCAGCCGCGCGGCGACCGTCGGCGTGATGTGCTCCGCCGTTGTCTGGTCGCAGAACAACGGCCTGCAACTGCAAAACCTGACTATTCAGAATACGCTCGGCGACAGCGTCGATGCCGGCAACCACCAGGCGGTGGCGCTGCGCAGCGATGGCGATAAAGTGCAGATCAACAACGTCAATATTCTCGGTCGCCAGAACACCTTCTTTGTGACTAACAGCGGTGTGGATAACACTCTGCGCAGCGATCGCCAGACCCGCACGCTGGTGACCAATAGCTACCTCGAAGGCGATGTGGATATCGTCTCCGGGCGCGGCGCGGTGGTGTTTGATAACACCGACTTCCGCGTGGTCAACTCGCGTACTCAGCAGGCAGGTTATGTCTTCGCACCGTCAACACTGTCGAACCTCTATTACGGCTTCCTCGCCGTCAACAGCCGCTTTACCGCCGCCGGAAACGGTGTCGCGCAGCTGGGCCGCTCGCTGGATATCGACAGCAGCACCAACGGCCAGGCGGTGATCCGCGATAGCGTGATTAACGAAGGCTTTAACGTGGCGAAACCGTGGGGCGATGCCGCCGTATCAGGCCGCGCCTATGCGGGCAACACCGGCACTGCGGATGATAAAGGCAACATCCAGCGCGATTTGAACGATGCGAAGTTCAACCGCTTCTGGGAGTTCAACAACCGCGGCCTCGGCAGCAAAGTGGTTGCTGAGCCGAAGAAGTAATTCAGCGCTCAAAACAAAAAACCTCGCCGCGGCGAGGTTTTTTTATGCCCGGAGATTAGCTTCCGGTTATTACATGGCGTTAATGACTACCCACATCGGGCCCTGGCCCACGGCGTAGCGCGCTTTTTCAGTCAGCAGGCCCTGCGCGCCGCCGATCTCATACAGCGCGATATGATGGGATTTCTGCCCGGCGGCAATCAGGTATTTGCCGCTGTTATCGATATTGAAGCCGCGCGGCTGGGTTTCGGTAGGCTGGAAGCCTTCAACGGCGATAACGCTACCATCTTCCGACACGCTGAAAATAGTCAGGGTGCTGGAGGTGCGGTCGCAGGCATAGAGATGACGGCCATCCGGCGTGATATGGATATCCGCCGCCCAGCGGGTATCGGTAAAGTCCGGCGGCATCATATCCACGGTCTGCACGCACTCGGTCTTGCCGTGCGGATCGCTAAGTTGCCAGACATCGACGCTGCTGTTGAGTTCGTTAACGCAGTAGGCGAAGCGCTTATTCGGGTGGAAGGCCATATGGCGCGGGCCTGCGCCCTCGACGGTGGTCACTTCCGACGGCTCCTGCGCGGTCAGCGCGCCCGTTTCACCGAGGGTAAAGAGACAGATGCGATCCTGCTTCAGGGCAGGCACGAACAGCGTGCGGTTGTCCGGGGAAATATTGGCCGAGTGGCACCCTTCCAGCCCCTCTGCAAGATGGACGGTCTCGCCCGGAATGCCATCATTAAGGCGCACAACGCTGACGCTGCCCGCATTATAGGAGGCACTAAACAGGAAACGACCGCTATGATCGGTGGAGATATGGGTTGGGCTGCCGGAGAGCGGCGCCTCTGCGGCGTAGCTCAGAGCGCCATCTTCAGGGGAGATACGGTACGCGAGAACGCGAAATTCAGGGCGAACGCCAACGTAGAGGTAACGTTTATCCGGGCTGACAACCATCGGCTGCACCTGGCCTGGCACATCGACAACCTGCACCAGCGTCAGGCTGCCTTCGGAATTCAAACGCCAGACGTGGATCTGCTGACTTTCGGGGCTGGCGGTATAAACGGTCTGTTTCATGAACACTCCTTTCCTCAAATTCTTCTCTGCGTTAAGTAACCAGGATAGCCGTTTTTGCGGCGTGATGCTGAATTTCGCCCTCAGATTTTGCGCATGCGGCGACGGGGTGTACCATCCCCGGACACAAAATTTCACCTTCAACTACGGGAAACGATATGACCTCGCGCGTAATAGCACTCGATTTAGACGGTACGCTTTTAACCCCGAAGAAGACGCTTCTGCCCTCTTCCCTTGAAGCGTTAGCACGCGCAAAAGCCGCCGGGCATCTGCCCATTATCGTGACCGGTCGGCACCATGTCGCTATCCACCCTTTTTATCAGGCACTGGCGCTGGATACACCTGCAATTTGTTGTAATGGCACCTATTTGTATGATTATCATGCAAAAAAGGTGCTCGCCGCCGATCCGCTGCCGGTCAATCAGGCGCAACAACTGATCGCCCTGCTGGAGGAGTACCAGGTGCATGGCCTGATGTATGTCGATAACGCCATGCTGTATGAAAAGCCGACCGGCCATGTGCTGCGCACCACGGCGTGGGCCGAAGCGCTGCCGCCCGAGCAGCGCCCGGTGTTTCAACAGGTTGACTCCCTGCGCGCCGCGGCCGCAGAGGTGGAGGCAATCTGGAAATTTGCTCTCACCGATGAAGATACCGGCAAGCTGAAGAACTTTGCTCACCATGTTGAGCAGACGTTAGGGCTGGAGTGCGAATGGTCATGGCACGATCAGGTGGATATCGCCCGCGCTGGTAACAGCAAAGGCAAACGGCTGGCCGAATGGGTCGACGCGCAGGGCTTATCGATGCAGGATGTGGTGGCCTTTGGCGATAACTATAACGATATCAGTATGCTACAGGCCGCAGGCACCGGTGTGGCAATGGGCAATGCCGACGATGCGGTGAAAGCCCATGCCAATGTGGTGATTGGCGATAACACCGTCGATAGCATCGCGCAATTTATTGATAAAGAGCTGCTCTAATCAGGCGGTGATCGACACGCTTTTGATTTAGCAAGGCGAGGCACCAGGCCTCGCCTTTGTATGGCTTAACGATATCGACCTGATGGTGCTGCAATATAGGAGAGTAGTGCAAACCCGAAAGCGCCGAAGCGAATGGGCTCAGAATAGTCGATATCGTAATTGATATGCAGAAAGCCTTTAAGGAACGAAGTGCCATGCACTGCAAGGCAAAACTGTATGGCAGCGATGCCAAAAACGAACAGGGTGTAAAAGATATGGAGAAACTGCGAATTTCTTGTATCTACAAATACTTTTCCAATCAGCAGGACGAAAAGCACCAGCAGTGACACGACGTAATATATAACTTCAGCAACCCATGTATTGGTATTGAAAATAACAATATCCTCTGCCATCGCCCCTTCTCCTTTGAAATGGTCATATCTTCCGTCTGGCAATAGCTCTTCCTCCCGCTACGCTCGAGCGGCAATTGTGCCATAAGGCATTTCCTGTGTGGAAATCAGAAGATTATGTAATAAAAAAAATGGGGAGATGAAACGGGCGCAACGCCCGTTTTTTGGCTATCAGGCGGTAATCGACACACTTTTGATTTGCGCATAGAGCCACTGGCCGGGTTTGATACTGAGTTCATCCCGCGCCCAGGGGCTGATGCGCGCCCACAGGGTTCTGCCACCGACATCCAGTTGCACTTCCACCTGCCCGTCGACATCGAAACACTGCACGATTTTGGCGCGCAGAATATTGCGGATGCTGGTATTCATCGGCGGCTGGAGCACCAGCGACACATCAGTGGCCTGAATGCGGATGCGCAGCGCGCTTTTAAGCGGCCGGTCGATCTTATTGACCCAGATATGCTGATCGCCCAGCGCCAGCGCGGTCATCGCGTAGTGCGGATGGTGTTCCAGCACCAGCACTCTCAGCACGCTGCTTTGCTGCTCCGGCGGCAGCCACGGGTTCATTACGCTGCTGCCCCACACATCTTCGAGGCTGCCAAAGGCTTTCACTTCGCCCGCTTCCAGCACCATCACTTTATCTGCCAGATGGAGGATCTCATCCAGCGAGTGGCTGACGTAGAGCATCGGGATATTGATCTCCTGCGCCAGCCGTTGCAGGTAGGGCAGCAGTTCGCGCTTGCGCGGAATATCCAGCGACGCCAGCGGTTCATCCAGCAGCATCAGTTCTGGCGCGGTCAATAACGCGCGGCCGATTGCCACGCGCTGCTTTTCACCGCCGGAGAGGCCACCAGGCAGCCGGTCGAGCAGCGGCTCAATGCCGAGCAGCGTTACCAGTTTGTCAAACTGCGCGGCCATCGATTTCGCCATGCCGTAGCGCAGATTGCCGCGCACGCTGTAGTGCGGAAAGAGGCGCGCATCCTGAAAGACATAGCCGACGCGGCGCTTTTCGGGCGGCAGGCACACTTTGCGTTCGGTATCGAACAGCACGCGGTCGTTAAGCACGATGCGGCCTTCTTGTGGCTGCGTCAGGCCGCCAATGGCGTTAATCAGTGAAGTTTTTCCCGCGCCCGAAACGCCAAAAATCGCGGTGATGCCGCTGGCAGGCAGCGTTTCGGCGATACGCAAGCGATGGGTGCCCAGCGTTTGGGTGAAATTAAGCTCCAGCATCGGTTATCTCCCCGTCCGTTCGCGGCTCACGCGCGCCAGCCATTCTGAAATCAGCAGGGAGATCAGCGCCAGAATAATCGAAATAATGCACAGGCGCGCGGCGGCGCTTTCGCCCCCCGGCATCTGAATTAAGGTGTACATGGCAGAGGGAATGGTGCGGGTTTCGCCCGGAATATTGGAGACGAAGGTAATGGTGGCACCAAACTCGCCGAGAGAGCGGGCAAAGGCCAGCACCGTGCCGACAATAATCCCCGGCAGAGTGAGCGGTAAGGTAATGGTGAAAAAGACGCGCCAGCGACCAGCCCCCAGTGTGCGGGCGGCCTGTTCCAGTTTGGTATCGACACTCTCCAGCGCGAGGCGAATGGCGCGCACCATCAGCGGGAATGACATTACCGCGGCGGCTAATACCGCACCGCGCCAGCTAAAGGCGAAAGTGATGCCAAACCAGTCATAGAGCCACTGACCGACGATGCCACGGCGGCCCATAGCGATCAGCAGCAGGTAACCGACCACCACCGGCGGCAGCACCAGCGGCAGATGCAGCACGCTGTCGAGCAGCGCTTTGCCTGGAAAAGTGCGGCGCACCAGCAGCCAGGCAAAGAAGATCCCAAAGGGCAAACTGAGTAATACCGCCAGGGAAGAGACTTTAAGGCTCAGCAGAACAGCCTGCCATTCAGGATCGGTCAATATCATTCGTGCGTTGTAAATCCGTAACGTTTAAAGATTTCAGAAGCCTGCGGGCCTTTCAGATAGTCATAAAACGCGCTCACGGTTGCATTTTTATGGCCATCGATAATCGCCAGCGGGTATTCCACTTTTTTGTGCGACGCTTCCGGGAAGGTACCCACCACTTTCACCCCTTTGCTGGCCACCGCGTCAGAGCCGTAGACAATGCCTAACGGCGCTTCGCTGCGCTCCACCAGCGCCAGCGCGCCGCGAACATCCTCCGCAGGTGCCAGTTTCGGCGAGAGGGTTTCCCAGGCGCCCAGTTTTTGCAACGCCTCTTTGGCGTAGATACCGGCCGGAACATGATCCGGATCGCCCACCGCCAGACGGCCGCCTTTCAGCAGGCTGTTCCAGTCGGTTTTCGCATCAATCTTGATCTCGCCCTGCGCGCTGCTTTTCGGCGCAACGACCACCAGGCTATTGCCGAGCAGGGTTTCACGGCTCGCAGTATCCACCGCTTTTTTCTCGACCGCGTAATCCATCCACTTCTGATCGGCCGAGATAAAGAGATCCGCTGGCGCGCCCGCTTCAATCTGGCGGGCAAGTGTAGAAGACGAGGCGAATGAGGAGACCACCTCAACCTGCTTCTCTTTTTTGTACGCGGCGGCAATATCCTGCATCGCGTTGGTCAGCGAGGCGGCGGCAAAGACGGTAATTTTACCCTCTTGCGCCACGGCCTGCCCTGCTACGACAAGTGTTAATGCTGCGCCAACCAGCAGACGTCGCCCTGTGTGTGCCATTTTTGACTCCTCTCATTTTCGTTATATAAAAAAAAACATAACGATAGTATCAGAGAATGGCAGCGGGCCGGAAATACCCATCAATAATTAAAACCTACCTAACTATATCGGCAGAAAGGGAAAAGATCTTGAATGGCAGAGAGCGAAACGCCCACAAAGTGGGCGTTTGGGAAGGGATTAGCGCGATGGGGTGGTGGTATCGCGGCGCTTTTCGCGGTGCCCAACGGCGGAAAAGACGTTAAACACTTCACCCAGGCCATAAATCAGGCCGAGGATAATCGCCATAACCACCGGCACCATAATCACGGCAAAAACCAGGCTTTTCAACAGCTCTAACATGGTCGTCTCCAGAAAGTGAGAATGCGGCATTCTAGCCTGAACATTATGTAAAACACTCGCCTTTTGTGCGATTGCCCGGCACTAGGCGCGTCGGCGCTTTTCCTTCACAATAGCCCTTTTGCGAGGGAAGTGCGTCATGCAGGCTGAAATTCTCCTTACTCTTAAACTCCAGCAGCGCCTCTTCGCCGACCCGCGGCGCATCGCTCTGCTTAAGCAGATTGAGCAAACCGGCTCCATCAGCCAGGGCGCGAAGAACGCCGGGATCAGCTACAAAAGCGCGTGGGACGCCATCAATGAGATGAACCAGCTCAGCGAGCAGACGCTGGTTGAGCGCGCCACCGGCGGTAAAGGCGGCGGCGGCGCGGTGGTCACCCGCTACGGGCAGCGTCTGATTCAGCTCTACGATCTGCTGGGGCAGATCCAGCAAAAAGCCTTTGATGTGCTGAGCGATGATGACGCCCTGCCGCTCGACAGCCTGCTGGCGGCCATCTCACGCTTCTCCCTGCAAACCAGCGCCCGTAACCAGTGGTTCGGCACCATTACCGCCCGCGACCACCAGCAGGTGCAGCAGCATGTCGAGGTGTTGCTGGCGGATGGGCAAACCCGCCTTAACGCGGCGGTCACGGCGCAAAGCGCTGAACGCTTAGGGCTGGAGGCGGGCAAAGAGGTGCTGGTGCTGCTAAAAGCGCCGTGGGTCAGCCTGACCTGCGATGCGCGGCTGGCGGCGCAGGCGGATAACCAGATAACCGGCGCGATTGCCCATATTGAGCAGGGCGAGGTGCAGAGTGAAGTGTTGATCGCCCTGCCGGATGGTCAGATGCTTTGCGCCACGGTGCCAAATGCGCAGGTGGAGGATATGCAGGAACAGCAGCAGGTGACGGCATATTTTAATGCCGATCGGGTGATTCTCGCCACGTTGTGCTGAGGGCATTGACAAGCCGGGCCATTGCACGTATCCCTGAGTTTCTGTGCTGCAAAACCTGGGATACATCATGTCGTCATTGCAAATTTCGCAAGGTACGTTTCGTCTTAGCGATACCCGCACGCTGCATCTTGAAAATCTCCGCCTGCAGGCCGGAGAGAGCTGGGCCTTTGTCGGAGCCAATGGCAGCGGCAAATCAGCGCTGGCTCGCGCGCTGGCGGGTGAGCTGACGCTGCTTAACGGCGAGCGCCAGTGCCACTTCACCCGCCTTACCCGCCTCTCCTTTGAACAGCTGCAAAAGCTGGTCAGCGAAGAGTGGCAGCGTAATAACACCGATATGCTCTCGCCGGGCGAAGAGGATACCGGGCGCACCACCGCCGATATTATCCAGGATGAGGTTAAAGACCCGTCGCGCTGCGCGGCGCTGGCGGCGCAGTTTGGCATTACCCATCTGCTTGAGCGGCGCTTTAAATACCTCTCGACCGGCGAAACCCGCAAAACTCTGCTCTGCCAGGCGCTGATGGCGCAGCCGGAGCTGCTTATTCTTGATGAGCCCTTTGACGGGCTGGATGTCGACTCTCGCCAGCAACTCGCCGAGTTGCTCGCCCGTCTGAATGGCGATGGCTACACGCTGGTGCTGGTGCTCAACCGCTTCGATGAGATCCCGGCCTTTGTGCAGCATGCGGGTGTGCTGGTGGATTGTGCGCTAACGGAGACCGGTGAGAAAGAGGCTCTGCTCCAGCAGGCGCTGATTGCGCAACTGGCGCATAGCGAACAGTTGAGCGGCATGGCGCTGCCGGAGCCGGACGCTGCGCCCGCTCGTGCCACGCTCGATCCCACCGCACCGCTGATTGTGCTCAACGACGGCGTGGTCTCCTATGATGACCGCCCAATCATTAATCACCTCTGCTGGCAGGTGAATCCGGGCGAGCACTGGCAGATCACCGGCCCGAACGGCGCGGGGAAATCGACGCTGCTAAGCCTGATTACCGGCGATCATCCGCAGGGCTACAGCAACGATTTAACCCTGTTTGGCCGCCGTCGCGGCAGCGGTGAGACCATCTGGGATATCAAAAAACATATTGGCTATGTCAGCAGCAGCCTGCATCTCGATTACCGCGTCAGCACCACGGTGCGCAATGTGATCCTCTCCGGCTATTTCGACTCGATTGGGATTTACCAGGCGGTCTCCGATAAGCAGCACAAGCTGGCGCAGCAGTGGCTCGATATTCTCGGCTTTGATGCCCGTACCGCCGACGCGCCGTTTCACAGCCTCTCCTGGGGGCAGCAGCGGCTGGCGCTAATTGTCCGCGCGCTGGTTAAACACCCGACGCTGCTGATCCTCGATGAGCCATTGCAGGGGCTGGATCCGCTCAACCGCCAGCTGGTGCGCCGCTTTATCGATGTGCTGATCGGCGAAGGTGAAACCCAGTTGCTGTTTGTCTCCCACCACGCTTCCGACGCGCCCGCCTGCATTACCCACCAGCTGGCGTTTATTGCCGACGGCGAGGGCTACCGCTACGCCTTAACACCACAATAATTGGGGGGCTGCTTCGCCTCCTGGCTGTGTGCTGTAATAACGCTCGCGCGTTTTCGCGTAAAAAAAATAATGATCGTTTACTGGCTTGCTGATGACGCCCCCGTTATCGGCGGCCAGTTTTTGTTATGGCAAGAAAAAAGCCCGCCGACGGACGACGGGTCAATATAAACGGGACCTTTATGACTCAATATCTCTCCCTCCCCCGCGCCCTTACGCTGGTCGCGGCGCTCTGCTTTGGTTTCAGCACGCTGAGTTTTGCCGAAGAGACGGCACCGGACGCGGCTTCCGCGAACGAAGCAAAAATTAACCAGGCCGTAGAAAACATGCAGCGCGTCAGCGTGTCTGGCCCGCATAAAGTCACGCTGGGTAACCAGGCGGTGCTGAATCTCCCGGAAGGTTTTACCTATATCCCGCCGCGGCAGGCAGCGGAATTTATGCGCGAGCTGGGTAACCACGTCGATGAGAGCGCCTTTTACGGGCTGGTGTTCAATGATGCCATCTCCGGGTTCGTCTCCATTGAGTATGACGATGCGGGTTACATCAAAGATGACGATGCCAAAGACTGGGACGCAGCCGAACTGCTGAGCAATCTGCAGGAGGGGACCAAGGAAGGCAACAAGTTGCGCAGCGAGAAAGGCATTCCGCCCATCGAAGTGGTCGGCTGGGTAGAGAAGCCAAGCTATGACGCCGCAACGCATCGCCTGATCTGGTCTGCTGCGATTCGCGATATCGGCAGTAACGTTCCGCTGAAAGAGCAAGGGGTGAACTACAACACCTACCTGCTCGGCCGTGAAGGGTATCTCTCGCTCAACCTGGTGACCGATCGCGGCACCGTGGAGCAGGAGAAGCCGCTGGCGAAAAACCTGCTTAACGCTGTGACCTTTAACGACGGCAAAAAGTACAGCGACTTCAACGCCTCGACTGACAAGATCGCCGAGTATGGCCTGGCAGCGCTGATTGGCGGCCTGGCGGCGAAAAAACTGGGTCTGCTGGCAATTATCGGCGTGACGCTGCTGAAGTTCTGGAAACTGGCGCTGATTGCGCTGGCGGGTGCAGGCATGGGCATCAAAAAGCTGCTGTTTCGCAAAAAAGACGACAAATCTAAAATTGTCGAATAAGCATGAAGCTGTTGTTTTTGCTGTTTAAAGGCGCAACCCTCGGCAAGCTGCTGCTTTCCGGGGGGACAATGCTGCTGTCGGTGGCAACCTATGCGCTGGCCTTCGGTTGGCCCTACGCCACCGGCTTCGTGGTGCTGCTCTTTTGCCATGAGTTGGGTCACTATCTTGCGGCTCGCCAGCGTAACTTGCCGGTGGGTCTGCCGATGTTTATCCCTTTTGTCGGTGCCTGGGTGGCGCTGAAAGAGGAGTTTCCGGATGCGGAAACGGAGGCCTGGGTCGGTATAGCCGGCCCCCTGCTCGGCTCGCTTGCCGCGCTGGGCTGCTACTATCTGGCGGAGTACTTCGACAGTTCGATGTTGATGGCGGTGGCTTACGCCGGCTTTTTCCTCAACCTCTTTAACCTCATCCCGGTTCCGCCGCTGGATGGCGGGCGCATTACCGTCGCCATTTCACGCAAGATTTGGTATCTCGGCATCCCGCTGCTGCTCGGTTTCTTTTACCTGCATCCCAGCCCGCTGCTGCTGATTGTCTGCCTGCTGGCGGCTTCGCAAATCTGGGCAAGGCGCAAAGAAACGCCCAATTTAACCGCACTCAACCCTGGCAAACGTCTGGAATATACCCTTTTGTACTTTGGGCTGATTGCCTGGCTCTCCCTGATGACCTATAACCTCCACGGGGCGCTGGCCAGCTTTCGCTGACTTTCCCTGCGTCGCTGCAGCGCAGTGACGTCATTTTCAGACTAATCACACTCGTCGGCGCAGCCCGGTAAATACGCGGCTGTCCCGGCGTTGATGCGGCATTGCGGGCGGTTGAAAAATCAGTGTAAACGATTCCACTATTTTATCCCATGTCACACTTTTTACCGCTCTGTTATGCTAAGGTTAATTCATATCAAATGCTTGATGGAGTCAAATATGCGAGTTCTGGTTACTGGTGGTAGCGGTTACATAGGAAGCCACACCTGCGTGCAACTGCTGCAAAACGGTCATGACGTTATCATCCTCGACAACCTCTGCAACAGTAAGCGCAGCGTGCTTAACCAGATTGAGCGCTTTGGCGGTAAACGGGCGCTCTTCGTTGAGGGCGATATTCGCGATGAAGCACTGCTGGCCGAGATCCTGCACGATCACGCCATCGAAGCGGTGATCCACTTTGCCGGGCTGAAGGCCGTCGGCGAATCCGTTGCCAAACCGCTGGAGTATTATGACAACAACGTCAACGGCACGCTGCGCCTGATTAATGCTATGCGCGCCGCCAACGTGAAGAATTTTATCTTTAGCTCCTCGGCAACCGTTTATGGCGACCAGCCGAAAATCCCTTATGCCGAAAGCTTCCCGACCGGCACCCCGCAAAGCCCGTATGGCAAAAGCAAACTGATGGTTGAGCAGATCCTCACCGACCTGCAGAAAGCGCAGCCGGAGTGGAGCATCGCGCTGCTGCGCTACTTCAACCCGGTAGGCGCGCATCCGTCAGGTGAGATGGGTGAAGATCCGCAGGGGATTCCAAACAACCTGATGCCCTATATCGCGCAAGTGGCGGTGGGCCGCCGCGAATCGCTGGCGGTGTTCGGCAATGACTACCCGACAGAAGATGGCACCGGCGTGCGCGACTATATCCACGTGATGGATCTGGCCGACGGTCACGTTGCCGCCATGCAGCAGCTGGCAGGCAAACCGGGCGTGCATATTTATAACCTCGGCGCTGGCGTCGGCAGCAGCGTGCTTGATGTGATTAACGCCTTCAGCAAAGCCTGCGGCAAACAGATTGCCTGGCACTTCGCGCCGCGCCGCGACGGCGATCTCCCGGCTTACTGGGCGGATGCTACTAAAGCCGATAAAGAGCTGAACTGGCGCGTAACACGCACCCTTGATGAAATGGCAGAAGATACCTGGCGCTGGCAGTCACGCCATCCGCAGGGCTATCCCGATTAACAGGAGTGGTAATGTCGCAATTTAACCCGGTCGATCACCCGCATCGCCGCTACAATCCGCTGACGGATCAGTGGATTCTGGTCTCTCCGCACCGTGCGAAACGCCCCTGGCAAGGGGCGCAGGAGACGCCGTCTAAACAGACGCTGCCTGCCCACGATCCGGACTGTTTCCTCTGTCCGGGCAATACCCGTGTCACCGGGGATAAAAACCCCGACTACACCAGCACCTATGTCTTTACCAACGACTTTGCGGCGCTGATGACCGACACGCCGGATGCGCCAGAGAGTAACGACCCGCTGATGCGCAGCCAGAGCGCGCGCGGCACCAGCCGGGTTATCTGCTTCTCGCCGGATCACAGCAAAACGCTGCCGGAGCTGAGCGTGGCGGCACTGGAAGAGGTGGTAAAAACCTGGCAGCAGCAGACCGCTGAGCTGGGTAAAACCTATCCGTGGATCCAGGTGTTTGAGAACAAAGGCGCGGCGATGGGCTGCTCCAACCCGCATCCGCACGGACAGGTATGGGCCAACAGCTTCCTGCCGAATGAAGCCGAGCGCGAAGATCGCCTGCAAAAAGCCTACTTTGCCGAACACCACTCGCCGATGCTGCTCGATTATGTACAGCGCGAGCTGAAAGATGGCAGCCGCACGGTAGTTGAAACTGAGCACTGGCTGGCGGTAGTGCCTTACTGGGCCGCCTGGCCGTTTGAAACGCTGCTGCTGCCAAAAGCCGCCGTTCAGCGCATTACCGGGTTAACCGACGCGCAGCGCAGCGATCTTGCGCTGGCACTGAAAAAACTGACCAGCCGCTACGACAACCTGTTCCAGTGCTCATTCCCCTACTCAATGGGCTGGCACGGCGCGCCGTTTAATAGCGAAGATAACGCCCACTGGCAGCTGCATGCGCACTTCTATCCGCCGCTGCTGCGCTCCGCCACGGTGCGTAAATTTATGGTCGGCTACGAGATGCTCGGCGAAACCCAGCGCGATCTCACGGCAGAACAAGCGGCCGAACGCCTGCGCGCGGTCAGTGATATCCATTTTCGCGAATCCGGAGAATAACAATGAGCCTGAAAGAGACAACAGACGCGCTGTTTGCTGAGACATTCGGCTACCCTGCCACCCACACCATCCAGGCCCCGGGCCGCGTCAACCTGATTGGCGAACATACCGATTACAACGACGGCTTTGTGCTGCCCTGCGCCATCGATTACCAGACGGTAATCAGCTGCAAAGCACGCGACGACCGCACCGTGCGCGTGGTCGCGGCCGACTACGACAACCAGCGCGATGAGTTTTCGCTGGATGCGCCGATTGTGGCCCACGACAGCCAGCAGTGGTCCAACTATGTGCGCGGCGTGGTGAAACATCTGCAACAGCGCGATGCCAGCTTTGGCGGCGCGGATCTGGTGATTAGCGGCAATGTGCCGCAGGGCGCGGGCTTAAGCTCGTCTGCCTCGCTGGAAGTGGCGGTCGGTACCGTCTTCCAGCAGCTTTACCATCTGCCGCTGGACGGGGCGCAGATCGCGCTCAACGGCCAGGAAGCGGAGAACCAGTTTGTTGGTTGTAACTGCGGCATTATGGATCAGCTGATCTCTGCGCTTGGCAAGAAAGGCAGTGCGCTGCTGATCGACTGCCGCTCGCTCGGCACCAAAGCGGTTTCCATGCCCGAAGGCGTGGCAATTGTCATTATTAACAGCAACTTCAAACGTACGCTGGTGGGCAGCGAATACAACACCCGCCGCCAGCAGTGCGAAACCGGCGCGCGCTTCTTCCAGCAAAAAGCGCTGCGTGATGTCAGCCTCGATCAGTTCAACGCTGTGGCGAATGAGCTGGATCCGCTGGTCGCGAAACGTGTACGCCATGTGCTGACCGAAAACGCCCGCACCGTGGAAGCAGCCGCCGCGCTGGAGAAAGGCGATCTGCAACGCATGGGCGAGCTGATGGCGGAATCCCACGCCTCTATGCGCGACGATTTCGAGATCACCGTGCCGCAAATCGATACGCTGGTAGAGATCGTCAAAGCGACCATCGGTGATAAAGGCGGCGTGCGCATGACCGGCGGCGGCTTTGGCGGCTGCGTCGTTGCGCTGGTGCCGGAAGCGCTGGTACCGGAAGTGAAACAGGCGGTTGAGAGCCAGTACGAAGCGAAAACCGGCATCAAAGAGACCTTCTACGTGTGTAAACCTTCTCAGGGGGCAGGACAGTGCTAAATGAAACGCCTGCGGTAGCACCCGATGGGCTGCCGGTACGACTGATCACCCTGCGCAACGGCGCGGGGATGGTGGTGAGCTTAATGGACTGGGGCGCGACGCTGCTCTCTGCGCGCGTACCGATGAAAGATGGCAGCGTACGCGAAGCCCTGCTCGGCTGCGCGACGCCGGAGCACTACTGGGAGCAGACCGCCTATCTCGGTGCGTCTATTGGCCGGTATGCGAACCGGATTGCCAAAAGCCGCTTTACCCTTGATGGCGAGACCTGGTCCCTGACCCCAAGCCAGGGCGAAAACCAGTTGCATGGCGGCCCGGAAGGGTTTGATAAACGCCGGTGGCGCATTGAGCGCCAGAACGACAGCGAAGTGCTCTTCTCCCTCACCTCGCCGGATGGCGATCAGGGCTATCCGGGCACGGTCAACGCCACGGCGCACTTCCGTCTTGGTGATGATAACCGCATTACGATTGAGTACCGTGCGACCACCGACAAGCCCTGCCCGGTCAACCTGACCAATCACGCCTATTTCAACCTTGATGGCGCGCAGGGCGATGTCCGCAACCATACGTTGCAGCTGCTGGCCGATGCCTATCTGCCGGTGGATGAGATGGGTATTCCGACCGGCGATCTGAAAAAGGTGGCGCTGACCAGTTTTGATTTCCGTACGCCAAAAACCGTGGCGGAAGAGTTCCTCAGCGATGAGGATCAGCGCGTGGTGAAGGGGTACGATCACGCCTTTTTACTGCAGGCACAGGGCGATGTGACTACGCCTGCGGCGCACCTGTGGTCGACAGATAAGCAGCTGCAGATGTCGGTCTACACCAGCGCGCCTGCGCTGCAGTTCTACTCCGGTAACTACCTGGAAGGGACACCTGCGCGCGGCGGGAAAACCTACAGCGCGTGGCAGGGCCTGGCGCTGGAGAGCGAGTTTTTACCCGACAGCCCGAACCGCCCAGACTTCCCGCAGCCGGATTGTACGCTGCAGCCTGGCGACGAATATGTCAGCCGGACGGAGTATCACTTTATTCCGCTCTGAGCATGAGCCCTCCTGCGGGAGGGCTTTTTTTTGCCCTTTTTGCTGAAATATGCGCCACTTATCCTCAAAACAATAACCCTCGATTCACAAGCAGCTTACACTCTGCGCCTATTTTCGCTATGGTTAAGGGTAATCGTTGCCGGGCAGTGCGCTTCGGCAATACAATGAGAATCGTTATCATTAAATCAGGCTCACAGGAGTAAGTGTATGGCTGTTACTAAGCTGGTTCTGGTTCGTCATGGCGAAAGCCAGTGGAACAACGAAAACCGCTTCACCGGTTGGTACGATGTTGATCTGTCAGAGAAAGGCGTTGGCGAAGCGAAAGCGGCAGGCAAACTGCTGAAAGCTGAAGGCTACGCGTTTGATTTTGCTTATACCTCTGTGCTGAAACGTGCCATCCACACGCTGTGGAACGTTCTGGACGAACTGGATCAGGCATGGTTGCCGGTTGAGAAGAGCTGGAAACTGAACGAACGTCACTACGGTGCGCTGCAGGGTCTGAACAAAGCAGAAACCGCTGAGAAATATGGCGACGATCAGGTTAAACAGTGGCGTCGCGGCTTCGCCGTTACCCCGCCGGCGCTGACCAAAGATGATGAGCGTTTCCCGGGCCACGATCCGCGCTACGCGAAACTGACCGAACAAGAGCTGCCGCTGACCGAAAGCCTGGCGCTGACCATCGATCGCGTGATCCCTTACTGGAATGAAACCATTCTGCCGCGTCTGAAAAGCGGTGAGCGCGTGATCATTGCCGCACACGGTAACTCCCTGCGTGCGCTGGTGAAATACCTCGACAACATGAGCGAAGAAGCGATCCTCGAACTGAACATTCCGACCGGCGTACCGCTGGTGTATGAGTTCGACGAAAACTTCAAACCGATTAAGCACTACTATCTGGGTAACGCGGATGAGATCGCCGCGAAAGCTGCTGCGGTAGCAAACCAGGGTAAAGCGAAGTAATAAAAAAAGCCGGACACGTTGATGCCCGGCTTTTGATTTTCAAGCCCGGTACGCTTCGCGCTGCCGGGCTTTTTGCTGCGTAAAATTGCCGGATGGCGGCTGCGCCTTATCCGGCCTACATCGAAACCGCTGAAACCGCGTAGGCCGGATAAGCATTTACGCGCCATCCGGCATTCGGTAATCAAGCCGCTGAAACCGCGCAGGCCGGATAAGCGTTTACGCGCCATCCGGCATTCGGTAATCAAGCCGCTGAAACCGCGTAGGCCGGATAAGCGCTTGCGCGCCATCCGGCATTAACCCCGCAGCTCAATTGCCGTATGGCGGCTACGCCTTATCCGGCCTACAAACAGCGCCTTGTTAACCGCGGCGTGCTTTAACGGCTTGCGCTAACTGGCGCAGCACCGCGTCGGTATCTTCCCAGCCGATACAGGCATCGGTCACGCTTTTGCCGTAAACCAGTGCATCGCCGCTCTCAAGGCTTTGGTTGCCTTCCACCAGGTGGCTCTCAATCATCACGCCCATAATCGCCTTGTCACCGCCCGCGATCTGCTGGCAAACATCGGTGCTAACCTCCATCTGCTTTTTAAACTGCTTACTGGAGTTCGCATGGCTGAAATCAATCATCACCTGCGCCGGTAAGCCCGCTTTTTCCAGCCCTGCTTTCACCTCGGCGACATGCTTCGCGCTGTAGTTCGGCTCTTTGCCGCCGCGCAGAATAATGTGGCAATCGCCGTTGCCCGCCGTGTTGACGATGGCGGAGTGACCCCATTTGGTCACAGAGAGGAAGCAGTGCGGTGCGCCTGCGGCGTTGATGGCGTCAATCGCCACTTTGATGGTGCCGTCGGTGCCGTTCTTAAAACCAACCGGGCACGAGAGGCCGGAGGCAAGCTCACGATGCACCTGGGATTCGGTGGTGCGCGCGCCAATCGCGCCCCAGCTCATTAAATCCGCCATATATTGCGGGGTGATCATATCGAGGAACTCACCTGCCGCAGGCAGCCCGCTGTCGTTGATCTCCAGCAGCAGTTTGCGCGCAATGCGCAGGCCGTCATTAATGCGGAAGCTGTTATCCATATGCGGATCGTTAATCAGCCCCTTCCAGCCAACGGTGGTGCGCGGTTTTTCGAAATAGACGCGCATCACGATTTCCAGTTCGCCCTTCAGTTCGTCACGCAGTGCCAGCAGGCGCGAAGCATACTCTTTTGCCGCCACGGGATCGTGAATGGAACAGGGGCCGATAACCACTAACAGGCGGTCGTCGTTGCCACGCAGGATTTGATGAATTGCCCGGCGCGCCTGGGAGACCGTTCTGGCAGCGGTTTCGGTAGCGGGGAATTTTTCAAGCAGCGCGACAGGAGGGAGTAACTCATTGATCTCTTTGATGCGTAAATCGTCGTTCTGATAAGTCATGATCTTTCCAGTGTGAACATGTTTTTTAGAAGAAAAGCAATCTGACCAATCTATCTCGCTCGCGCCGTAGTGTAAACGCGAACTTACACTACGCCCGGATAATTCCTGGAATCCAGCGAAAGTGGTGGGAAAAGTAGCAAGTCGCCACATCCGGACTACACTTTTTAACTGTAAATACCTTGGTTTTACATTTTTTCGTTATTCCATGCTGCTACTTATGGCACGTATGGCATCTTTCACCACTGAGCGTGCGATGGGTTCGCGCATATTCTGCCGGCGTCCCGCGCGGCATTAGACGACCAGCACAGGAGCATCATGATGAAAATGAATAAATTAGCGACGCTTTTACTGACCACCACACTGACTCTGGCAGGCGGCGCGGCATATGCGGCGGACGCATCCTCTTCCAGCTCCAGCAACGGCGATGCTAACGCAGCAGCGAAGGCTGGCCAGGTTGCACCTGACGCGAAAGAGAACATTGCGCCAGGCAACGTTGATAACAGCAATATCAATACCAGCAACACCAATACCAACTCCACCTCTACGCAGAAGCACCACAAATCTGGCCATATGAGCAAAGAGGAAGTGCACAAAAACACCATGTGTAAAGATGGTCGTTGCCCGGACGTGAATAAAAAAGTTGAAACCGGTAGCGGCGACAACAGCAAAGTGAACACCAAAACTGATGGCACCACCCAATAAGGCGTGATGCTGAAGTGAAGAGGGAGAGCTGATGCTCTCCTTTTTTTATTCCTTAAAACTCAAAATCTGCAATGATGTAGGCGTTTTCTCAACGGTCAAAAGGATAGATCCCATCATGGCGCACGATCACTCGCATGGCTCATCGGATGCCAATGCCCGCCGTCTGCTACTGGCCTTTACGGTCACCGCTGTTTTTATGGTTATTGAGGTGGTGGGCGGGATTATTTCCGGCTCGCTGGCGCTGCTGGCCGACGCCGGGCATATGCTCACGGATGCCGCCGCCCTGCTCTTCGCTCTGCTGGCAGTGTGGTTTGCCCGCCAGCCGCCGAGCGCCAAACGCACCTTCGGCTGGCTACGTCTAACGACGCTTGCCGCTTTTATTAACGCCCTCGCGCTGGTGCTGATAACAATCTGGATTGTCTGGGAAGCGATCCTGCGCTTTAGCCACCCACAGCCGGTCGCCGGGATGACGATGATGGCGATTGCTATCGCTGGCCTTGTGGCCAACCTGCTCTCCTTCTGGCTGCTGCATCGCGGTAGCGAAGAGAAGAACCTTAACGTGCGCGCTGCTGCGCTGCATGTGTTGGGCGATCTGCTTGGCTCCGTTGGCGCCATTGTCGCGGCGGTGGTGATTATGGTGACCAACTGGACGCCCATCGACCCGATTCTGTCGGTGCTGGTTTCTGCGCTGGTGCTGAAGAGCGCGTGGCGCTTGATGAAGGAGAGCGTCAATGAACTGCTGGAGGGGGTTCCCGCTTCGCTGGATATCGGTGCGTTACAACGCCATTTGCGCCGAGCGATTCCGGAAATCCGCGATGTGCACCATGTGCACGTCTGGCAGGTGGGTGAAAAACCGCTGATGACGCTGCATGTGCAGGTGATCCCGCCGCGCGATCACGATAAATTGCTCGGCGAGATCCACCACTTCCTGGCGCACCATTATGAGATTGCTCATGCCACAGTGCAGATGGAGTATCAGCCCTGTAGCGGCTCAGACTGCCGTCTGGGCGACGTTACGGCCGATCCCCATCACGGACATCATCATTAATGTGAAAGCGCGCGAGAGCCACGCTCACGCGCGCTGTTAATCCACATCCGGCTGCCGTTGAGGGCAATAAAGGTGAGGATCATATACTCCAGCGACATCGCCCACACGCCCTGACGTGCAAAAATCACCACGCTTATCACGTTGATAATGACCCACAGCAGCCAGTTTTCGACATATTTGCGCGTCATCAGAATCATCGCCACGATAGAGAGCACCATCATGCAGGAGTCCCAGAATGGGAAAGCATCAGGCTGGAGCGTTGGCATCGCCACGTTCAGCCCGACGGCCTGCATGATGTTGACGGCGATACGCGTCAGGAAGGCGAAGACCGGGTTGATAAACAGCGTCATCAGACCAATCGCCACCACGCAGGCGGCAAGCCAGCCGAGGGCTTTGCTGCGCGGCAACCAGCGTATTTGCAGCTCGGCCTCATTCTGCGAGGTCTGGCGCGACCAGGCATACCAGCCATAGATATTGGCGGCGAAGAAGAAGAGTTGCAGCAGCAGGCTGGCGTAGAGCTGGATCTGGAAGAAGATGATGGCGAAGAGCGTGACGTTAATCAGACCAAAGGCGTAATTGCTGATTTTCTCAAGGCTGGCGAGCCAGATACAGAGTAAACCCGCCAGCGTGCCTGCGGCTTCAATCCATGAAAGGTCATATCCCCCGGCACCGATCGGAATGTGCACGAGGATGTTTTGCGTACTAAAAAAGTCCATTCTTTCCCCAGAGCGTAGTGTTACGCATTGATGTCTATGAAAACGTTAAGGTCGAAGTGTAGCCGCAAAATCGAGCATGCGGTTAAGCGGCAGCAGCGCGCGTTCGCGCAGGCTGGCCTCCACTTCTATCTCATGCGCCGTTCCGCCCTGCTCCAGCCCGTCGGCAATGGCTTTCAGACCGTTCATCGCCATCCACGGGCAGTGAGCGCAGCTGCGGCACGTCGCCCCTTCGCCAGCCGTTGGCGCCTCGATCAGCGCTTTATGCGGCACGGCCTGCTGCATTTTATAGAAGATCCCGCGGTCGGTGGCGACAATCAGTTGCGAGTGAGGCAGCGTTTTTGCGGCCTGGATCAACTGGCTGGTCGAACCGACCGCATCGGCTAACTCTACCACCGCTTGTGGCGATTCAGGATGCACCAGTATTGCGGCGTCCGGATAGAGCGCCTTCATGCGCCGCAGCGCCTGGGTTTTGAATTCATCATGGACGATGCACGCCCCCTGCCAGCAAAGTACGTCCGCGCCCGTTTGTTTCTGGACGTAATTGCCGAGATGACGATCCGGTGCCCAGATAATTTTTTCGCCGAGGCTATCGAGGTGCTCAATCAACTCGACCGCAATGCTTGAAGTGACCACCCAGTCGGCGCGGGCTTTTACCGCCGCCGAGGTGTTGGCATAAACCACCACGGTGCGATCCGGATGTGCGTCGCAGAAAGCGTTGAACGGCTCGATGGGGCAACCGAGATCGAGCGAGCATTCGGCCTCAAGCGTCGGCATCACGATCGTTTTTTCCGGGCTGAGGATTTTCGCCGTTTCCCCCATAAAACGCACGCCGGCGACCAGCAGCGTCGAGGCAGGATGACGGGCGCCAAAGCGCGCCATCTCCAGCGAGTCGGAGATGCAGCCGCCGGTCTCTTCCGCCAGTTGCTGGATCTCCGGGTCGGTGTAGTAGTGGGCGACCATCACCGCATCATGCTCTTTCAGCAAGCGTTTGATTTTATCGCGGTAAAAGGCTTTTTCCGCAGGTTTCAGCGGCGCGGGTTTGGCAGGAAAGGGATAGATTGCGGCTTCAGGATCAAACATTACGCTCATGATGCTCACTCGTTTTGCGTGCTTAACATGATAACCCCAACAGCGGCCTGATATGGATTATTAAGCAGCTGGCGTTTTATATACTAAACAAGATACCCGATCGCAGAGATATTGTCGCGGTGAATTTATTCGCAGTGGGAAATGGATAATGTAGATAATTGCCTGCTGGCGCTGCGCTTAGCAGGCCTGGGAAAACCAGATGCGGAGAGATGTTGTAGGCCGGATAAGGCGTAGCCGCCATCCGGCACGAAGAGCGCACGGATTTTTCAAATCGCAGATAGCAAAAAAGCGCCGCAAGCGCCATTTTTACATTGGTGGGTCGTGCAGGATGACTCGCTTCGCTCGCCCTTCGGGCCGTCGCCGCAAGCGGCTCCGTTGGCTCACTACGTTCGCCCCGAACCTGCCGCAGGTATATTCGTCTCATCCTGAGACTCACCCTAAGGGCCAACGCTTCGCGTTGTTCAAAATTGTTCCCGACAATTTTGTCGAATCTTTGAAACCGGCAGATAGCAAAAAAGCGCCTTTAGGGCGCTTTTTTACATTGGTGGGTCGTGCAGGATTCGAACCTGCGACCAATTGATTAAAAGTCAACT
>NZ_JACVUL010000031.1:0-53644 GCF_016516575.1 Kosakonia sp. S57 | reverse complement strand
CGACCGCTCGGTTCGTAGCCGAGTACTCTATCCAGCTGAGCTACGGATGCAAAATGGCGGTGAGGCGGGGATTCGAACCCCGGATGCAGCTTTTGACCGCATACTCCCTTAGCAGGGGAGCGCCTTCAGCCTCTCGGCCACCTCACCACACGCCTCTTACGAGTGCTTCGAAGAGTTCGTTAAGAGCTCATCGTCGCTGCGTGGCGCACATATTACTTTCTGGGACTTATAAGTCAAACAATTTTTCCCAGCCCTGAATCGTTTGCACACTTCGCAGGCAATTAGGCGCTAAAAAGGGCAAAAAGGATGTTTTATCAGCAAAAATTCACGGCCCGCCAGGCATGACATTACAGATGTGTGATAAACAAAAATGGCGCGAGAAAGTATCAGATGCAGGAAATCTGCAATAAAAATGAGACAGAGAAGCGGGAGAATCGACGGGAGGGTTGCGTCTCGCCGAACAACCGCGAGACGCATAATGGCATCAGAAATTGGACTGCTGGGATTTTTCAGCCTGGATACGCTGGTAGATCTCTTCACGATGGACCGATACTTCTTTGGGGGCGTTTACGCCAATGCGCACCTGGTTACCCTTAACCCCTAATACAGTCACAGTGACCTCATCCCCAATCATGAGGGTTTCACCAACTCGACGAGTCAGAATCAGCATTCTTTGCTCCTTGAAAGATTAAAAGAGTCGGGTCTCTCTGTATCCCGGCATTATCCGTCATACAACGCCAAAACATAAGCGATGACAAACTCATAACATGCAAGCAGCCATGGCATTACATTCTGTAGACGTAAGTTTAGCCGATATACACAACTTCAACCTGACTTTCTCGTTATCAATAGCGTAGTGGCAACAAAGCCATAACCTCGAGGTTATGGCTTGTGCGTTCGCTTTGTAATTATGACAGTTTAGCGCTTACCCAATCTTTAACACTGGCGAGAGCAGCAGGCAGCGCGGCCGCATCGGTACCACCGGCTTGCGCCATGTCCGGACGTCCACCGCCTTTGCCCCCAACCTGTTGGGCGACCATTCCTACCAGTTCCCCTGCTTTGACGCGGTCAGTCACATCCTTAGAGACGCCCGCGATAAGAGAAACTTTACCTTCAACAACAGTGGCAAGAACGATAACCGAAGCGCCGAGTTGGTTCTTCAGGTCGTCCACCATGGTACGCAGCATCTTCGGCTCGACACCTTCCAGCTCGCTCACCAGCAGCTTAACGCCGTTGATCTCCATCGCGTTACCGGAGAGGTTTGCGCTCTCTTGCGCTGCCGCCTGTGCTTTAAGCTGCTGCAACTCTTTTTCCAGCTGACGCGTACGTTCAATCACTGAACGCACTTTGTCGCCGAGATTCTGGCTATCACCTTTCAGCAACTGAGCAATATCCTGTAGCTGATCGTTCTGCGCATGCAGGCTGGCAATCGCCGCTTCGCCGGTAACGGCTTCGATACGACGCACGCCCGCCGCGGTGCCGGATTCAGACACAATGCGGAACAGACCAATATCACCGGTGCGCGAAGCGTGCGTACCGCCGCAAAGCTCGGTGGAGAAATCCCCCATCTGCAGCACGCGAACGCGATCTTCATACTTCTCGCCAAACAGCGCCATTGCACCGTTCGCTTTTGCCGCTTCGAGATCCATGATGTTGGTTTCGATCGGCAGGTTGCGACGAATTTGCGCATTCACCATATCTTCCACCGCGCGGATTTCCGCCGGCTTCATGGCTTCGAAATGGGAGAAGTCAAAACGCAGCGCTTTGTCATTCACCAGCGACCCTTTCTGCGCGACATGCGTACCAAGTACGCTACGCAGCGCGGCATGCATCAGGTGGGTGGCAGAGTGGTTAAGGCGGATACGGGCGCGACGCGCTTCGTCAACTTCCGCTTTCACGCCGTCGCCCACTTTCAGCGAACCGCTGCTGAGCTTACCGACATGACCAATCGCCTGACCATACTTCTGCGTATCCAGGACGGCGAATGTAAAGCCGTTGCCTTTCAGCTCGCCTTTATCACCAACCTGGCCGCCTGATTCCGCATAGAACGGGGTCTCATCAAGCACGACAACCGCTTCCTGGCCGGCGGCAATCGACTCAACCTGTTTGCCATCGACAAACAGCGCGGTCACTTTGCCGTTCAGCTCAAGCTGATCGTAGCCTTTAAATTCTGTTGCGCTATCAACGCGGATCATCGCGTTGTAGTCTGCGCCAAAGCCGCTGGACTCGCGTGCGCGACGGCGCTGCTCTTCCATTGCCGCTTCGAAGCCCGCCTCATCGACTTTCAGGTTGCGCTCGCGGCAGACGTCCGCGGTCAGATCGACCGGGAAACCGTAGGTGTCGTACAGGCGGAAGGCGGTTTCGCCATCCAGCGTGTCGCCCTGCAGTTTGGAAAGCTCTTCATCCAGCAGCGCCAGACCGCGCTCCAGCGTACGTGCAAACTGCTCTTCTTCGGTTTTCAGAACCTGCTCAACCTGCGCCTGCTGGCGCTGCAGCTCTTCCCCGGCGGAACCCATCACTTCAATCAACGGGCCAACCAGTTTATAGAAGAAGGTATCCTTCGCGCCGAGCATGTTGCCGTGACGAATCGCGCGGCGAATGATGCGGCGCAGCACGTAGCCGCGGTTCTCATTCGATGGGATCACTCCGTCCGCAATCAGGAAGGCGCAAGAGCGGATATGGTCAGCGATAACGCGCAGAGATTTGTTGCTCAGATCCGTTGCGCCGGTCACTTTCGCAACCTGCTGGATCAGCTTCGAGAACAGATCGATTTCATAGTTGGAGTTCACGTGCTGCAGCACGGCTGTAATACGCTCCAGGCCCATACCGGTGTCTACGGACGGCTTCGGCAGCGGCTCCATGGTGCCATCAGCCTGGCGGTTGAACTGCATAAAGACGATGTTCCAGATCTCGATATAGCGATCGCCATCCTCTTCCGGGCTGCCCGGCGGGCCACCCCAGATGTGGTCGCCGTGATCGTAGAAGATCTCGGTGCAGGGGCCACACGGACCGGTATCGCCCATCTGCCAGAAGTTGTCAGAAGCATACGCTGCGCCTTTGTTATCACCGATACGAATAATACGTTCGCGCGGGATACCGACCTCTTTTTCCCAAATTTCGTACGCTTCATCGTCGGTTTCGTACACCGTCACCCACAGACGCTCTTTCGGCAGCTTGAACCAGTTTTCACCGGTCAGCAGTTCCCATGCGTACTGGATAGCATCATGTTTGAAGTAGTCGCCGAAGCTGAAGTTGCCCAGCATTTCAAAGAAGGTGTGATGACGTGCGGTGTAGCCGACGTTTTCCAGGTCGTTGTGTTTGCCACCTGCACGCACGCAGCGCTGCGACGTGGTTGCGCGGGAATAATTACGTTTGTCGAGCCCAAGGAAAACGTCCTTGAACTGGTTCATCCCGGCGTTGGTAAACAGCAAAGTCGGGTCGTTATTCGGTACCAGGGAGCTGCTGGCAACTACCTGATGTCCCTTGCTATGGAAAAAATCGAGAAACGCCTGACGGATCTCAGCGGTGCTCTTGCTCATAATTATCCTGAAATCAAGCTAACGAAATGTGGTAGCGGGCCATCGCCATCGCATGGCAGACGCATCCGCTACTGGAAAAAGTGGGAATAAGATAAGTTTTCTTTAGTGGGAAGTAAAATCCCGTATGCGCTCAGTCGGCAAAATTTCGCCATATTTCCTGAATATCTTCTTGCATAAAGCCGCGATAGAGCAGAAAGCGTTGCACTTTCACTTTTGCAGCAAATTCAGTGGGCAACGGCTCGCCATATTTGCGCTGCGCCTGATCGCGGGCGCTGCTTACCCAGTCAATCTCGCATTCGCGCATCGCGTTTTCGCTGGTTTCCCGGGCAATACCTTTCTGGTTCAGCTCCTGGCGAATACGTACCGGGCCATACCCTTTGCGCGCGCGGCTGACGATAAACTGGCGGACAAAACGGCTGTCATCAAGAAAGCCGTGCTCTATGCACCACGCCACAACCTGATCGATCTCTTCCGGCGTCGCGTCAACCGCTTCCGGGCCCTTCTTCGTCATGATGGGTGCGGCAAGCTTGCGGCGAAACTCAAGTTCGCTATGGTCGCGCATTGCCAGAATACGCATGGCGCGATCGCGTAAGCGCGCCATGGCGCTGCGGCGGGAGGTGTTATCAGAAGAGGAGTTATCGGACATCGTAAAATCCTGTCACCATAAAAACAAAAAGGGCTGCATCAGCAGCCCTTGATTACGGATAACGTTATCAGAAATCTTCGTTAGTTTCTTCAACGCCCGCGTCTTTGTCGTCAACGGTGAACTCTGGCGTCGCAGTCTGGTTGCTGAGCAGAATTTCGCGCAGCTTCTTCTCGATCTCTTTCGCCGCAGCCGGGTTCTCTTTCAGCCAGGAGGTCGCGTTCGCTTTACCCTGACCAATCTTGTCGCCGTTGTAGCTGTACCAGGCGCCCGCTTTTTCAATCAGCTTCTCTTTCACGCCCAGGTCAACCAGCTCGCCGTAAAAGTTAATGCCTTCGCCGTAGAGGATCTGGAATTCAGCCTGTTTAAACGGTGCCGCGATTTTGTTTTTCACAACCTTCACGCGGGTTTCGCTACCGACAACCACATCGCCCTCTTTCACCGCGCCGATACGGCGGATGTCGAGACGAACGGAAGCGTAGAACTTCAGCGCGTTACCACCGGTGGTGGTTTCCGGGTTACCGAACATCACACCGATCTTCATACGGATCTGGTTGATGAAGATAAGCAGCGTATTGGACTGCTTCAGGTTACCGGCCAGCTTACGCATCGCCTGGCTCATCATACGTGCCGCGAGGCCCATGTGAGAGTCACCGATTTCGCCTTCGATTTCCGCTTTCGGCGTCAGCGCCGCAACGGAGTCGACCACCAGCACGTCAACCGCGCCGGAGCGCGCCAGCGCGTCACAGATTTCCAGCGCCTGCTCACCGGTATCCGGCTGGGAGCAGAGCAGGTTATCGATATCAACGCCCAGTTTGCGGGCATACACCGGATCCAGCGCGTGTTCCGCATCGATAAACGCACAGGTTTTGCCTTCGCGCTGCGCCGCAGCGATAACCTGCAGAGTCAGGGTGGTTTTACCGGACGACTCAGGCCCGTAAATTTCGACGATACGGCCCATTGGCAGACCGCCCGCGCCCAGCGCGATGTCGAGGGAGAGTGAGCCGGTAGAGATAGTCTCTACATCCATGGAGCGGTCTTCACCCAGACGCATGATGGAGCCTTTACCGAATTGCTTTTCGATCTGACCCAGTGCAGCTGCAAGCGCCTTTTGTTTGTTTTCGTCGATAGCCATTATTACTCCTGTCATGCAGAGTGAAGCGCGTTACGCCCCGTGGTGAATAACTGATTTGTTGCGGCAATTATACTGTATAATCATACAGTATCAAGCCTTTTGTAGAAAATGTTGCCAGAGGGTCGTAAGTGCATAGGCGGTCGCCTGACGACGCACCGATTCACGGTCTCCCTGGAAGCATTCGCGCCGCGTAATCCCTTCTCCGTTAACGCAGGCAAGCCCAAACCAGACGGTGCCGACAGGCTTGCTTTCGCTGCCGCCATCCGGCCCGGCGATGCCGCTAATCGAAATCGCATAGTCAGCGCGCGCGGCTTTCAGAGCCCCAATCGCCATCTCGACCACCACCGGCTCGCTCACTGCGCCGTGCGTATCCAGCGTCTCGCTTTTCACGCCGATCATTTGCGCTTTCGCTTCATTACTGTAGGTCACAAACCCGCGTTCAAACCAGGCGGAGCTGCCTGCGATATCGGTAATCACTTTCGCAACCCAACCGCCGGTGCAGGATTCAGCGGTGGTTAGCGTCGCGCCACGCGCCTTTAGCGCCAGCCCGATGCGCTCGCTGAGCTGCATTAATTCACTGTCCGTCATGATGGCTCCCATGCCTCCATTAAACCGTGGCGTGAAAGATAGCACTTTCCCGTCAAATATGGGGATGGTATGGCAATTTTACGAGGCGACTTCCGAAAAAAGCAGTGTGATATAGCGGGGACGTGGTGAGGAGAAGCCCGGTGCGCCGTCGCGTCACCGGGTAGTTTACAGGCTATCCGCGCAGGATTACTTCATGCTATTGGCGATAGTGTCCACGTTGTGGCGAAAGGCTTTCTGATAGGTATCCGCCACGCCCCCTTTTGCGCTCAGCGCTTCCGGGTAGAGCTCGCCGCCCGGCTGTGCGCCGGTGGCATTCGCGATCTGTTTTACCAGGCGCGGGTCGAGCTGGTTCTCCATAAACCACACCTTCACGCCATCAGCTTTAATCTGTTTGATAAGCGCCGCCACCTGCGATGCATTGGCCTCGCTTTCCGATGAGAGCCCCTGCGGTGCCATAAACTCAACGCCATACGCGCGGGCAAAGTAGCCGAAGGCGTCATGGCTGGTGAGCACTTTGCGTTTCGCCTGCGGAATGGCGCTGAAGCGCTCTTTCGCCCAGCTATCCATCTCTTTCAGCTGCTCAATATAGCGCTGTCCCGAGGCGTTAAGCGCCGCTTCATCCGCCGGGTCGGCTTTCACCAGCGCCTTGAGAATATTTTGCGCATAGAGGGCACCATTCGCGGCACTGTTCCACGCGTGAGGATCGGTGACTGTCGCACCATCCTCCTCCAGCGTATGGGTTTGCACACCGTCAGAGGCGATCACCAGTTGGCCTTTAAAACCGGAGGCCTTCACTAACCTGTCGAGCCAACCTTCCAGCCCAAGCCCGTTGACCACCACCACATCCGCATTATTAAGCAGCGCGCTATCTTTTGCCGAAGGCTCAAAGGTGTGCGGATCGCCATCCGGCCCCACCAGCGAGGTCACCTTTACATGATCTCCGCCCACCTGGCGGGTGATATCGCCCAATATCGAAAAGCTGGTCACCACGTTGATGGTTTTTGCCACTGCGCTCTGCGCCATCAGACCGAGCGCCAGTGCCAGAATCACCCCTGTACGTTTCATTATGTTCCCCTTTATGTAAAAAGCGCGCGCAGGCTGTTTGCCAGCCCGCTGCGCGTGCCGAATAAGATGGATAAAAAGAAGATAAGGCTGGCAGTCAGCACGATCGCCGGGCCGGCAGGCAAACCCGCCAGCCACGACAGGCTTAAGCCGAGCCAGGCGCAGAGTGCGCCAATCGCCGCAGCCAGCAGTAACAGGCGCGGCAAGGTCCGCGCCCAGCAGCGCGCCGCCACGGCGGGCAGCATCATTACCCCCACCGCCATCAGCGTGCCGAGCACCTGAAAACCGGCCACCAGGTTGAGCACCAGCAGCGCCAGAAACAGCCCGTGCAGCATGCCCGGCAAGCGCGGTGCGTTAACCTGTAAAAAGGCGCTATCAAACGCCTCACTCACCAATCCGCGATAACAGACGGCAAGGGTAATCAGCGTCAGGCTGGAAACCCCGGCGACAAACAGCGCCGCGTCGCGATCCACCGCCAGAATTGAGCCGAACAGCAGGTGCAGTAGATCGACGTTCGACCCGCGTAGCGACACCAGCGTCACGCCCAGCGCCAGTGAGCCAAGGTAGAAACCGGCAAAGCTGGCATCCTCTTTTAGCGGCGTCCGGCGGCTGACCCACCCCGCCACCAGCGCGACGGCAATCCCGGCGATAAACCCGCCGACACTCATCGCCAGCAGCGACATGCCGCTCAGCAAGTAGCCCACCGCGACGCCGGGCAGGATGGCGTGAGATAACGCATCGCCCATCAGGCTCATGCGCCGTAGCAGCAAAAAGATGCCGAGCGCCGTGGTGCTGACAGAGAGCGCGAGGCAGACCACCAGCGCGCGGCGCATAAACCCGTATTCGATAAAGGGCTGGAAAAAGAGATGCCAGATCATGCGCAGTTCTCCTCAAGGCTCAGCGTCGCCCCCCACTGCGCCCGTTTCTCATCCAGCCGCAGCGTCTGCGGAAAGTAGCGCGTCACGCGCGCGCTGTCGTGCAGCACCGCCAGCAGCGTCTGCCCGGCGCGGTGCATATCCACCATCTGCTCCATCAGCAGCTGCGACGTCGCTTCATCAATGCCGGTAAAAGGTTCGTCGAGCATCACCAGCGGCGCGTTCTGCACCCAGATGCGGGCAAACAGCATGCGCTGAAACTGCCCGCCGGAGAGGGTATCGATGGTCTCGTGCGCCATCTCCGCAAGCCCGACACGCTCCAGCCCCTGCGCCACCCGTTTGCGCGCATCGCGGTTCAGGCCAGCAAACAGCGAGATGCGCGGCCAGCAGCCCATGCTCACCACCTCCTGCACCGTCAGGGGAAATTGCGCCTCCAGCGCGTGGCGCTGCGCCAGCCAGCCGATGGTCGGCCGCGCGCCCTGCCAGCGCAGCACGCCACTGACCGGGGGTAAAAATCCCGCCAGCGTTTTCAGCAGTGTCGATTTGCCGCAGCCGTTGGCACCAACAATCGCCGTCATGCTGCCGCGCGCCAGCGTGCCGCAGAGCGCCGGGGTGATCGCCAGCCGCTCATAGCCTGCCACCAGGTGGTCCAGTTCAATCATGGCAGCGCAACCGCCCACTCAGTCAGTAACCAAAGCAGCAGCAACAGCCCTGCCGCCAGCAGCAGGCGGCTCGCAGCGGAAAGGGAGAAAAGGGTTACGGGAATCATTCACACACCTCATATGTTATAACGTAACAATAAGCTGTAGTGATAATGATGTAAATCGCGGAGCGTAACGGGAGTGCGTCGAAATGTTTCAATCCCCTCCCGCAGGAGGGGAAAGCAATTTACTGAATACGCGCCAGCGCTACCGCCTGGCCAAGCTGCCAGACCGCCATCGCGTAGTGGGTGCTGTGGTTGTAGCGGGTGATGGTGTAGAAGTTCGGCAAACCGTACCAGTACTCATACCCGGTGCCGACATCGAGGCGCAGCAGGCTCGCCTGCTGATGATCGCCCAGCGGCTGTTGCGGTGTCAGACCCGCCGCCGCCAGCTGTCCGAGGCTGTAGTTGGTTTTGAAGCCGTTCGCCAGACCCGGTGCCTGGCCGTTAGCCGGAACCGCAACCTGATCGCCCTTCACCCAGCCGTGCTGTTTGAAGTAGTTAGCCACGCTGCCAATCGCATCCACCGGATCCCACAGGTTGATATGGCCGTCGCCGTTGAAGTCCACCGCATACTGCTTATAGGAGGACGGCATAAACTGGCCGTAGCCCATCGCACCGGCGAAAGAGCCTTTCAGCTCCAGCGGATCGTCGCTCTCATCGCGCGCCATCAGCAGGAAGGTCTCCAGCTCACTGGCGAAATAGTCTGCGCGGCGCGGGTAGTCGAAGGCCAGCGTCGCCAGCCCGTCGAGAATGCGGGTTTTGCCCATCACGCGGCCCCAGCGCGTTTCCACGCCAATAATGCCAACGATAATTTCCGGCGGTACGCCGTAGACACGCCATGCGCGGTCGAGGGCATCCTGATACTGGTTCCAGAAAGCGACACCGTTCTGCACGTTATCCGGCGTGATGAACTGCTTGCGGTAGCGCAACCACGCACCGTTTGGCCCGGTTGGGCCCGCGGTCGTCGGCGCCTGTTTGTCCATCAGGCGCAATACGTAATCAAGACGTTTCGCCTGCGAAAGGATCTCATGCAGCTGCTGACGATCGAATCCATGCTTGCTCACCATCGCATCAATAAAGCGCTCTGCCGCCGGGTTATTGGCAAAGTCGCCGCCGCTCATCACCACCTCATGTTGTGGCTTAAGCAGAAAGCCGCCCGATGGCGCGGGCGACACGGTCTGGGGAGCTTCAGCGAGCGGGGGTTTACTGCTACAGGCACAGAGCACAACAAACGCGGGCAATAACGCCGCGTAACAACGCTTCAACATGGGATATCCACTTAAACGAATTCAGCCAGGGGGCAAGTATGGTAAAGCATTTCCCCGCCGACAAGGAAGTGCGGCATCACCTGCGTAGAGGATCGCATTTCCCCTGTATCCCCTCCCCTTTTCATTCATTTAAAACCGAAGCACCTCGCAAAAACTTTCAGAATGATCATTTTTTCTTTCATATTGAGATCTAAATAACACATTAAGACCTTTCATCATGATTATGATAGCGCCCGGTGACATAACAAAAACCCCCTACAGGAGAGAACAATGGAAACCATCACGCATGGTGCCGAATGGTTCATCGGGCTGTTTCAGAAAGGCGGTGAGGTCTTTACCGGCATGGTGACCGGTATTTTGCCGCTGCTGATAAGCCTGCTGGTGATCATGAACGCGCTGATTAATTTTATTGGCCAACACCGCATTGAAAAACTTGCCCAGCGCTGCGCGGGCAATCCGATCGCCCGCTACTTACTGCTGCCCTGCATCGGCACATTTGTGTTCTGTAACCCGATGACGCTCAGCCTCGGGCGCTTTATGCCGGAGCGATACAAACCAAGCTACTACGCCGCCGCCTCCTACAGCTGCCACTCGATGAACGGCCTCTTCCCGCATATCAACCCCGGCGAGCTGTTTGTCTACCTCGGTATCGCCAGCGGCCTTACAACGCTCGGCTTACCCCTCGGTCCGCTGGCGGTGAGCTACCTGCTGGTAGGCCTGGTCACCAACTTCTTCCGTGGCTGGGTAACCGATCTCACCACCCGCATTTTTGAGCGAAAAATGGGCATTCAGCTTGCACAAGAGGTTCACCTCGCCGGAGCGAAATCATGAGCCGAATCATTATTGAAAAAGGTGCCGGCGGCTGGGGCGGCCCGCTGGAGATTGATGCCAGCAGCGAGAAGAAGATCGTCTATATCACTGCGGGCACGCGTCCGGCTATCGTCGACAAACTGGCGCAGCTGACCGGCTGGCAGGCGGTGGACGGCTTTAAAGAGGGCGAACCACCTGAGGAGGAGATCGGCGTGGCGGTGATTGACTGCGGCGGCACCCTGCGCTGCGGCATCTACCCCAAACGCCGCATTCCGACCGTCAATATTCATGCGACGGGCAAGTCGGGGCCGCTGGCGCAATACATCCTTGAGGATATCTATGTCTCCGGTGTGAAAGAGGAGAATATCCGGCTGCAGGGTGAAGCTCCGTCTGCCAGAGCGCCCCAGCCGCGGGATTACGACACCACGAAAAAGATCACCGAGCAGAGCGACGGCCTGCTGGCGAAAGTCGGCATGGGCATGGGCTCGGCGGTGGCGGTGCTGTTCCAGGCCGGTCGCGACACCATTGATACGGTGCTGAAAACCATCCTGCCGTTTATGGCCTTCGTCTCGGCGCTGATCGGCATCATCATGGCTTCCGGGCTGGGCGACTGGATCGCTCACGGCCTCGCGCCGCTGGCCAGCCATCCGCTTGGGCTGGTAACGCTGGCGCTGATTTGCTCCTTCCCGCTGCTCTCACCCTTTCTTGGCCCGGGGGCGGTTATCGCTCAGGTCATTGGCGTGCTGATTGGCGTGCAGATAGGCCAGGGGCACATCCCTCCGCACCTTGCGCTGCCAGCGCTGTTCGCCATTAACGCCCAGGCCGCCTGCGACTTTATTCCCGTTGGCCTGTCGCTGGCAGAAGCCCGCCAGGAGACGGTACGCGTCGGCGTCCCGTCCGTGCTGGTAAGCCGCTTTTTAACCGGTGCGCCAACGGTGCTGATCGCCTGGTTTGTCTCCGGTTTTATCTATCAATAAGGGGTGATGCATGACTGTTATCTATCAAACCACCATAACCGCAATTGGCGAAAGCGCGCCGGAAGCGCTCAGCGACAACATGCTGATCACCTTCAGGGAGGGCGCGCCTGCCGATGTCGCCGAGTTCTGTTTTATCCATAACCACGGCCCGCTCTGCGGCGCGCTGCTGCCGGGCGCACAGTTTACCCTCGGTGAAAAGCACTACCCCGTCACCGCCGTCGGCGAGGTCGCCGAGCAGAATTTGCGCGAGCTGGGCCATATCACCCTGCGTTTCGACGGGCAGACGCAGGCGGAGTTTCCGGGCACGGTGCACGTCGCCGGCCCGGTGCCGGACGCTGTCGCGCCGGGCTGCATTTTAAAATTTGTCGCTTAAGGTCTAAAGGAGAAGAGTATGAAACAGGTTGCCGTTGTCATTGGTGGAGGACAGACCCTCGGGGCGTTCCTCAGCCGTGGGCTTGCCGCAGAAGGGTACCGCGTGGCGGTTGTCGATATTCAGAGTGATAAAGCGGCGACAGTCGCACAGGAAATTAACAGCGAGTATGGCGAAGGGATGGCCTATGGCTTTGGTGCCGACGCCACCAGCGAGCAGAGCGTGCTGGCGCTGGCGCGCGGCGTCGATGAGATTTTTGGTCGCGCCGATCTGCTGGTCTATAGCGCCGGGATCGCCAAAGCGGCGTTTATCAGCGACTTTGCGCTGGGGGATTTTGACCGCTCATTGCAGGTTAACCTGGTGGGCTATTTCCTCTGCGCCCGCGAGTTCGCCAAATTGATGATCCGCGACGGCATCCAGGGGCGCATTATCCAGATCAACTCCAAGTCGGGCAAAGTGGGCAGCAAGCACAACTCCGGCTACAGCGCGGCGAAGTTCGGCGGCGTGGGGCTGACGCAATCCCTGGCGCTGGATCTGGCGGAGTATGGCATTACCGTGCACTCGCTGATGCTCGGCAACCTGCTGAAATCACCAATGTTCCAGTCGCTGATCCCGCAATATGCCAGCAAGCTTGGCATTCCGGCAGAGGAAGTGGAGCAGCATTACGTTGATAAAGTGCCGCTGAAGCGCGGCTGCGATTATCAGGATGTGCTGAACGTGCTGATGTTCTACGCCAGCCCGAAAGCCTCCTACTGTACCGGCCAGTCAATCAACGTCACCGGCGGTCAGGTGATGTTCTGATTCGGCACCAACGCCTGATGGCGCTATGGTTTTGTAGGCCGGATAAGGCGCCAGCCGCCATCCGGCAAACCGCCGCACCAACGCCTGATGGCGCTGCGCTTATCAGGCCTACGGGTTCAGCGATTTATAAAGGAGACACCGATGGTTTCATCCCTTATCACTCTCGCCATTATCGCCTGGCTCAGCCAGCTGGCGCTTGGCGGCTGGCAAATCCGCCAGTTCAACAAAGCTTTCGACGCGCTCTGCCAGCGCGGGCGCGTTGGCGTTGGTCGCTCGGGCGGGCGCTTCAAACCGCGCGTGGTGCTGGCGGTGGCCTTCGATCAACACGATCGCGTCAGCGACACGTTGCTGATGCGCGGCCTGACGGTTTTTGCCCGCCCGAGCAAAATTGAGCGCTTAATCGGCGTAAAAAGAGAGGAATTAGAGCCCGATGTGATCTTTCCCCATGATCCCGGCTGTCAGAATGCTCTATCATTGGCGCTTAAAATGAAACATGGATAATTTCGTTGTGAACGCTAATAGCTTGCGAAATTATCATTTCGCAACGTAACGCAGGATATCTTCGCCTATGAAACCACGTCAGCGTCAGGCGGCAATTCTTGAGCATCTGCAGAAGCAGGGAAAGTGTTCTGTTGAAGAGCTGGCACACCACTTTGATACCACCGGCACAACCATCCGCAAAGATCTGGTCGCGCTGGAGCAGTCCGGCGCGGTGATCCGCACCTACGGCGGGGTGGTGCTCAATAAAGACGAGGCCGATCCGCCCATCGATCACAAAACGTTGATCAACACCGTGCAAAAGGGTCTGATTGCCGAAGCAGCCGTTGGCTACATCCACGACGGCGACTCGATCATCCTCGACGCGGGCAGCACGGTGCTGCAAATGGTGCCGCTGCTCAGCCACTTCAATAACATCACCGTGATGACCAACAGCCTGCATATCGTCAACGCCCTTTCAGAGCTGGATAACGAACAGACCATCCTGATGCCCGGCGGCACATTCCGCAAAAAATCCGCCTCCTTCCACGGCCAGCTGGCGGAGAACGCCTTTGAGCAGTTCAGCTTCGACAAGCTGTTTATGGGCACCGACGGCATCGATCTCAACGCCGGAGTGACCACCTTTAATGAGGTCTTCACCGTCAGCAAAGCGATGTGCAACGCCGCCCGCGAGGTGATCCTGATGGCAGACTCCTCCAAGTTTGGCCGTAAAAGCCCCAATATTGTCTGTAGCCTTGAGAGCGTCGATAAACTGATTACCGACGCCGGGATCCCGCCGGACGTTCGCGCCGCGCTGGAAGAGAAAGGAATCGATGTGATTATTGCCGGAGAAGAAAATGCGTGACGCTTTTATTAACGCCGCCCGCCAGGCTCTGCTGCTGGAGCTACAGGAAGCAAGCCGCCTGCCGGAGCGCCTTGGCGACGATTTCGTCCGCGCCGCTGAAACGGTGCTGAACTGCCAGGGCAAAGTGATTGTCTCCGGGATCGGTAAATCCGGGCATATCGGCAAGAAGATTGCAGCCACCTTCGCCAGCACCGGCACCCCGGCCTTTTTTGTCCACCCGGCAGAGGCGCTGCACGGCGATCTCGGCATGATCGAGAGCCGCGACGTGATGCTGTTTATCTCCTACTCCGGTTCGGCAAAAGAGCTGGATCTGATCCTGCCGCGTCTTGACGAGAAAGCCGTCACGCTGCTGGCGATGACCGGTAAATCGCGCTCACCGCTGGCGCTCGCTGCCCACGCGGTGCTTGATATTGCCGTTGAGCGCGAAGCCTGCCCGATGCATCTCGCGCCAACCTCCAGCACCGTCAACACGCTGATGATGGGCGATGCGCTGGCAATTGCAGTCATGCAGGCGCGCGGCTTTGACGAAGAGGATTTTGCCCGCTCGCATCCGGCGGGCGCGCTGGGCGCACGGCTGCTGAACAAAGTGCATCATCTGATGCGCAAAGCAGATCAGGTGCCGCAGGTGATGCTGACCAGCAGCGTGATGGACGCGATGCTGGAGCTAAGCCGCACCGGACTGGGCCTGGTTGCGGTCTGCGACACCGGGCGCCATGTGCATGGGGTGTTTACGGATGGCGACCTGCGCCGCTGGCTGGTGGCGGGCGGTGCCTTAACCGCGGCGGTCAGCGAGGCGATGACGCCGGGCGGCATTACCCTTGACGCCAGCAGCCGCGCAGTGGATGCCAAAGAGCGCCTGATGCAGCGCAAAATCGCCGCCGCGCCGGTGGTAGATGATGCAGGTGAACTGGTCGGTGCCATCAACCTGCAGGACTTTTACCAGGCCGGTATTCTCTAGTCCTTCAGCCCAAGACGCTTCGCCAGCCGGTGCAGGTTGGCGACGTCCATCTCCAGCGCCCTGGCGCAAGCGGCCCACTTGCCGCCACTCTCCTCAAGCGCGCGGGAGATAAGTGTGCGCTGGAACGCCTCCGTCGCTTCGCGCAGGTTTTGCCCGCTTAACGGCACGCTTACCGGCTTTGCCGGCGGTGCAGGCTCATCGCTCAGGGCAAAGTGATGCGCTTCCAGCACGATATCCCCGGCATGCTGGGTGCCGCGCGCCAGCACCACCGCCCGGTGGATGGCATGCTCCAGCTCGCGCACGTTTCCCGGCCAGCCGTAACGCTGCAAATGCCCGCGCGCAGCGGGGCTTAGCGCCACGCGCCCGAGACCAAAACGCAGGCGGCACTGCTCGCAAAAATAGCCCGCCAGCAGCACCACATCCTCGCCCCGCTCGCGCAGCGGCGGCACCTGTAAAGGAAAGACGCTCAGGCGGTGATAGAGGTCGGCGCGAAACCGTCCGGCAACCACCTCTTCACGCAGATCGCGGTTGGTAGCAGCCAGCACCCGCACATCAACACGCTGGCTGCGGTCATCGCCGACGCGCTGAATATCGCCATACTGCAACACGCGGAGCAGCTTCGCCTGTAGCGCCAGCGAAAGCTCGCCAATCTCGTCGAGAAACAGCGTGCCCTTATCGGCCATTTCAAACTTGCCGCTGCGGTTGCTGATGGCTCCGGTAAAGGCTCCTTTCACATGCCCGAAGAGTTCGCTCTCGGCGACACTCTCCGGCAGCGCGGCACAGTTGAGGTAGACCAGCGGTTTGTCGGCGCGTGGCGAGGCTTCATGGATTGCCTTCGCCACCAGCTCTTTACCAGTGCCGGTTTCGCCGCCAATCAGCACATTGAGATCCGAAGGCGCAACGATGGCGATCTCTTTTTTCAGCTGCACCATCCCCGGCGACAGGCCGATCATCTCGCTGCGCGCGACCTGCTCAAACGCCGCGGGCGCACCGGGCAGCATGTTCTGCCGCTCCAGCTCTTCAATCAGCAATGCGTTATTGAGCGCGCCTGCCGCCAGCGCGGCGACCAGCCGCAGCTCCTCATCGCTGAAGGCGTCAAACTGATCCGGCGACATGCCGTCGAGAGTCAGCGCGCCAATCAGGTTTTGCCCGGCAAACAGCGGCAGGCCGACGCAGGCGTGCACCTTGAGTTTCTCCTGGCCGGGGATCAGCCCATCGTAGGGATCGGGCAGATCGCTGTCGGCGGGAAAGCGCACCACATCGCCAGCGCGGGCAATCGCTTCCAGCCGCGGGTGGCCTTCAAGAATAAAGCGCCGCCCGAGCACATCCTGCGCCAGGCCGTCGATCGCCAGCGGAATAAACTGCCGCGCCTCGTAGCGCAGCAGCGCCGAGGCATCGCACGCCAGCACCTGACGCAGGGTGGTAATCAGCCGCTGGAAACGATCCGCGTGCCCAATCCCGCTTTGCAGCTCAATGGCGATACCCGCCAGCACATTCAGTGAAAAACTCATTCTGACCCCACTGTCATTTTGACAATACATAGTGTCATATTGACTGTATTCATCATAGTCATAATGACATTCTAATTTTCGATTATTTTAAAAAAATATATCAATATCAAAATGATAAAAATCTGGCACGCCTCTTGAAATAGCCATGTATCACATTGAGAAACTGCACAGGACTACGATCATGGCGATTCATGTAAAAAACAACATTCACTGGGTTGGACAACGCGACTGGGAAGTCCGTGATTTTCACGGCACCGAATACAAAACCCTGAAGGGCAGCAGCTATAACAGCTACCTGATCCGCGAGGGCAAAAACGTGCTGATCGACACTGTCGATCACAAATTCAGCCGCGATTTCGTGCAGAACCTGCGCGGCGAGATCGATCTGGCGATGATCGACTACATCGTCATTAACCACGCCGAAGAGGATCACGCGGGCGCGCTGACGGAGCTGATGTCGCATATCCCCGATACGCCGATCTACTGTACCCATAACGCTATCGACTCGATTAACGGCCACCATCACCACCCTGAATGGAATTTCCATGTGGTGAAAACCGGCGATACGCTGGATATCGGCAACGGCAAACAGCTGATCTTTGTCGAAACGCCAATGCTGCACTGGCCCGACAGCATGATGACCTACCTGACCGGCGATGCGGTGCTGTTCAGCAATGACGCCTTCGGCCAGCACTACTGTGACGAGCATCTGTTCAACGATGAGGTGGATCAGGCCGAGCTGTTTGAGCAGTGCCAGCGCTATTACGCCAATATCCTCACCCCCTTTAGCCGACTGGTAACGCCGAAAATTACCGAGATCCTCGGCTTTAATCTGCCGGTAGAGATGATTGCTACCTCCCACGGCGTAGTGTGGCGCGATAACCCGACGCAGATCGTTGAGTTGTACCTGAAATGGGCGGCGGATTATCAGGAAGATCGCATCACCATTTTCTACGACACCATGTCGAACAACACCCGCATGATGGCCGACGCCATCGCCCAGGGAATTACCGAAGTCGATCCGCGCGTGGCGGTGAAAATCTTTAACGTCGCGCGCAGCGATAAAAACGACGTGCTCACCAATGTTTTCCGCTCCAAAGGGGTGCTGGTCGGTACCTCGACGATGAACAACGTGATGATGCCGAAGATCGCCGGACTGGTCGAAGAGATCACCGGCCTGCGTTTTCGCAATAAGCGCGCCAGCGCTTTCGGCTCCCACGGCTGGAGCGGCGGCGCGGTTGATCGCCTCTCGACGCGTTTGCAGGATGCCGGGTTTGAGATGTCCCTCAGCCTGAAAGCAAAATGGCGCCCGGATGTCGACGCGCTGGAGATCTGCCGCCAGCACGGGCGTGATATCGCCCGCCAGTGGGCGCTCGCCCCGCTGCCGGAGCCGCTCAGCCAGCCCGCCGCGCAAGCTGCCTGTGGCTGCGCAGAATCAACTGCCGATCTCGGCCCGCGTATGCAGTGCAGCGTCTGCCAGTGGATTTATGACCCCAAAACAGGGGAACCGATGCAGGATGTCGCGCCGGGTACGCCGTGGTCTGAGGTGCCGGACTCCTTCCTCTGCCCGGAGTGTTCGCTGGGTAAAGAGGTGTTTGACGAACTGGCAGTGGAGGCAAAATGAGCGCCGGGATTGTGATTATCGGCTCGGGCTTCGCCGCCCGCACGCTGGTGAAAAATATCCGCAAGCTGGACAGCCACGTACCGCTGACGCTGATTGCCGCCGACGGTATGGAAGAGTACAGCAAGCCTGAACTGAGCCATGTGATAAGCCAGGCGCAGCGCGCCGAAGATCTGATCCGCCAGACGGCGGGCGACTTCGCCGAGCAGTTCAACGTGCGCCTTTTCCCCTACACCTTTGTCACCGCCATCGATCCCCTTGCGCAGGTGGTGAAAAGCGCCGACAGAAGCTGGCCGTACGATAAGTTAGTGCTGGCGACCGGGGCGAAAGCCTTTGTGCCGCCGCTGCCGGGGCGTGAAATGATGCTGACCCTCAACAGTTTGCAGGAGTACCACGCCTGCGAAGAGCAACTGCGCGCGGCGAAGCGGGTTCTGATTGTCGGTGCCGGGCTGATTGGCTGTGAGCTAGCGATGGATTTTCAGCGCGCCGGGAAAACCGTCACCCTGCTGGATAACGCCGCCAGCATCCTTCCGGCGCTGATGCCGCCGGAGGTGAGCGCACGTCTGCAACGCTGCCTGACGGCAAGCGGTGTGCGCCTGCTGCTCGCCGCTAAGCTGGCACGGCTTGAGGCTCAGGAGAGCGGCGTGCGGGCGCGGCTGGATGATGAGCGCAGTGTCGATGCCGATGTGGTGGTTGCCGCCACCGGCCTGGTGCCACACACCGCGCTGGCGCAGGCCGCCGGGCTGCAGACCCGCCGCGGAATTGTCGTCGACACCACGCTGCAAACCAGCCAGCCGCATATCTTTGCGCTAGGCGACTGCGCCGAAATTAATGGTCAGGTGCTGCCTTTCCTGCAACCCATTCAGCTCAGCGCCATGACGCTGGCGAAAAACCTGACCGGCAGCCCGACGCAACTGACGCTGCCGCCGATGCTGGTGAAGGTGAAAACGCCGCTGATGCCGCTGCATCTGGCAAGTGAAACCTCGCGCGCCGACCTGCGCTGGCACATCGCTACCGATGCCGCAGGCATGGTGGCGAAAGGGATCGACATTGATGATAAGCTGCGCGCGTTTGTGGTCAGTGAAGATCGCATGAAAGAGGCCTTTGCGCTGCTGAAGGCGCTGGGGCAATAGCCCGCGCGGCCGCCACCAGCCCCTGGCCGAAGGCGATGCCGCCATCCCCGGCCGGAAGCTGGTGGGGAAAGAGCAGCGTGAAATCGGCCAGGTAGTGCTGTAAGCGGGCTTTCAGCAGGCGGTTATGCAGCACGCCGCCGCTGAACACCAGCCTCGTAATGCCGTGTTTGCGGGCCTGCTCGCGCGCAAGCCGGGCAAAGCCGCACGCCAGCGCATCGTGAAACGCCCACGCCCGCGCAGATGGTGCCGCCTGCCAGCCCAGCCACGTCTGCCAGAAGGTTGCCAGATCGAGTCGGTTCCCGCGAAGCGGCATCTTTACCGGGTGCTCAACGTTTTCCGCTTTTGCCGCCAGCGCTTCCAGCAGGCAGGCGGCCTCCCCCTCATAGCTAAGCTGCTCTGGCGCGCAGCCGAGCGCGCAGGCCACCGCGTCAAATAGCCGCCCGCAGGATGAGGCCAGCGGCGCGTTAATGCCGCGCGCAATTGCTCGCTCCAGCACTGGCCAGTTCTGGTGCTGGATAAGCGCCGTTTCCGGGTAATCCTGCCACCTTTCAACAAAGGCCAGCATCTGCGCCAGCAAGTTGCGCCACGGCTGGCGAGCCGCGAGATCGCCCCCCGGCAGCGCCACCGCTGGCAGGCCGCCGAGGTGCTCGCAGTCGCGGTAGTTGACCCGCAAACACTCCCCGCCCCACAGCGCACCGCCCTCGCCCATGCCGATACCATCCAGGGTTATGGCAATCACATCCCCGCCCTCGAGCGGCCAGCCATGCTCGCCAAGGCAGGCGGCAGCGTGGGCATGGTGATGCAGCACGGTGCGAACCGGTAAACCGGCGCGATCCGCCCATGCGCGAGTGCGATAGGCCGGGTGCGCGTCCACCACCACCTGCTGCGGCGTGAAATCGTAGATCTGCTGCATCAGGCGCAGGGCGTTTTGCCACTGCGCCTCGACGCCCTCATCGGTTAAATCGCCGAAATGTTGCCCCGGCACGGCACTGTCGCCGCGCAGCAGGCAGAAGGTGTTTTTCATCTGCGCGCCGACGCAGAGCAGCGGCGGAATATCACGAAAGCCCGGCGGCAGCGGCAGCGCATCGGGCACATAGCCTCTGGCGCGCCGCAGCATCTCGCCGCTCGCCCGCACCACGGAGTCATCCATACGCTGCACAATCTCGCGATTATGCAGCAGGAAACCGTCGACTATCGACGCCAGCTCGGCCTGGGCGGCAGCGTTGGTGAGTGCGGGCGGTTTACCGCTGAGGTTGCCGGAGGTCATCACCAGCGGGCGCTGCAACGCCTGCGCCAGTAGATGCTGCACCGGATTTGAAGGCAGCATCACGCCAATTTCATCAAGCCCAGGCGCAATGGCCTCACAGAGGCCGCTGATGCTTGCGCTCTCCACCAGCACAATCGGCGCCGCGGGCGTGGCCAGCAGGCGCTGCGCTTCAGGGGAGAGGCCATCGCTTGACGCCAGCATCACCGCCAGCGGTTTCGTCGGGCGCTGCTTTCGCGCGCGCAGGTAGCGCACGGCGGCCTCGTTGCCCGCATCGCAGACCAGATGGAAGCCGCCGATGCCTTTTACCGCCACCACGCCGCCGCTTTTGATCAGCGCCACCGCCATCTGCAACGCCTCTTCGCCCGCTGCCCGGTAGCTCGCATCATGCCAGCTCAGTTGCGGCCCACATTCCGCGCAGGCCACCGGCTGGGCATGAAAACGCCTGTCCAGCGGGTTGCGATACTCCGCTTCGCACTCCCGGCAGAGGGGAAATGCCGCCATAACCGTCAATGGGCGGTCATAGGGCATGGCGTGAATAATGGTGAAACGCGGTCCGCAGTGGGTGCAGTTGATAAAGGGGTAACGGTAACGGCGCCCGGCGGGGTCGAACATCTCCGCCAGGCAATCAGGGCAGGTTGCGGCATCGGGAACAATCTGCGTATCCATTGCCCCGCCCGCGCTGTCGCGGATGGTGAAGGCCTGCGGTAATACAGGCCAGTGAAAGGGGTGCTGCTCAACGCGATCGATGCGCGCCAGCGGCGGACAGCGCTGGTGCAGAAGGCGGAGAAAGGCCTGCGCGTCGCCAGCGAGACGTATCTCTACCCCCTGCGCGTCGTTACAGACATCGCCGTTCAGCGCCAGCTGTTGCGCCAGTTGCCAGACAAAGGGGCGGAAGCCCACCCCCTGCACTTTTCCATAAACGCGTAAGCAAACCCCAGGGCTTTTGCTCATATCATCATTGCAGCGCCGCATCGCGCAGGCGCGTCTTCATCTGTTGATAGGTGCGCTGAGTGTACGCTTCGGCCCAGGATTGATCGTTGATCGCACTCACCCGTACCGCGCAATATTTGGTCTCCGGCGTTTTCGATATCGGGTCGAGATTATCCTGCGTCAGCTCGTTACAGGCACCGATCCACCACTGGTAGGTCATATAGACGCTGCCCTGGTTGATGCGCTCGCTGACATCTGCGCGGGTGATCACCTTCCCGCGACGCGACTCTACCCACACCAGCTGGCGGTCACGGATCCCCAGCGCATCGGCATCCTGCGGGTTGATCTGCATAAAGCCCGGCTCATCGGCGAGGGTTTGCAGCGCCGCGCAGTTGCCGGTCATTGAGCGGCAGGAGTAGTGCCCCACTTCGCGCACGGTACAGAGCACCAGCGGGAATTCACTGTCCGGGCGTTCGGCGGGCGCACGCCACGGTGCGGCGAAAAGGTGGCCTTTGCCATCCGGCGTATCAAACTTGTTGTCGTGGTAAAGGTACGGCGTGCCGGGGTGATCGAGGGTCGGGCAGGGCCACTGAACATGGCCCATATCGCCCATCTTCTCGTAGGTGACGCCGTAAAAGAGCGGGCAGAGTTCGCGCAGTTCATCCCAAATCTGCTGATTGTTGTCGTAGTGCATCGGGTAGCCCATCTCGGTGGCGATCAGGCTGATAATTTCCCAGTCACGTTTGACGTTGTAGGTCGGCTCAATCGCTTTTTCGAAACGCTGGAAACCGCGGTCAGCACAGGTGAAGACGCCGCCATGTTCACCCCACGAAGTAGCGGGCAGCAGCACGTCCGCCTGCTCGGCGGTTTTGGTCATAAAGATGTCCTGCACCACGATAAAGTCGAGGGCCTCAAAGCCTTTACGCACCAGGCCCAGGTCCGCTTCGGTCTGGAGCGGATCCTCGCCCATGATGTAGTAGGCTTTCACTTTCCCCTCCAGCGCCAGGTGCGGCACTTCGGTAATGCGCACGCCCACCTGGTCATCCATCACCGCCGGATCGATTCCCCAGGCAGCGGCGAATTTCGCCCGTACCTGTGGATCAACCACATCCTGATAACCGGGGAACTGGTTGGGGATGACGCCCATATCGCAGGCACCCTGCACATTGTTTTGCCCGCGCACCGGGCCGACGCCGACATGCTCGCGGCCGAGGTTGCCGGTGAGCAACGCAAGGCTCGATAACCCTTTCACCACATCGACCGCCTGACCAAACTGCGTCACACCCATGCCCCACATAATGGTGGCGGAGGGCGCGGCGGCAAAGGTGCGCATCGCCTGGCGTACCTGTTTCGCCGGCACGCCGGTAAGGTGTTCCACCGCTTCCGGCGCGTACTCTTTTACCGTTTCGCGGTAGGCATCCAGCCCGGTAGTAAAGCTGGCGACATAATCTTTGTCATACAGCTCCTCTTCGAGCAGCACATAACCGAAGGCGTTGACCAGTGCCATATTGCAGCCGTTTTTCAGTTGCAGATGCTGGTCGGCGATGCGTGCGGTCTCGATCCGACGCGGATCGCAGACAATAATTTTCGCGCCATTTTGCCGCGCTTTAATTACTCTTCGCGCCACAATCGGGTGCGAATCGGCGCAGTTGTAGCCAAAAATAAGCAGGCAGCGGGAGTTTTCAATATCACTGATGGAGTTGCTCATTGCGCCGTTACCGAGGGTCTCCTGCAACCCGGCAACAGAGGGGCCGTGGCAGACGCGGGCGCAGCAGTCGACATTGTTAGTGTTGAGTACGCCGCGGGCGAACTTCTGCATCACATAGTTAGTTTCATTCCCCGTCCCGCGTGATGAACCGGTGGTCATAATGGCGCGCGGGCCGAACTGGGCTTTGATTTCGCTAAGGCGCCTGGCGGTGTAGCGGATCGCTTCATCCCAGCTGACCGGGGTGAGCTTGCCCCCTTTCTGATAGCGGATCATCGGTTGCGTCAGGCGCGGGGTGAGCAGCTTGGTGTCGTTGAGGAAATCCCAGCCGTAGTAGCCTTTCAGGCAGAGTTCATTCTGGTTGGTATGGCCGTCGGCAGCTTCCGCGCGGATGATTTTTCCGTCATCAACAACCAGTTTCAGTTTGCAGCCCGCGCCGCAGTATGGGCAAACACTTGTGATCTTCTTCATCAGTAACAGACCTGTTAAAAGTGAAAGTAAAGGGGTTAGAAGGTAATGGAGAGCGAGCTGTCGAGCGCGGCGCGACGCCGTTTATCCGCGCTCATCTGCTCCAGCACATTACGATCGATACAGACCAGCGCCTTGGTCGGGCAGGCCTGAATGCAGGCCGGGCCGCTCTCGCTGTGGTGGCAGAGATCGCACTTGTTGGCTTCGGCTTTTTCCGCCCGTACATTGAGGCCCGCGCCGCTGTGGCGAATCACCGGACGCACCACCACTTCCATCGCGCCATAGGGGCAGGCCACCACGCAGGTTTTGCAGCCGATGCAGCGCTCCTGCATCACATGCACAAAACCTTCGTCGCGGCGGATGGCGCCGTTCGGGCAGACATTGGCGCAGGGCGCGTCTTCGCACTGACGACACATGGTCGCCGTCGACACATTGACGCCTTTCACCACGTGAATACGCGGCAGGAAGGTTTCAGGGGTGAGCGCCGCGCAATCGCGATCCGCCTGATGGGAGACCACGCAGGCCACCTCACACGTGCGGCAGCCAATGCATTTTGCGGCGTCGGCCATAATAAATCGGTTCATCATTTTCTCCAGCTAAGAGCCTTGTCCCGCTGAAGTATTCATAAAGCGTGCCACTTTTTAAGTGGCTGAATTTAATGATGTTATTAAAAGCGCAGCGCTGTCATCGACAGAAGTGTCGATGACGGCTGACACCTCAGGCGCCGGGGCCGCTGGTGATGGAGTCGCGCAGGATCAACTCGCCGGGAAAGGTGGATTGCAGGATAAAGTCGCCGCCATCGAGCATAAATATCAGGCGGTTGATGGTCTCTTTGATCATCCCGGTAACCGGGATTTTGACGCTGGAGAGCGCCGGTACGGTGAAGGGAGCCATGGCGATATCATCAAACCCCACGACCGAAACCTGACCGGGTATGGCAATGCCGCTGTCATGCAGCTGTTTGATAGCCCCCACCGCCATGTCGTCGTTGCTCGCCACCAGCGCGCTGAAAGAGACCTTGCGATCCAGCAGTTCACGCACGCCGCTTGCTCCGCTTTGCGGTGTCCATTTCCCTTCGACAATCAATTCGTTACGTACTGCAATGCCCTGCTGTTGCAGCGCGTCTTTGTAGCCGGATAAACGCTCAATGCCGGTGGGTGAATCGAGCGAGCCAGTGATCAGCGCAATATCGCGATGACCGCGCGCAATCAGCGCGGAGACCGCCTGCTGGCTGGCGGCGTGCTGATCGCAAAAGACGCAGTGGCTGAGGTTTTTGCGCAGGCGGCGGTTGAGCACCACAATCGGCTGAGTGTGGCTGTCGATAATCGCATCCAGCTCGTCGACGCTGAGAAAACGCGGGTAGATGATGACGGCGTCGCAGCGTAGATCGAGCAGGTACTGGATCGCCTGACGCTCCTCTTCGGCGCTGTGTTTGCCGTCTGCCAGCAGCAGCTGACGCCCTTTGTCTTCGGTCATGCGCGCCGCGTGGGAGAGCAGTTCGCTGAAGTAGACGCCGTGGTAAAGGGTGTTAGTGACCACTAATCCCAGCGTCTGGGTGGTGCTGCTGGCAAGGCTGCGCGCCAGCAAGTTTGGCCGGTAGCCGCTCTCGCTAATTGCCTGAAAGACGCGGGTTTTTGTCTCTTCGCTGACATAGCCTTTGCCCGTCAAAACGCGTGAAACCGTGGCTTTCGACACCCCTGCCCGCTTCGCCACCTCCTGCATTGTCGCCATCTGTCCTGCTCCTGCAAATGTCCTGTGGCGAAGTGTACTTCAGCCACGACGCGTATTGGAACAGATAACCATCCTGCAAATAGCGCGCACTTGTGGTTATCCGGTGATCTCCATCACGCTTTGGAAAAGTGGTTATTTTTAGGTCTTGTTTCACCCGAACAAACTCATCATGATTTTGTGGAACCGGTTACCTATTTCATGTTTCATCGCCGCCTGGGCGTGCGATAAGTCATTACCCTATTGATTAAACAGGATAAAAAAACAATGGCTAAGAACTATGCGGCGCTTGCCCACTCGGTGGTAGATGCGCTGGGCGGTGTCGATAACATTGCCGCCGTAACGCACTGCATGACGCGCCTGCGCTTCGTGGTGAAAGATGAAACGCGCATCGACAGCGCCACTCTGAAAAGCATCAGCGGCGTGATGGGCGTGGTACGCAACGACAACCAGTGCCAGGTGATTATCGGTAACACGGTTTCGCAGGCGTTTCGTGAAGTGGTCAGCCTGCTGCCGCAGGATATGCAGCCCGTTGAGACGCAGACTAAACAAAAACTCACCTTACGCCGCATCGGCGCGGGCATTCTCGATGCGCTGATTGGCACCATGTCGCCACTGATCCCGGCGATTATCGGCGGGTCGATGGTCAAACTGCTGGCAATGGTGCTGGAGATGTCCGGCGCGCTGCCTAAAGGCTCCTCCACCCTGACCATCCTGACGGTGATTGGCGACGGGGCCTTCTTCTTCCTGCCGCTGATGGTGGCTGCCTCGGCGGCGGTAAAATTCAAAACCAACATGTCGCTGGCGATCGCCATTGCCGGTGTGCTGGTGCACCCGAGCTTTATTGAGCTGATGGCGAAAGCGGCGCAGGGCGAGCACGTCGAGTTTGCGCTGATCCCGGTGACGGCGGTGAAATATACCTACACGGTGATCCCGGCGCTGGTGATGACCTGGTGCCTCTCCTACATTGAGCGCTGGGTCGATCGCATTACCCCGGCGGTAACGAAAAACTTCCTCAAGCCAATGCTGATTGTATTGATTGCCGCGCCGCTGGCGATTGTGCTGATTGGCCCGCTCGGGATCTGGATCGGTAGCGCCATCTCCGCGCTGGTTTACACCATTCACGGCTATCTCGGCTGGCTCTCCGTTGCCATTATGGGCGCGCTGTGGCCGCTGCTGGTAATGACCGGTATGCACCGCGTCTTTACACCCACTATCATTCAGACCATTGCCGAGACGGGCAAAGAGGGGATGGTGATGCCGTCGGAAATCGGCGCGAACCTCTCCCTTGGCGGCTCGTCGCTGGCGGTGGCATGGAAAACGAAAAACCCGGAGCTGCGCCAGACAGCGATGGCGGCGGCGGCCTCGGCGATCCTCGCCGGCATCTCCGAACCGGCGCTCTACGGCGTGGCGGTTCGCCTGAAACGCCCGCTGATCGCCAGCCTCATCAGCGGCTTTATCTGCGGCGCGGTCGCCGGAATCGCCGGGCTTGCCAGCCACTCCATGGCGGCACCGGGGTTATTTACCAGCGTGCAGTTCTTCGATCCGGCAAACCCGATGACCATTGTCTGGGTGTTTGGCGTGATGGCGCTGGCGGTAGTGCTGTCGTTTGTGCTGACGCTGCTGCTCGGCTTTGAGGATATTCCGGTCGAAGCGGAGAAAAACGCACCGATGGCGCAGCCGGTAACGGTAAAAGAAGCACAAGCCTGATTAATAGAGTGAGGTAACGCATGGCTGTTTTTCCGCAAGGATTTTTATGGGGCGGCGCACTGGCCGCCAACCAGTCGGAAGGGGGATATCTGGAGGGCGGCAAGGGGCTGACCACCGTCGATATGATCCCGCACGGCGCGAACCGTCTGGCGGTGAAACTGGGGCAGGAGAAACGTTTTGCCCTGCGCGACGATGAGTACTATCCCAGCCATGAGGCGATCGATTTTTACCATCGCTACAAAGAGGATATCGCGCTGATGGCGGAGATGGGCTTTACGGTGTTCCGCACCTCGATTGCCTGGAGCCGTCTCTACCCGAAAGGCGACGAGTTAACGCCGAATGAAGAGGGGATCGCCTTCTATCGCGCGGTGTTTGCCGAGTGTAAAAAGTACAATATCGAACCGCTGGTGACGCTGTGCCACTTCGATGTGCCAATGCACCTGGTGACGGAGTATGGCTCCTGGCGCAACCGCAAAATGGTGGAGTTTTTCACCCGCTATGCCCGCACCTGTTTTGAAGCCTTCGACGGGCTGGTGAAGTACTGGCTTACCTTCAACGAAATCAACATTATGCTGCACAGCCCCTTCTCCGGTGCCGGGCTGGTGTTCGAAGAGGGTGAAAACCAGGATCAGGTGAAGTACCAGGCCGCGCACCATGAGCTGATTGCCAGCGCGCTGGCGACCAAAATCGCCCATGAGGTGAACCCGCAAAACCAGGTGGGCTGCATGCTGGCGGGCGGTAACTTCTACCCCTACTCCTGCAAACCGGCCGATGTCTGGACGGCGCTGGAGAAGGATCGCGAAAACCTCTTCTTTATCGATGTGCAGGCGCGCGGCAGCTACCCGGCCTACTCCGCCCGCGTATTCCGCGAGAAAGGGGTGCAGATTGTTAAAGAAGCAGGCGATGACGAGATCCTGAAAAACACCGTCGATTTTGTCTCCTTTAGCTACTACGCTTCGCGCTGCGCCTCGGCAGATATGAACGCCGCCAACACCAGCGCGGCGAATATCGTCAAATCCCTGCGCAACCCGCATGTTGAGGTGAGCGAATGGGGCTGGGGTATCGATCCGCTTGGTCTGCGTATCACCATGAACATGATGTATGACCGCTATCAGAAGCCGCTCTTTTTGGTGGAGAACGGGCTGGGGGCGAAAGATGAGGTCGATGCCAACGGCGAGATCAACGACGATTACCGCATCAGCTACCTGCGCGAGCATATCCGCGCGATGGGCGATGCGATTGAAGATGGCATTCCGGTGATGGGTTATACCAGTTGGGGCTGCATCGATCTGGTGGCGGCCTCCACCGGTGAGATGAGCAAACGCTACGGCTTTGTCTATGTCGATCGCGACGACCAGGGCAACGGCACGCTGGCGCGCAGCCGCAAGAAATCCTTCTGGTGGTATAAGAAGGTGATCGCCAGCAACGGCGCGGATCTCGACTGATCCTGACGGCAGCGAAAACCCCGCTTTTCGCTGCCGTTTTATTTCACATATTCCTGGTTTTCCTGCCCGTAACGTGACAACGCTCACATCTATGCCAGGCTTAAACACGTGTCTACATAACGTTTAAGGAGCAAGCATGGCAGAGCAAAACACTAAACGACCTTTAGCGCCGCACTACCCGACCCCTCCTTTTGCCGAGCAACCGCAAACGCCGCCTGGCCTTGCCAGCAAGATGATCCCGGTGCCGGATCATGGCGAAACCAGCTATCGCGGTTCTGGCCGTTTGACCGGACGTAAAGCGCTGATCACCGGGGGTGACTCTGGTATTGGTCGCGCTGTCGCCATCGCCTATGCCCGTGAAGGGGCCGACGTGGCGATTAACTATCTGCCGGAAGAGGAGTCCGATGCGGCAGAAGTGATCAAACTGATTGAAGCAGAAGGCCGCAAAGCGATTGCCATTCCGGGCGATATCCGCTCCGAAGCCTTCTGCCAGCAGCTGGTAGAGGAAGCCGTTAAAGGCCTTGGCGGGCTGGATATTCTGGTGAACAACGCCGGTCGCCAGCAGTTCAACGAATCGATCCTCACCCTGTCGACGGAAGATTTCGACGCCACCTTTAAGACCAACGTCTACGCGATGTTCTGGATCACTAAAGCGGCGGTGAAACACCTGCCGGAAGGCGCGAGCATCATCAACACCTCTTCGGTGCAGGCCTACCAGCCAAGCCCGATCCTGCTTGATTACGCGCAGACCAAAGCCTCGATTGTCGCCTTTACCAAATCCCTGGCGCAGCAGCTGGGCGAGAAAGGTATTCGCGTCAATGCCGTGGCACCGGGTCCTTACTGGACACCGCTGCAATCAAGTGGCGGTCAGCCGCAGGAGAAAGTGCAGCAGTTTGGTGCCAGCGCACCGCTGAAACGCCCGGGCCAGCCGGTTGAGATTGCGCCGCTGTACGTCACGATGGCGTCGCCGGAAAGCAGCTATAGCTCCGGCCAGGTATGGTGCTCCGATGGGGGTACCGGCACATTGTAAGGATTGCCACAATCCTGCATCTCGTGGTCGCCGCCCGGCGGCCACGTCCGCTTCTCCCCTCCTCTTAACAGGACACAACAGACCGTGAAGAACGCGCAATACACCTCTCCCGTGCGGGAAAATGGCTTTGTCGAGGCGGGCGATTATGCGGCTATCGGCGAAGGCCGCTCCGTGGCGCTGATTGCGCCGGATGGCTCGATTGACTGGTGGTGCGCGCCCAACCTTGATTCGGCCCCGCTGTTTGACCGCCTGCTCGACCCCGATATCGGCGGTTTTTTTCAGCTTGAGCCGGATGCGCCCTACAGCGTGACGCGGCGCTATCGCGATGACAGTAACGTGCTGGAAACCACCTTCACTACCGACAGCGGCAAAGTGCTAATTACCGAATCGATTAACAGCACGCTGGCAGGCCGCCTGCCGTGGAGCGAGCTGGCGCGGCGCGTTGAAGGCCTTGAGGGGGAGGTGAAGATCAAGCTCTCCCTGCGCTTTGGCACGCGGGCGGAAACCTGCTCGCCGTGGCTTAACGAAACCGCTCACGGCAACGTCTACCATATCGCCGATCTGATGGCGATGCTGCGTACCAGCGAGGATGTGGCGATCGTCGATGTTGATGATGAGCAGATCCACGGCACCTTTACCACATCGCCCGAGAGCCGCACGCTGGTGGCGCTGCTGGTGACGGAGAAGGAGCCGCTGGCGGTGCCGGATCTCGCGGCGATTGATGAGCGGATCGAGACCAGCCACACCGCGTGGGTCGACTGGTCAAAAAGCCTCAGCTACCGCGGGGCGTATGAAAATCATGTCGGGCGTTCGGCGCTGGCGCTGAAGTTTCTCTGGTATTCGCCGACCGGTGCCCTTGCCGCAGCGGCAACGACGTCGATCCCGGAAGGGGTCGGCAAAGAGAAAAACTATGACTACCGCTATGCCTGGGTGCGCGATGCCTGCCTGATTATCAAAGCCTTCGCCTTTCTCGGCGCGCTGGAGGAGTGCAAAGCCGCCTTCTCATGGTTATCAAAAACGATTATTCGCCACGGTGTGCAGCTCCATGCTTGCTACACGCTGGAGGGTGAAGCGGTGCCCGCCGAGACCTATCCGCCGCTGCGTGGCTATAAAGATTCGCGCCCGGTGCGCGTCGGCAATAACGCCCGCGATCAGCTGCAACTGAGTATGTATGGCGACATGCTGGCGACGGCGCAGCTGTTTGTTAACGCCGGGCATGTGCTGGATCTGCGCACGTCACGTTTACTGGGCGAACTGGCGAACTGCTGCGCCGATCACTGGCGGCAAAAGGATTGCGGCATCTGGGAACTGCCCGAGCATCAGCACTATACCCACTCCAAAATGGCCTGCTGGCTGGCCCTCGACCGCGCGGTCGAGATGGCGCGCGAGAAGCATATTGAGCCGACCTGGGTAGGCCGCTGGGAGCGCGAGCGCGACCGCATCCGCGACTGGGTTGAGGAGCACTGCTGGTCTGAGCACAAACAGGCCTACCTCTTTTACCCGCAAAGCGAGGATCGCCTCGACGCGTCGCTGGCGCTGGTGCACCGCTATGGCAACAGCGTTAATCCGCAGCGCATGTTATCCACCTACCGCGTAATCCGCGAAGAGTTGGGCGACGGCTGCGCCATGACCTACCGCTACAGCGGCGTGCAGGAGGAGGAGAACACCTTCGTCGCCTGTTCGTTCTGGCTGGCGGAGGCCTGGGCGGCAATGGGCGAGATCGAGTGCGCGAAAACCGCGATGGAGGAGATCCTCGAGTGTATCTGCGATAAAGGCAACGTCGAAACCTTCAACGAGATGTTCGACGTGCGCACCGGAAAATGGAGCGGCAACCTGCCGCAGGGGTTGAGCCATCTGGCGCTGATCTGCGCCGCGCAGGCGATAACGGAGCATTCGTAAGAGGTTCGCCGGATGGCGGCGTTGCCTTATCCAGCCGACAAATGATTGGGTTTGCGTAGGCCTGATAAGCGCAGCGCCATCAGGCAGCAATCTGCTGCCATGCCGGATGGCGGCTTTGCCTTATCCGGCCTACACACGCGACGACTTCGAGTGCGGATGGTCACAACCGCGGATGTTCGAACTTGATTCAGACAGTACACAAGCCGAAATTAAACATTTTATTCCGATGCTTTGAGATTTTGACTCTGGCTTTAGCCCTTCAAACGATGATTATATTTCGGCGACCCAGGAAGGTGATGAGCAAAGAGATAATAAAGCTCAACGGCTTCTTAACAGTAGGAATATGACCTTTCACACTTTTTAAACCAAAGGTAATAGCCGATGAAAAAAATGGTGTTAGTAAGCCTGTTAGTATTATCGCTTGCAGCCTGCCATCAGAACCCACAGCCTCCGCAGCTACGGGCTAAGGCTGTTACCGTCGCGAATAATGTTTGTGTTCTTGTTCAACCCGAAGGCGATGAAAAAGTGGCGACTGTCAAAATCTCAGAAGTCGGGAATCCGCAAAATGCGCTTGAAAAATATGATATCAACGATATAGCGGCCACCTCTGACAGTTGCATGCCGACTTATGGCTATAAGTTTGAAAAAGGGCACTCCTATAACTTCACCGTCTACCTCGACTCAGACGAAAAAAGAGAGAAAGCGATAATCCCCTCTTCACGCATATTCTCTGTAGGCTTTGCCGTTCGGGATAATAACGGTAATACAGAAATATTTAGCGATAACTAATTTTTGAGCCCAGTGACTGGGCTCATATTTATTCTCTTACGGGTAAATCACCATCAGTACACTGCGTTTATCCTGCGAGAAGATATTGAAATCATCACTTAGCGCCGGATTTTTTGTTAACAAACGCTGCTTAACCGTCGGAAATTTATCGTTGTTGGTAAAAAACAGCGCCATCAGATAATCCATATTTTCAATATGCTTACTTTCCGATTCGCTGATTACACGTTGATAGCACGCATCCTCTTTTTTACCCAGACGCTCTTTGAGCATGCACTCTTGCAGCAATAATGATGGATTAGCGTTAGCTCTGTTAAAAGGCTCAAGATAAGTGAGCGATTTCTGATAGTCGCCTCTTGAAGCAAGCAGGCTGGTATAACTGCGAATAACATTCACATTTTCAGGATGTTTGCGCGCGAGCTTGTCGAAATTCTCTAACACGGCAGGTTTATCCGCAGCCTCTGCCAGCGTGTACTTTTTCACCAGCTCAGAGGCTTGCTGTGTGGGCTCCGCTATCGCGGGTGCGCTGAGAAAAAGGATTACGAGTAATGTTGTCACACCAATGATACGCATTGAGCCTTCCTTGCTTTAAAACGAGACATAACTTTACTGCGCAGCGCTTTTTATACCAAACACCCTAAACAGTGCGCTTCTTCCCTCTTCGGTAATCGTCACTTCGCGGTAGCCCGGCGTGCGCTGCAGCCAGCCGCGCTGTTCGAAGGCGACAAGCAGCGCAGCACCGGCATCGCCGCCGAGATGAAAGCGGCGCTCGCTCCAGTCGAGGCAGGCGCTACAGGGTTTGCGGCGGGTGTGAGGGTCGAGCGCTACGCCGAGTTTTGCAAGCTCGCGCCTGCCGGTTTCGGTTACCGCATCACCCGCTTCGGTGATCCACCCATCTCGCTGCATCACGCTGTAAATGCCAACGGCGATCTCACCGGCGAGGTGATCGTAACAGGTACGCGCCCGGCGTAGCGCTTGCGGCGTGCGGGTGGCGGGCGCTTTGGCACCGCGCATCGACACACCCATCATATTTTCCAGCAGCCCGGCGACATCGCTGCCCGCCAGCCGGTAGTAGCGATGCCGCCCCTGCGAGACGCAGACCAGCAGCCCGCTGTTTAGTAACTTGGTTAAGTGCGCGCTGGCCGTTGACGCGGCGATATCAACCACCGCGCACAGCTCCGTTGCGGTCCACGCCCGCCCATCCATCAGCGCACAGAGCATCCGCGCGCGCGACGGTTCCGCCATGGCGCTGGCGATGGCGGCAAGGGCTGTTTCCAGCACTGGCGGTGAATTGTCGGTAGGTAAACTCATACTTTCGAAACGTCCCAATGTTGTGTCACCTCGTGCGCCAGTGGATCATTATCGGTGAGCAGGATCAAGCGATTATCGTGATCGCTGTACTGCACCTCAATGTTGATCCCGGCGTTTGCCAGCGCGCGCGCAATTGCACCCAGCTCGCCCGGCCTCTCCTGCTTTAGCTTGCGGATAAGCGGCTTTCGCACACTTTGTAGCGTAAAGCCTGCGGCCTTCAACACCTGCTCTGCGCGCTCCCCCTCTTCCACCAGAAAGTGAGCATGGCACTGCGCGTTAACGGTAAACACCCCGCCGCCCTCAAGACCGACGCCATTGCGACCCAGCGTTTCGCCAAGCGCCGCCAGCGAGCCGGGCGCGTTATCCAGCACCACGTGAAGATCGTACATATCAGGCTCTCCTGTCGGTCGAGGTGTAGTCGCGAAACACCTGCGCGACGCGAATGCGGTAGAACGAAAAGATGGTGCGCTGCCCTTCTGCCTGCGCGGCCTGGTGCAGGACGTTTTGCTTCCAGGCGATCACCGCTGCCTCATCGCGCCACCAGGAGAGGGACAAAATCTTCCCCTCCGTGCTCAGGCTCTGAAAACGCTCAATAGTGATAAAGCCGTCAATCTCCGCCAGTTGCGGCTTCAGTTCTGCGGCAAGTTGCATATAGCGCGGCTGCTCGCCAGGCGCAATATCCGCTTCAAATAACACTGCGATCATAAGTACTCCCTCCACTGTTCCGTTTCGCCAGTGTTATGCAGCGCCCAACGCGATGCTTCGCCCGGCAACGAAATGTCGCTGCACCCCCTCTTTTTTAGGAGTGATTCAGTTCGCACTTTTCCATGAAACCGGTTGCGGCAGAGCGTCACCAGGCTAGCATGAAACCGGTTTCACCCAGTTACACCTACTCAGTTTCCGATAATAAAAGGTAAATAAAAATGGCCGTTATCAGGGATTACAATAAGTTAGCGAGCGATATCCTGCGGGAGGTCGGCGGTGAAGAGAACATCAGCAACTTCTCCCGCTGCGCCACACGACTGCGCCTTGTCCTCAATGAAACGCCCGCCACGGCAAAAAACAACGTGCAGAGCTTGCCCGGCGTCATTGCGGTCGTTGAGAGCGGCGGTCAATTCCAGGTGGTGATTGGTACCCACGTCGCCGATGTTTTTAACGCCCTGAGCGGTATGGTGAAAGAGCGTGGCGATGACGCGCCGCCAGCCAAAACGCGCTGGCTCGATGCGGTGATCGCCACCATGTCAGCGGTGTTTGCCCCAATCGTCTATATTCTTGCCGCCGCCGGGATTTTACAGGGTTTGTTGATCCTGCTCGGCCTTGCGGATGCGGATATCAAGTCTACCGGCACCTTTGCGGTGCTCAACTTTATGTCATGGACGCCGTTCGCCTTCCTGCCGGTGTTTATTGCTATCACCGCCGCGCGCCACTTTAAGTGCAACCCGTTTATTGCCGTGCTCTGCTGCTGTGCGCTGATCAACCCCGAGTGGACGGCGCTGGCGGGCAAAATCGCCGCCGGTAACGAAGTGAAGTTCCTCTTCTTCCCGCTGGCGGAAACAGTTTATACCTCTTCGGTACTGCCGCCGCTGTTCCTCGTCTGGGCGCTGTCTTGGTTTGAGCGCCGGGTGGAAAAATGGCTGCCGGAGGTGGTAAGCCCGCTCTTTACGCCGCTTATCTGCTTTGTAGTGATTGTGCCGCTGACGCTGATTGTGATTGGGCCGCTGACCAGTTGGGCGGCGATTGGCGTGGCAAATGGCTACAACGCGCTGTTCCATGCCGCTCCGGCGCTGGCGGCCGCGATTATTGGCGGCGTCTGGCAGGTGATTGTGATTTTTGGCGTGCACTGGGGTATTACGCCGGTGATCATGGCCAACTTCGACACCCAAGGGTATGACTCCTTCCAGGCTTACCAGACCATCGCGGTGATTGGTCAGATGGCGGCGGTCTTCGGCGTGTTTATCAAAAGCCGTAACAAACAGCTGAAAGCCACCTCGCTGTCGGCGGGCGTGACCGCCATTTTTGGTATTACCGAACCGGCGATTTACGGCGTTACGCTGCGCTTTAAAAAGCCCTTTATCTGCGGCTGTATTGGCGGTGCCATCGGCGCAGTGGTCGCCAGCCTGTTTGGCAGCCTCTATTATGCTTATGCCGCGCTGCCGGGTCTCTTTACGCTGGTGAACGCCATCAGCCCTGATGCGCCGATGTCCTTTATTGGCGAACTGGCCGGTGCCGGGACGGCGATTGTGCTGACCGTGGTGATGGTGCAGTTTGTTGGCTTTGACGATCCGGTTGAAGAGACGCCCGCAGAGCAGAAACCGGCGACAGTTACCGTTGGCACACTGCAAATGCTCAGCCCGATTAAAGGCGAAGTGATTGCGCTGGAGAGCGTGAAAGATGAAGCGTTTGCCGGCAAAGTGCTGGGCGATGGCATCGCGATTGTCCCCGCCGAGGGGAAAGTGGTTGCGCCGTGCGATGCGCAGGTCGCGACATTAATTGACTCCCATCACGCTATCGGCCTGATCTGTGACAATGGCGCAGAATTACTGATCCATGTTGGCCTGAATACCGTTAATTTACAGGGGCAATACTTTACGCCGCTGGTGAAAGAGGGCGACCGGGTGACAGCAGGCACGCCTCTGCTGGCATTCGATAAGGCGAAAATTGAGCAGGCCGGGTATGATTTAACAACGCCGGTGCTGGTGGTGAACAGCGATGAGTTCACGCTTACTCACCATCAGTCACAAGGTGCCGTCACGGCGGGAGCGCCGCTGATGTCGCTGGCCTGACAAGAGAGATAACACGAGCGAGGATGAAGAATGGTAACGATACTGGATGTCGCACGGCTGGCTGGCGTCTCCAAAGCGACGGTATCGCGCGCGCTGAACGGCAAAGTCTTTGTCCGCGAAGAGGTTAAAGCCCGCATTATGCAGGCGATTGACGAAACGGGTTACAAGCCAAACCAACTGGCGCGCAACCTTGCCAATAATAAAACCAACTCCGTCGGTCTGGTGATCACTAACGGGCTCTACAACGGCCCGTTCTTCTCCAGCATGATTTACCATGCGGCGACTGACAGCGAAATGCACGGTCGTCAGCTGGTACTGGCGGATGGAAAACACAGCGCGCAAGAGGAGCGCGACGCTATCGACCTGCTGCTGTCGCTGCGCTGTGAAGCGATCCTTATCTACCCGAAATACCTGACGGTCGACGAGCTGGACGAGATTATTGATACCAGCGAGACGCCGATTGTGGTGATCAACCGCGAGCTGAGCCGCAACCGCAGCCAGTGCGTGTTTGTTGACCACCGGCAGAGCAGTGAAAGGATGGTGGCATATCTGCTGGCGCAGGGGCATACGCGTATTGCCTTTGTCGCCGGTTCCGAGGGTTCGCCGACCGGCGACAGCCGTCTGGCGGGGTATCACCAGGCGCTGCGCAACGCCGGAATCGAGCCGGATCCGCAGCTGCTGGTGCGCGGAAGCTGGAGCACCGACAGCGGTTATGAGGCCGGGCGCGAGCTGCTGGCGCGCAATGTGCCGTTCAGCTGTGTGCTGGCGGGGAATGACGATATGGCGATTGGCGTGGCAAAAGCGTGTCAGGAGGCCGGGCTGCGCCTGCCGGAGGATGTTTCCCTTGCCGGGTTCGATGATTCGGTGATTGGCAAATATTACAATCCGGCGCTCACCACCCTGCATGTGCCGATGGATGAGATGATCCGCCACGCGGTGGCGATCCTTTTATTGCCGGACGAAACGCCCCCGCGCGCCCATCAGGGCGAGTTGGTGTGCCGCGAGTCGGTGGTTAAAGTTGGGTAATGCCTGATTTTTGTAGGCCGGATAAGGCAAAGCCGCCATCCGGCAATACCGCCGATTAATGCCTGATGGCGCTGCGCTTATCAGGCCTACGCAAACCGAACCGGTTGAGAGTTTTGTAGGCCGGATAAGGCGGGAGACGCCATCCGGCATTACCGCCGCTTAATGCCTGATGGCGCTGCGCTTATCAGGCCTACGTAAACCGAATCGGTTGAAAGCTTTGTAGGCCGGATAAGGCAAAGCCGCCATCCGGCAATACCTGGCGCGCTACGCGCCGATGCTGTTTAACGTCTCCAGCGCCTCGCGCGGCAACACCAGCTTCGCGCTGGCGAGGTTCTCCTGCAGATGCTGCGGAGAGGAGGTGCCCGGGATCAGCAAAATATTGGGTGAACGCTGTAACAACCACGCCAGCGCCACCTGCATGGGCGTGGCATCAAGCTCCGCCGCCACCGCATTCAGCTCACTCGATTGCAGCGGTGAAAAACCGCCAAGCGGGAAGAACGGCACAAAGGCGATGCCCTGCTCATTCAGATTATCAATCAGCGCGTCGTCCTGGCGGTTCGCTACGTTATAGAGATTCTGTACGCAGACGATGGGCGTCATCTTCTGCGCATCCGCCACCTGCTTCGCCGTCACGTTGCTGAGGCCAATATGGCGAATCAGGCCGCGATCTTTAAGCTTAATTAAGGTCTCCAGCGGTGCCTCCAGCGACCCTTCCGCCGGGCCATGAGCGCTAAACATCGCGCGCAGATTCACCACATCCAGCACATCAAGCCCGAGATTGCGCAGGTTATCTTCCACCGCGCGGGTCAGCTCTTCATCACTAAAAGCGGGCAGCCAGTTGGCTTTCTCATCGCGGCGCGCGCCGACTTTGGTGACAATCGTCAGGTTATCCGGGTAGGGATGCAGCGCCTGCTTAATCAATTTATTGGTGACGTGCGGGCCGTAAAAATCACTGGTATCAATATGATTCACCCCGGCGGCCACCGCATCGCGCAGTACCTGCAACGCGCGCGCTTCGTCGGCCGGCGGGCCAAACACGCCAGGGCCTGCGAGCTGCATTGCACCATAACCCAGACGACCCACTTCGTTGTCGCCCAGACGATAAGTCAGCGAAAGTTCAGACATAGCATTGCTCCTGTGTGTTAAGTCAGTCGATTGTAGGCGGCGCGTCTGAAGGCGGCAATGCACCTTTTGTGCGAAGGGTAAAGGCGCCCCTCAAGCCATGGATATATAACGCAATCGTTACAAGAAATGTCTACACTTGAGAAAACGGGCCTTCTCGAGGATGTCATATGATTTTTCCAGCTATGCCAGTCAACGAAAAAGAGCGTCTGCACTCTTTATACATGATGGATCTGCTTGATAAAAAAGATGACGAACGCTTCGACCGCTTAACCCGCATGGCGAAAACCACCTTCGATGTGCCGATTGCGGTGATTAGCCTGCTCGATCGCGATCGCCAGTGGCTGCTCTCTCGCGGCGGCATTGATACCCACGAAACCCCGCGTAACCTCTCTTTCTGCGCCCACGCCATTCTCGAAGAGGGCGTCTTTATTGTGAAAGATACCCAGATGGATACGCGCTTTGCCGATAACCCCTTTGTCACCGGCGAGCCGTGGGTGCGTTTCTACGCCGGTTGCCCGGTGCGTCTGCCGGATGGCGCCATTGCCGGTACCATCTGCATTATTGATACCTACCCGCGCCCCTTCTCCAGCGCGGAGATCAACACCCTGCTCGATTTCGCCGCCATCGTCGAAGATGAGTTTTTAATCCTCAGTATGGCGATGACCGATGCCCTGACCGGCATGCCGAACAGCCGCGGCTTTTACCGCTCCGGCGAGAAGCGCTTCACCTTGTCGAAAGAGCACAACACCCCCTTCAGCCTGCTCTATTTCAGCATCGACAACCTGAAGTCGATCAATGAAGTGCTGGGCAGTAAAGAGGGGGATGCGGTGGTGAAAACCTTCGCCAGCACGCTGACGAAATGCCTGCAGGAGCAGGATATCGCCGCGCGCATGGGCGGCGGGGAGTTTGCCGTGCTACTCAGCAACAGCGCCGAGCACGATGTCGATGCCTTCCTCTTCGATCTGCAAACGCGAATGGACACGCTGGAGGTGAGCGGCGGCAAAAACTACCACATCAACTACTCCCACGGCGTGATTGAGCAGGATGAGAAGTACACCACCCTGCGCGATATGCTGGAGGAGAGCGGCAAAGTGATGTACGCGGAAAAACGTCGGCGTTAAAGGGTGGCGAAACCGCCCTGCCCTTGCCAGTCCTCAAGCCGCTGATAGATCGTCTCTACCGCCGCCTTCACCGCCGGCGTCATCGGGTAGTAAAAGCCGACGATATCGGGCTGAATGCCAAGAAAAATCACCTCGCCAACATCCTCTTTCAGCTGATCGATCAGGTAGTTGAGCGGCATATTGTGGGTGGTCATCATAAACATCTCGGCGATGTCGTCCGGGTTAACCACGCGGATCTCGCCGGGGTTAAGCCCCATATCGGTAGCGTCGACCAGCAGCAACCGCGCCGGGCGCAAATCGCGGATCGCGGCGACATCATTCTCCGGCGCGCTACCGCCATCAATCACCCGCCACTCTCCCGCAGGTTTAGCGGCGCACATCTCCGCCAGCAGCGGGCCTGCGCCATCGTCGCCCATCATGCTGTTGCCGACACAGAGTAAAACGTCAGTCACGTAACCTCCTGACCATCAGATAGATGGCGCTCTCCTGGTAAATGTCATGCAGCATCGACAACAGCTCGCGGCTCCACGCCTGCTGCGTTTCACTTTGCTGCGCCAGCGCGCGGTCAAACGCGTTCGCCAGCAGCATCACATGCGTACTGTCGATCACGATTTCGCCATAGCGCGGCACCCCTTCCATTTTCCGCCGCGCCTCGCTGCCCGCTTCAAGGGTGGCGATCCACAACAGATAGTCGTCCCACGAGCAGGTGAGCGCCGCCTCCAGACAGTCGATCACCCCAAGATGGTGGCCAATAGCCAGACTGTAGTAGACCACCTGTTGCGCCTGCGGCGGCGTCGCCTCGTTTTCATCGATAAATTTGCGCCGCAGCTGGCTAAAGACCACCGTTTCACTCATCAGATTTTCGCCTCCTGCACCACCTGGTTAAGGTGGCTGACAATCTCCGTCAGGCGCGGATCGTTCTCCTGCGCCAGCCAGTTCATCACTTCATGCTCACCGAGGGTGCGCAGGCGCAGGTAGTCATCGGCAATCTGGCGGCCATAGCGATAACCCGCCAGCCGACGCGCGGTGCGATCCACTTTGACCCGCAGCGGCTGCACCATCTGCGGATGGAGGATCTCCGCCGGTTGATCGTCCAGTTCGCCGGGCAGACGAGCGTGAATTTTCTGCTCCAGCAGCCCGAGCGCCATCGCAAAGCCATACAGCGTGGCGGCAGGCGTCGGCGGGCAGCCGGGAATATAGACATCGACCGGCACGATCTTGTCCGTTCCGCCCCAGACGCAGTAGAGATCGTGGAAGATCCCGCCGCTATTGCCGCAGGCACCGTAGGAGATGCAGATCTTCGGATCGGGCGCCGATTGCCAGGCGCGTAACGCCGGGGAGCGCATCGCGCGGGTGACCGCACCGGTAAACAGCAAAATATCGGCGTGACGTGGCGACGGCACTACCTTGATACCGAAGCGTTCAGCATCGAACAGCGGCGAGAGGGTAGCGAAAATCTCAATTTCGCAGCCGTTGCAGCCGCCGCAATCCACGCGGTAGACGTAGGCTGAGCGTTTGATCTTCTTCAGCAGCGAAGCTTTCATGCTGGCGATGGACTCCTCCACCGTCATGGGCAGCGGAATGCCCTCTGCGTCGCGCGGTCCAATAAGCTGGCTCATTAGCTGGCCTCTCTCATGTGGCGGGTCAATTCAATCCGGTCGGTTGGCACCAGGCACTGCTGGCGTTTACAGGCCGGGCAGGTTTCAAAGCTGGCGCGGTGCGCTTCGGCGCGGGTGTCGCCGTTATGCGCCAGCAGCGCGATGGCGTAATCGATCTCTTTCTGCACGGCAAAGGGGCGCGCGCATTCGCGGCACTGGCACAGCTCAAAGCGCGACTGTTGCAGAAAGTCGGCCTTATTCCACACCGCCAGCTCATACTCCTGCGACAGGGTAATCGCCGCCGTCGGGCAGACCTCTTCGCAGCGGGCGCAGAAGATGCAGCGCCCAAGATTAAACTGCCAGGCCTGCTCGCCGGTGGCGAGATCGGTCTCAACCGTCAGCGCATTAGAGGGGCAGGCGTTGACGCACGCCGCGCAGCCGATGCACTGCTGCGGGTTGTGCTGCGGCTTACCGCGAAAATTTTTATCAACCGGCATCGGCGACAGCGGATAGTCGCTTGTCGGCGCACCGGTTTTGATCACTTTTTTGATAAAGGTAAACATGGCTTGCAACGCTCCTTCTATTTCAGCGGCGAGTGCTTACGCTCAATGCTGTAGCGCTCCAGCTCTTTGTAGGGCACCACCTGGCTCTTTTTCTTGCGCACATCCACCACCGTCATGCGGTCGGTGCAGGAGTAGCAGGGATCGAGGCTGCCGATAATCAGCGGCGCGTCAGAGACGGTATTGCCGCGCAGCATATAGCGCAGGGTTGGCCAGTTGGCGTAGGTCGCCGCGCGGCAGCGCCAGCGGTAGAGTTTCTGGTTGTCGCCGGTCATGCTCCAGTGGATATCATCTCCGCGCGGCGCTTCGGAAAAGCCAAGAGCAAAGCGGTGCGGAATATAGGTAAAGCCCTCGACCATCAGCGGGCCGCCGGGCAGATTATCGAGACCGAAATCAATCATATTCAGGGCGGTAAAGACTTCGTTGATGCGCACTTTCAGGCGCGAAATGACATCGCAGCCCTGCTCGGTATGAACGGTCATTGGCAGCAGGCCGTAGCCGACAAACGGGTGATCGGCGCGGGTGTCGCGGGCGTGGCCGCTGGCGCGCACCATCGGGCCAACGTTGCTAAAGTCGCGGGCGATTTGCGGATCGAGGCGGCCAATGCCGACCGTGCGCTGCTCAATATTCGGCGTGCTTAACAGCATATCGACCAGCTCCTGCACATCGCGGCGCATCTGCTGCGCCAGCTGGCGGGTCTGGATCATCTCATCCTTCAGCATGTCGCGACGGATACCGCCAATCAGGTTCAGGCCGTAGGTTTTACGCGCCCCGGTGAGAATTTCCGCCATCTTCATCGAGGTTTCACGCACGCGGAAGAACTGCATAAAGCCGGAGTCAAAGCCGACAAAGTGGCAGGCAAGGCCGAGGTTAAGCAGGTTGGAGTGCAGGCGCTCCACCTCAAGCAAAATGGCGCGGATCATCTGCGCACGCTCTGGCACCACAATGCCCATCGCGTTCTCCACCGAGGTGGTGTAAGCGGTGCTGTGGGCAAAGCCGCAGATGCCGCAGACGCGATCCGACAGGAAGGTCACCTCGTTGTAACCCATGCGGGTCTCCGCCAGTTTTTCCATGCCGCGGTGGACATAGAACATGCGGTAATCGGCGTCGATAATGTTCTCACCATCGACAAACAGGCGGAAATGGCCCGGTTCGTCAGAGGTGACGTGCAGCGGGCCAATTGGCACCACATTGTTCTTCTTATCGCCCAGTTCGTTGATGAACTCGTAGGTTTCCGCATCGGTGGTTGGTGCGGGGCGCTGGCGGTAATCCATGCTGTCTTTGCGCAGCGGATAGAGTTCATCCGGCCAGTCATCGGGCAGCACCAGACGGCGCTCATCGGGCAGGCCTACCGGGATCAGGCCATACATATCGCGCACTTCGCGCTCGCCCCACACCGCCGCCGGCACGCGCGGCGTGACGGAGGGGTACTCCGGTTTCAGGGCATCCACTTCGACGCGCACGGTGATCCAGCACTTCACGCCCTGCTCCATCGACAACACGTAGTAAACGGCGAAGTGGCCGTTGAGCTTGCGCTCATCGTTGCCAAACAGCACCGACAGCCAGCCGCCCTGCTGGTAGTAGAGGAACTCGACCACTTCCGGCAGGTAGTTGATTTTGATGGTCAGGGTCAGCTGATCCTTCGTCTGCCATGCGCTCTCCAGCACCACGCCGGGGAATTTTTCATGCAGCGCGGCAAGGTAGTGTTGGCCGATCTTTTCTTCAGACATAGATGAACTCTCTTAATAGGTCGCCAGCAAGGAGACAAAGGCCAGGAAGGCGACGCCGAAACCGGCCCAGGTGACTCGCGAGGCGGCAACAAAACGCAGGCGCGCCATGCTGTTTTCAAACAGGGCGATAACCAGCACGCCGAGCAGCAGTTTCAGCAGCGCGACAACCAGCGCCAGCAGCAGACCGCCAATGCTGAAGGCGGTCATCTGCCCCCAGGGTAAAAAGATGCCGACAAACAGTTGCAGCACCACCAGCTGTTTCAGGCTGATGCCCCACTTGAGGATGGCGAAACCGCTGCCGCTGTACTCGGAGAGCGGCCCCTCCTGCAACTCCTGCTCCGCTTCCGCCAGATCGAACGGCAGCTTGCCCATCTCAATAAAGGTGGCGAAGGCGCAGGCGCAGAGCGCAAGAAAGAGCGGCAGGCTGGCGTGCAGCGGCCAGTGATAAACGGTGTTGGTAATGTGGGTGATATGGGTCGACCCGGCGACCAGCGCCGCCACCCACAACCCCAACAGCAGGATCGGCTCCACCAGCACGCCGAGCATCGCTTCGCGGCTGGCACCCAGCCCGGTGAAGGGGCTACCGGTATCCAGCCCGGCGATGGCGAAAAAGAAGCGGGCAATGGCGAAGAGGTAGATAAGCGTGATCAGATCGCCGAGCAGCGGCAGCGGTGAGGCCACCGTCACTACCGGCAGCGCGGTGGCAATCGTCAGCATCACGCCAACCATCACCAGCGGCGTCAGGCGAAAGACCCAGCCGGAGGCCGCCGGGGCAATGCTCTGCCGCCCGAGCAGTTTGAACAGATCGCGATACTCCTGCAGCACCCCCGGCCCGCGCCGGTTATGCAGACGCGCACGCGCCACGCGGCTAATGCCGGAAAGCAGCGGCGCAAGGGCGAACAGCACCAGCGCCTGTACAACAGCAAACAGAAAACTCATCTTCAGGCTCCTCGGGAAATCACCACAACCACCAGCACCGCCAGCTCAATCAGCGCCAGGCGACGAAACAGCAGCGGCGCGGCGTCGCCCCGCCAGACGGGCAGCGACAGCGTTGGCTCCAGCCATTTGCGCAGCGCGAGTACCGGCGCGAAGGCCGCTTTAACCGGCATCGCAAAACCGTGGGCGGTGATGACCATCGACGCTTCATGGTCGTAACCACACACCCACGCCGCCCCCCTGCTGCGGGGCGGCAGACGGTCGCCCTTCAGCAGCAGGAGCAGCACCAGCGGCAGCAGCGTCGCGGCAATCAGCAGCAGGGCAATCATCGGTTGCGACACCACGGTGTTCGCCGTTTCAAGCGGCAGCGGCACGGCAGTGAACAGGCGCGGCAGCAGCCACGGCGCGGCAACCCCGCCAATCACACAGCAGATCGCCAGCGCCGCCACGCTTACACTCATTAGCCACGGCAGCGGGCGCGGGTTTTCCGCCTGCGCGCTGCGCGGTGCGCCAAGGAAGGTGACGCCATAGACTTTCGCCATGCACATCACCGCCAGCGCGCCAGTGATGGCCAGCCCGACCGCCAGCAGCGGCCCCATCACTTGCAGAAGAAAATTGCCGCTGGCGCTTAAGCGGAAGAAGGCCTGGTAGATCACCCACTCGCCGGCGAAACCGTTGAGCGGCGGCAGCGCGGCCATCGCCATCAGGCCAACCAGCATCGCCAGTGAGATAAGCGGCATGCGTTTACCGAGGCCGCCCAGTTTTTCGATATCGCGAAAACCGGTAGCAAACCAGAGCGCGCCCGCGCCGAGAAACAGCGTGCTTTTAAACAGGCTGTGGTTGAAAAGATGATAGAGACCGCCGACCAGCCCGAGCGCCACCAGCGCAGGCTGGCGCAGCGCAAGCCCGCTGATGCCCGCGCCAAGGCCGAGCAGGATAATGCCGATATTCTCCAGCGTGTGGTAAGCCAGCAGCCGCTGGATGTTGTGCTCCATCAGCGCATACAGCCCGCCGACAAACGCGGTCAGCAGACCAAACGCCAGCAGCAGCACGCCCCACCACAGCGGCGGTTGCCCGCCAAGTAAAGAGAGCGTCAGGATGCCGAACAGTCCAACTTTCATCACCACGGCGGAGAAGAGCGCCGCCGCCGGGGCCGGGGCGTTGGCATGGGCCTGCGGCACCCAGGCGTGCAGCGGGATAATCCCCGCCAGCAGGCCAAAACCGATCACGCCGAGCAGCCAGAGGCCGCCGCTCAGGGGGTGCAGGCTCAACACGCTGAAATCGAGGGTCTGGTAGCGCTGCCACAGCAGCCAGCAGAGCAGCGCCAGCAGCAGCGTGCCGAGACGCCCGAGGGCGAACCACAGTTTGCCGGAGGCGCTGCACCCGGTGAGGAACACCGCGCAGAGCGCCATGATCTCCGCCATCACCACCAGCGCGCCGAGGTTAGCTGCGCTCACCGCGCAGATCGCCGCCGCCAGCAGGAGGTTAATCAGCAGGCCATTGGCTTTTACCGCCTGATGGCGATGCCACGCCAGGTTATAGAGGCTGATAAAGAAGCCGCAGACGCCAAGCGTCAGCAGCCAGACGGCGCCGAGCGGCGTGAGTAACAGATGAAGGTTGATGAGCGGCACAATACCGCTCACGGTTTGCCCGTCGAGCAGCGCACCAAGACCAGCCGCCGTTGCCAGCAGACAGCCCGCCGCACCGCCCAGCCCCGCGAAGAAGCCACTCAGGGGTTTGAACGCGCTCAGCAGGCCCGCCAGCAGCGCAGCACCGCTCAGTGTGACGACCGCTGCGCTCAGCAAAGAGAAAAGCGTCATTTTGCACTCCCGTTATTCTGCGCAAACCGCGCCAGATCGCCGTAATCGCTATTAAGGGTCTGCTCGCGTTTGCGGCGGCTGGCGCGATTGATATCGTGCGGGCTGACCAGGTGCAGCGCCTTGGTCGGACACATGCGCACGCAGGCCGGGCCGTCGGCGTCGAAGTAGCAGAGGTCGCACTTCACGGCGATGGCGCGCACGCCCGGCACCCAGTCGAGCAGCGAGCTCACTTTCGCAGGCATCGGCGGCGCGGCGGGCGCTTTCGGCGTGTTGACGTTGGCCGGAATATCCAGCGGACGGCTGCCGGAAAACTCAATCGCGCCGAACGGACAGGCAATCGCGCAGAGCTTACAGCTGACGCAGAGGCTCTCATTGAGCTGCACTGCGCCATCCTCGCGGTTGATGGCGTTCACCGGGCAGACCCCGGCGCAGGGCGCATCTTCACAGTGGTGGCACTGCTGCGGCGCGGATTCATGTTGGCTGCGCATAACGCGCAGGCGCGGCATCGCCTGCAATCCATACGCGCGGTGCGTCTCGGCGCAGGCCGCCTCGCAGGTGTGGCAGCCAATACAGAGCGCCGGGTCGGCAATTACAAAACGGTTCACCAGTCGATCCTCAGGTGAGTCGCCCGCTTACGGGCAGTCATTTTTGACGAAACATGTCGATGGGTGTCATGTCGACACCTGTCGACACTCCAGCTCAGGCCAGCACCGGCGAGTGCCCGTCGCGGGCAAGGGTGGTGAGGTTGACCGGCGTATCGGCTTCCATTGCGGCATAGAGGTTGTCGTAGACGGTGGCGAGTTTGCCGAGGTAGTGCTCAAGCACCTTTTCGCGATCGCGGACCTCAAACAGACCATCAATTTTTCCGTCGCTGGTGAGTCGCGCCTCGGCGATTAAACGCTTCTCTTCACTGCCTTTATTGGCAATCGCGTACTCAATGGTGTGGCCGTTAAAGCCGCCGCTCAGGGTGATATAAACCGTGAAGTGATCGAACAGCACGAAGCAGAGCTGCTGCTCCGGCGCACAGCCGATGGTGTGGTGCAAACGCGCTTTGGCGAGCGTAATGCCCTGAACCAGCGTATTGCAGTAACTGCGCCACGCCTCTTGCAGACGGTGGTGCCGTCCTGCGATGTAATCCGCCTTTTCGCTAATTTCCCAAATCGTCATCTCAGCTTACCCGCTTAATTGAAACAACTGCTGATAAGCATCATCCATGCCAGTTTTTAATTAATTGATTCTTATAGTTTTTATAAAAATAAAGGCGAATTTCGACGTGTCATCTCGTCATTGTCGTCATCGTCACCCTGACTAAATCGGGAGTGGCACTGTTATTGCATTAGCAGGGGAAATGATAAGGAGGCGTTATGCATGAAATCACGTTGTGCCAGCGCGCGCTGGAGGTGATTGAACAACAGGCGGCGGCAAATGGCGCACGCAAGGTCACCGGCGTCTGGCTGAAGGTGGGCGCATTTTCTTGCGTCGAAACGGACGCTTTAACGTTTTGTTTTGATCTGGTCTGCCGCGGCAGCCTGGCGGAAGGTTGTAGACTGCATATCGAACAACAACAGGCCGAGTGCTGGTGTGAGTCCTGCCAGCAGTATGTGACGTTACTCAGTCAGCGTGTACGCCGCTGTCCACAATGCCACAGCGACCAGTTGCAGATCGTCGCCGACGACGGTATGCAAATTCAGCGACTGGAAATTGAGGAGTAAGCAATGTGTACGACATGTGGTTGTCAGGATGGAAACCGCTATATAGAAGGCGATGAACATAACTCCCACTCCGCCTTTCGCAGCGCCCCCTTCGCCCCGGCGACGCGCCCGGCGCTGACCATTACCGGGGTCAAAACCGATGCGTTCAGCCCAACTCAGCTCGACGAAGGCGACCTGCATTATGGTCACGGCGCAGCGGGAACCCACGCGCCGGGCATCAGCCAGCGGCGGATGCTGGAAGTTGAGATCGACGTGCTGGATAAGAACAACCGCATCGCCGCCCGCAACCGCGCGCGCTTCGCGGCCCGCCAGCAGCTGGTGCTGAATCTCGTCTCCAGCCCCGGCTCCGGCAAAACCACCCTGCTCACGGAAACCCTGCTGCGCCTGAAAAACCGCCTCCCCTGCGCGGTGATTGAGGGCGATCAGCAAACCGTTAACGACGCCGCGCGCATCCGCGCCACCGGCACCCCGGCGATTCAGGTGAATACCGGCAAAGGCTGCCACCTCGACGCGCAGATGATTGCCGATGCCGCGCCGCGTCTGCCGCTGGCCGAGCAGGGCATCCTGTTTATTGAGAACGTCGGCAATCTGGTCTGCCCGGCGAGTTTTGACCTCGGCGAACGGCATAAAGTGGCGGTGCTCTCGGTAACTGAAGGGGAGGATAAGCCGCTCAAATATCCGCATATGTTCGCCGCCGCCTCGCTGATGTTACTCAACAAAGTCGATCTGCTTCCCTACCTCAACTTCGATGTTGAGCAGTGCATCGCCTACGCGCGGGAGGTGAACCCGGAGATTGAGATCCTGCTGGTTTCCGCCACCAAAGGCGACGGCATGGACGCGTGGCTTGAGTGGCTGGAGGCGCAACGATGTGCATAGGCGTTCCGGGGCAAATCTGCGCCATTGACGGCCTGCAGGCGAAAGTTGATGTCAGCGGCATCCAGCGTAATGTCGATTTAACGCTGGTCGGCAGTGAAGATGAGCAGGGTCGCTCGCGTATCGGCCAGTGGGTGCTGGTGCACGTCGGCTTTGCCATGAGCATCATCAACGAAGCGGAAGCGCGCGAAACGCTGGCGGCGCTGCAAAACATGTTTGATGTTGAGCCGGATGTCGGCGCGCTGCTCTACGGCGAGGAGGGATAATGCGCTTTGTCGATGAATACCGCGCGCCGGAGCAGGTGATGCAGCTTATCGCCCGCCTGCGTGAACGCGCTAACGCACTGGCTTACACCGCCGCGCGACCGCTGCGTATTATGGAGGTGTGCGGTGGCCACACGCATGCCATTTTCAAATTTGGCCTCGACCAGCTGCTGCCGGAGAATATTGAGTTTATCCACGGTCCCGGCTGCCCGGTCTGCGTCCTGCCGATGGGGCGCATCGACACCTGCGTGGAGATCGCCAGCCACCCGGAGGTGATCTTCTGCACCTTTGGCGACGCCATTCGCGTGCCGGGCAAAAACGGCTCACTGTTACAGGCGAAGGCGCGCGGTGCGGATGTGCGCATTGTCTACTCGCCGCTCGATGCGCTGGCGCTGGCGGAGAAAAACCCGCAGCGTAAGGTGGTCTTTTTTGGCCTCGGCTTCGAAACCACCATGCCCGCCACCGCGATTACGCTACAGCAGGCGAAGGCGCGGGATATCAACAACTTCTGGTTCTTCTGCCAGCACATCACGCTGATCCCGACCCTGCGCAGCCTGCTTGAGCAGCCCGATAACGGCATTGACGCCTTTCTCGCGCCCGGTCACGTCAGCATGGTGATTGGCACCGACGCCTATACCTTTATCACCGATGAGTTTCAGCGCCCGCTGGTGGTCGCCGGTTTTGAACCGCTCGACCTGTTACAGGGCGTGCTGATGCTGGTCGAACAGAAAATTGCCGCCCAAAGCCAGGTGGAGAATCAGTATCGCCGCGTAGTGCCGGATGAGGGCAACCGGCGTGCGCAAGAGGCGATTGCCGAGGTGTTCACCGTGCGCGGCGACAGCGAGTGGCGCGGGCTGGGGATGATTGGCGAGTCGGGCGTGCATCTGACCGCTCCCTATCAGCGTTTTGATGCCGAAGCCCATTTCCAGCCAGCCATGCAGCAGGTCTATGACGACCCGCGCGCCCGCTGCGGCGACGTGCTGACCGGGCGCTGCAAACCGCACCACTGCCCGCTGTTTGGCAACACCTGTAATCCACAAAGCACCTTTGGCGCGCTGATGGTCTCCTCTGAAGGAGCATGCGCTGCCTGGTATCACTATCGTGCTCAGGAGTGTGAAGTATGAATGAGGTTCAGATGGCGCACGGCAGCGGCGGCCAGGCGATGCAGCAACTGATAGGCGAACTCTTTATGCAGGCCTTCGCCAACCCCTGGCTGGCGGAGCAGGAGGATCAGGCACGCCTCGATCTCACCGCGCTGGCGGCGGGCGGCGACAGGCTTGCCTTCTCTACCGACAGCTATGTGATTGATCCGCTGATTTTCCCCGGCGGTGATATCGGCAAACTCGCCGTCTGCGGCACCGCCAATGATGTGGCGGTCAGCGGCGCGATCCCGCGCTACCTCTCCTGCGGCTTTATCCTCGAAGAGGGGCTCTCGATGGCAACCCTGAAACAGGTGGTGGAGAGCATGGCGGCAACGGCCCGCAGCGCCGGGATCGCCATCGTCACTGGCGACACCAAAGTGGTGCAGCGCGGCGCGGCGGATAAGCTGTTTATTAATACCGCCGGTATTGGCGCGATCCCCGCCACCCTTCACTGGGCGGCGGCCTCGTTACAGCCGGGCGATGTACTGCTGGCAAGCGGCACGCTGGGCGACCACGGCGCGACGATCCTCAACCTGCGTGAAGGGCTGGGGCTGGACGGTGAGTTAAGCAGCGACTGCGCGGTGCTGACGCCGTTAATTGAGACGCTGCGCGAGCTGCCCGGCATCAAAGCCCTGCGCGACGCAACGCGTGGTGGCGTCAACGCGGTAGTGCATGAGTTTGCCGCCGCCTGCGGGTATGGCATTGAATTACAAGAGAGCAAATTGCCAATTAACCCGGCGGTGCGCGGCGTGTGTGAACTGCTGGGGCTGGATGCGCTTAACTTCGCCAATGAAGGCAAACTGGTGATCGCCGTTGCGCGCGACAGCGCCGAACTGGCGCTCAGCCGCTTACGCGCCCACCCTTTAGGTAAAGATGCCGCGATGATTGGCGAAGTCGTCGAACAACAGGGCGTGCGGTCAGCCGGGCTTTACGGCGTGAAACGCCTGTTAGATCTCCCCCATGCGGAGCCGTTACCGCGGATCTGCTAGTTGTTATTTTTCACACCAGTTGGTGTGTTTCTGGATGAGCAAAATGTCGTATACACCGATGAGCGATCTCGGACAGCAAGGGCTTTTCGATATCACGCGGATATTATTACAGCAGCCGAACGTGGCGGCGCTCAGCGAAACGCTGGCGCGGCTGGCGCGTCAGGCGGGGCTGGCGCAGGGCGCGGCGATTGTGCTGTGGCATGCGGATAGCCACCGGGCGAGCCGCTACAGTGTTCAGACAACGGAAAAGGGCGCGGAGTATGGCGATCAGGCGCTGCTGGCGAGCGGGCCGGTGCGGCATATTCTCTCGCACCCTCAGGCGCTGCACTGCACGGCGGAGCTGTTTAATGAGACCTGGCCCGTCCTTGCCGCAAGCGGGCTTTACCCGCCCTTCGCCCACTACGCGCTGCTGCCGCTGGCGGCGGAGGGGCAGATTTTCGGCGGCTGCGAGTTCTTCCGCTACGATGACCAGCCCTGGAGCGAGCGCGAGCTGGAGCGCCTTAATACGCTGACGCAGCTAGTCGCGGTGGTGGCTGAACAGTTGCAGACCCGCGACCGGCGCACGCCGGACTATGCCCTGCTCAGCCAGGAGCGCAACGATTACCGCATTCTGGTCGCCATTACCAACGCCGTGCTCTCGCGGCTGCATATGGATGAGCTGGTGAGCGAAGTCGCCAAAGAGATCCACTACTACTTCGGCATTGACGCCATCAGCCTGGTGCTGCGCGGTAGCCGCAAAGGCAAGCTGACCATCTACTCCACGCACTACCTTGATGAGGCCAATCCGACGCATGAAACCCAGGAAGCGGACGAGGCGGGCACGCTGACGGAGCGCGTGTTCCTGAGTAAAGAGATGCTGCTGCTCAACCTGCACGAGCGCGACAAGCTTGCCCCCTATGAGCGGATGCTGTTTGAGACCTGGGGCAACCAGATCCAGACGCTCTGCCTGCTGCCGCTGATGTCGGGCAAAAATTTGCTCGGCGTGCTGAAGCTGGCGCAGTGCCAGAAGGAGGTCTTTACCCAGGCGAACCTCAAGCTGCTGCGCCAGATCGCCGAGCGTATCGCTATTGCGGTGGATAACGCGCTGGCCTACCAGGAGATCCATCGCCTGAAGGAGCGGCTGGTGGATGAGAACCTCGCGCTGACCGAGCAGCTTAATAAGGTCGACAGCGAATTCGGCGAGATCATCGGCCGCAGCGAGGCGATGTCGCGGGTGCTGAAACAGGTGGAGATGGTGGCGCGCAGTAACAGCACGGTGCTGATCCTCGGCGAAACCGGCACCGGTAAGGAGCTGATTGCCCGCGCTATCCACAACCTGAGCGAGCGCAACAGCCGCCGGATGGTGAAGATGAACTGCGCGGCGATGCCGGCCGGATTGATGGAGAGCGATCTTTTTGGCCATGAGCGCGGTGCGTTTACCGGTGCCAGCGCCCAGCGCATCGGCCGCTTTGAGCTGGCGGATAAGAGCTCGCTGTTTCTTGATGAGGTGGGCGATATGCCGCTCGAGCTGCAACCGAAGCTGCTGCGCGTGTTGCAGGAGCAGGAGTTTGAGCGGCTCGGCAGTAACAAATTGATCCGCACCGATGTGCGGTTGATCGCCGCCACCAATCGCGATCTGAAGAAGATGGTCGCCGATCGCGAGTTTCGCAGCGATCTTTACTACCGTCTGAATGTGTTCCCTATCCAGCTTCCGTCGCTGCGCGAGCGCCCGGAAGATATTCCGCTGCTGGTGAAAGCCTTCACTTTCAAAATCGCCCGCAAGATGGGGCGCAATATCGACAGTATTCCGGCGGAAACCCTGCGGGTGCTAAGCGCGATGGAGTGGCCGGGGAATGTGCGCGAGCTGGAGAATATGATTGAGCGCGCGGTGCTGCTGACGCGCGGCAATGTGTTGCAGCTTTCGATGGCGGAGATCGCCATGCCGCCCATGCCCGCGACGCCGCCCGCCGAGTCGCCGCGCGACGGGGAGGATGAGTATCAGCTGATTGTGCGCGTGTTAAAGGAGACCAACGGCGTGGTCGCCGGGCCAAAAGGCGCCGCGCAGCGGCTGGGGCTGAAGCGCACGACGCTGCTCTCCCGTATGAAACGGCTCGGGATTAATAAGGATGATTTGTCGGGTGGATAAGGTTCAGGTGCCATCCGGCAACCTTTTTGAACGCCAATGCCGGATGGCGCTTGCGCTTATCCGGCCTACGCCGTTTCAGAAACAGGGTTTTGTAGGCCTGATAAGGCGCAGCCGCCATCAGGCACTCCTTCAGCAACACAGATTTTCCCTTTACATCAAGTCTCACAGCGAGGGAGTTGTGTCCCCGCTGAAATCGGCGAACCGAAGCGTGAATGACAAGGTCTGG
>NZ_JACVUL010000030.1:0-57144 GCF_016516575.1 Kosakonia sp. S57 | reverse complement strand
GCCGCCATCCGGCAATTGAGTTCGGTGCGGCACATGCCTGATGGCGCTTCGCTTATCAGGCCTACAAAACCTATTGGCATCACGATATGTAGGCCGGATAAGCGTTAGCGCCATCCGGCACGCTTTACTGTGCTGCCAGCCAGGCAGAAACCTCTTTGAATGTGCCGCGAAGATGGACGATCGGCGCGCGTTTCTCCAGCTGGTAGCGATACATCGGATCGTAATAGACCTCCAGCAACGGGGCGAGCCAGGCGAAATGCGCCTCTGTGGTGCCGCGGCTTCGCTGCTCAGCCAGCGCCGCCTCCAGATGGACAGTCAGTTGGTCATAGCGCTGTAAACCGAGCCGGCGGCGAATGGCAAACAGCCCGTGGCGCAGATACTCCGCGTAAGTCTCCCATCCTGCCTCTTCACCGTCACGGTCAATAAAAGCCTGCAGGGTCTGCACAAAATACTCCTCGCGCAGCCGCTCAAGGCGCAACTCAAACGGATCGTCGACAATCACCAGCGGCGATTGCGCCATACGCTCGCGCAGAGCTTCGGGCAGATGGTTTGCGCCAATCGCCCGGCCTTCATCCTCCAGCAGCCAGAACGGCGGCGACACTTTTAGCAGCGCGGCCGCCAGGTGGTTTTCAAACGTCGCCTGCGCGTGCTGCGCCTGGGCAGTGCGGCCAAACGACGAACCGCGATGGTGGGCAAGCCCCTCCAGATCGATTCCGTTAGGGTGCTCGCGCACCAGCAGGGTTTTGCCGCTGCCGGTACAGCCGCCCACCAGCAGTAGCGGGCGCTGAATGCGCGCCTGCGTCGCCTCAATTGCCGCCTGGCGCAGTGCTTTATAGCCGCCTGCGACCAGAGGTAGATCAATCTTCCGCTCGCGCAGCCACTGCTGCACAATATGCGAGCGCTGGCCGCCGCGCGCGCAGCAGAGCAGGGCTTGTGGCGAGTTTTTATGGGCTGCGACCCACGCCGCAATTCGCTGCTCGCGGGTATCGCCATTAACCAGTTTGTGGCCGAGCTTCAGCGCGGCTTCTGCACCGTCGCGTTTATAGCAGGTGCCGACGGCAGCGCGTTCGCTGTCGTTCATCAGCGGCAGGTTGATGGCGGCGGGCATCGCGCCTTTGGTAAATTCAACCGGGGCGCGGAGATCAATAAGGGGCGTGTTATCCCGCAGGATGGCGAGATAATCGGTGGCGTCGTTCATCGGGCGTCCTTCTGCAAAAACTGGTGCCGATTTTACGCCGGAATGTGTCGGGTGTGGGGGAATTTTGCCTGATGGCGCTTCGCTTATCACGCCTACAAAACCCGTCGGTGTCATGCAATGTAGGCCGGATAAGGCGCAAGCCGCCATCCGGCAGCTGTGACCCTTACAGCTTCGACTGCGCCCAGGCAATGCCGCTGGCATACTCGGGTGGCAGTAACGGCACCAGCGCTTCCAGCGTCGCGCTGAGGCGGCCTGTATCGCTGTCATTCAGGTTGAGATGGCCCACTTTGCGCCCGGCGCGCACCTCTTTGTCATACCAGTGCAGATGCACCAGCGGCAGCTTCAGCCAGTCGTAGTTAAGATCGCTGCCGATCAGGTTGATCATCACCGACGGGCTGTTGACCACCGGCGGCGGCAGGGGTAAATCGACTATCGCGCGCAGATGCAGCTCAAACTGGCTGATCGAGGCACCATTTTGCGTCCAGTGACCGCTGTTGTGCACGCGCGGTGCCAGCTCATTGATCAGTAGACCGCCAGGGGTAACGAAACACTCCATTGCCATTACGCCGACATAATTCAGCTCATGCATGATCGCCGACAGCATCGCTTCCGCCTGCTGCTGCTGTTTAGCATTCGGCTGCGGGAAGACCACGCTGGTGCGCAGAATGCCGTCCTGATGCAGGTTGTGGGTCAGCGGATAAAAAACGGTGCTGCCATCGTGGGCGCGGGCACCGACTAGCGACACTTCGCCGGAGAAGTTGATCCCCTGCTCAACGATGCACTCGCCGTAGCACTCCTCGGGCAGCTGATCGATATCGGCTGCGCGTAAACGCCACTGGCCGCGACCGTCGTAACCGCCAACGCGGCGTTTCACGATCGCCAGTTCGCCCAGGCGCTCGAACACGCCTGGCCACTCGCTTTTATCGGCCAGCAGCTGCCACGGCGCGGTGGCAAGGTTAAGTTTGTCGAACAGCTGTTTTTGCGTGAAGCGATCGGCAATCACCGGGAAAACGTCGCGGTTCACAAACGCCGGATGGCGCGCCAGCTCGCGGGTTAACGCGGTTTCCGGCCAGCGCTCAATCTCGGCGGTAATCACGCTCTGCTGAAACGGCACCGCTTCCGGCGCGTCGTCCAGCCCGACCGGCCAGACGGCAATGCTTAACGGCTCGCCCGCCTGGCGCAGCATGCGCCCAAGCTGGCCGTTGCCTAATATGCAGACCTGTTTCATGCCGCACCCCGTGGATCCGGGTTATCCAGCACTTCATCCGTCTGCCCCTGGCGCCAGTCGGCCAGGCGCTGATGCAGTTCTGCATCATGCTGGGCAAGGATCTGCGCGGCCAGCAGCGCCGCGTTTGACGCGCCCGCTTTACCAATCGCCAGCGTACCGACGGGAATACCGCGCGGCATCTGCACGATGGAGTAGAGGCTGTCGACACCGCTTAAGGCTGCGGTTTGTACCGGCACACCCAGCACCGGCACCAGCGTTTTGGCGGCAATCATGCCCGGCAGATGCGCCGCGCCGCCAGCGCCTGCGATAATCACCTGAAAGCCGTTTTGCTCCGCCTGTTCAGCAAAGCTAAACAGTTTATCGGGCGTACGGTGGGCAGAGACGATTTCAACGTGGTGCGGGACATTCAGGGTATCGAGGATTTCTGCAGCGAATTGCATGGTGGCCCAATCGCTTTTAGAACCCATAACAATGGCGATGCGCGCCGGTTGGTTGCTTAAAGACATGCGTCTCAAAACTCCTGTGGGTGTGCTTCAGACTACTTCAGAGGGCAGAGAGAATAGCATGGAAAAAAGGCAAGGAAAACGGTTGCGCAATGAAGTTTGCCTGATTCGTGGGTAAGCCAGTTGGGGTTTCAGAAAGGGAATTGCACCAGTTCAACGTCGCTTTCGCTGACGCGGATCATTGAGCCTTCGCTGTGCCAGGCACCGAGTACGGCGCGAAAGGCGGGCGCCTCATTCGCGGTCAGTTGATGAACGGCCGGGCGGTGGGTGTGACCGTGGATCAGCCATTGGACGCGATGCTTTTCCATCGCCTCAATTACGGCCTGCTGGTTGACATCCATGATCGCCAGCGATTTGCTGCTGTTGGCTGCACGGCTGCCAGCGCGCATTTTTGCCGCCACGCGGTGGCGAATAAACAGCGGCAGGGCGAGAAACAGGGTTTGTAGCCACGGCTGATGCACTTTGGCGCGAAAGGCCTGGTAGCCAGCATCGTCGGTGCAAAGCGTGTCGCCGTGCATAATCAGCACGTTACGACCATAGAGATTGAGTACTTTTTCCTGCGGGAGAAGCTGCATACCGCTTTCGCGGGCAAAGCGTTTACCGAGCAGAAAATCGCGGTTGCCGTGGATGAAATAGCAGGGGACACCGCTGTCGACAAGGGCGCGGAGGGCGGCTGCGACGCGCTGGTGCAGCGGGTTGGGATCGTCATCGCCGATCCAGGCTTCGAACAGATCGCCCAGAATGTAGAGCGCATCGGCCTCACGGGCAACGCCGTCTAAAAAATGGAGAAAACCGGCGGTGATCGCCGGTTCTTCAGTGTGCAGATGCAGATCTGCGATAAAGAGTGTTGCCACGAATTACTCGCTGACGTCCACGCTTTCGATGATCACATCTTCTTTCGGAACGTCCTGGTGCATGCCGCTGCGACCGGTAGAGACCGCTTTGATTTTGTCGACCACGTCCATACCTTCAACCACTTCTGCGAAGACGCAGTAGCCCCAACCCTGCAGGTTTTCACCGCTGAAGTTCAGGAAGTCGTTGTCCGCAACGTTGATGAAGAACTGTGCGGTTGCGGAGTGCGGAGCCTGGGTACGCGCCATAGCCAGCGTGCCACGGGTGTTTTTCAGGCCGTTGTTGGCTTCGTTTTTGATCGCGTCTTTCGTGACTTTCTGATTCATGCCCGGTTCGAAACCGCCGCCCTGAATCATAAAGCCGTTAATCACACGGTGGAAAATCGTGTTGTTGTAGAAACCTTCACGGCAGTAGTCCAGGAAGTTTTTAACTGTTTCAGGCGCTTTGTCATCAAAGGTTTTGATTACGATATCGCCGTGATTAGTGTGGAAAGTAACCATTATTGCATCCTGTTCTGATAGTGTGGTGCGTAGACCCGCGTTTGGGTCAGAGATAGTGGCTTGTTATAGCATAACCGCGAGGCTGGATCACCTTGCAAAGTGAGCTGCTTCGGGTTTGAATTACAGGTAATATATACGGTTTTCACGCCCACACACGTCTACATGGAATCTTCGATGTTAAAAATTTTTAATACACTGACGCGCCAAAAAGAGGAATTCAAACCTATCCATGCCGGGGAAGTCGGCATGTACGTGTGTGGTATCACTGTTTACGATCTCTGTCACATTGGTCATGGCCGTACCTTCGTAGCCTTTGACGTCGTCGCCCGCTACCTGCGCTTCCTCGGCTATAAGCTGAAGTATGTGCGTAATATCACCGATATCGACGATAAGATCATCAAGCGTGCCAATGAGAACGGCGAAGATTTCGTGGCGCTGGTCGATCGCATGATCGCCGAAATGCACACCGATTTTGACGCCCTAAATATTCTGCGCCCGGATAACGAACCGCGCGCGACGCACCATATTCACGAAATCATTGAGATCACCGAAAGCCTGCTGGCGCGCGGCCACGCCTACGTGGCAGATAATGGCGATGTGATGTTCTCCGTGCCGAGCGATCCGAACTACGGCCAGCTTTCGCGCCAGGATCTCGACCAGCTGCAGGCAGGTGCACGCGTTGAAGTGGCAGATATCAAACGCAACCCGATGGATTTCGTGCTGTGGAAGATGTCCAAGCCGGGCGAGCCGAGTTGGCCGTCGCCGTGGGGCGAAGGGCGTCCGGGCTGGCATATTGAGTGCTCGGCGATGAACTGCAAGCAGCTAGGGTCGCATTTTGATATTCACGGCGGCGGATCGGATCTGATGTTCCCGCACCATGAAAACGAAATCGCCCAGTCGACCTGCGCCCACGATGGCGAGTACGTTAACTACTGGATGCACTCCGGTATGGTGATGGTTGACCGCGAGAAGATGTCAAAATCGCTGGGCAACTTCTTTACCGTGCGCGACGTGCTGAAGTATTACGATGCGGAAACCATTCGCTACTTCCTGATGTCCGGCCACTACCGCAGCCAGCTTAACTACAGCGAAGAGAACCTCAAGCAGGCCCGCTCGGCGCTGGAGCGTCTCTACACCGCGCTGCGCGGAACCGATGCGTCAGTCGCGGCTGAGGGCGGCGAAGCTTTTGAAGCGCGCTTTATTGAAGCGATGGATGATGACTTCAACACGCCGGAAGCCTACTCGGTGCTGTTTGATATGGCGCGTGAAGTGAACCGCCTGAAAACGGAAGATGCTCATTCAGCAAACGCGCTGGCGTCGCATATGCGTAAACTCGCGGGCGTGCTGGGTCTGCTGGAGCAGAACCCGGATCTCTTCCTGCAGGGCGGCGCGCAGTCAGATGATGGCGAAATCGCAGAGATTGAGCAGCTTATTCAGCAGCGCCTGGATGCGCGTAAAGCGAAGGATTGGGCAGCGGCCGATGCCGCGCGCGATCGCCTTAACGAGATGGGCATCGTGCTGGAAGATGGCCCGCAGGGCACCACCTGGCGCCGTAAGTAATCCCGCCAAACGGACAGCCGCTCGCGCTGTCCGCTGATCGAAGCCGCCATCCGCACTGTGCCGGATGGCGGCTTTTTCTTTCTACAGGCCTTACCGTCTGCGCCACCACAATAAACCCATCACCACCACGCCCGGCAGCCATACCCACATTAGCTCAGAGAGGATCACCTGATGCCCGTAGGGCGTGGTATAGCGTGACAGGGCGAACGGCGCGACTTTGATCACCTGCCATGGCGCGAAAAAGCGTTCATCAGACCAGGGCCAGAGCCAGCCAACCCCTTTCCCGCCGGTAGTGATGGAGTCCAGCAGGCTGTGCGACAGCAGGGAGAGGGTTAAAAATGCCCAACAGCGCGCGAGGCTTGCCTTAAAGCGCTTATGCCCAAGCCAGGCGACCAGTAGCGGAACGACAAAGGCGAAGAGCAGGGAGTGGGTAAAACCGCGGTGGCCGAGAACATCGCCGTAAGCGACGCCGAATTTAAACGCCAGCACATCGGCGTCCGGCAGCATGGCAAGTCCCATTCCCGCCAGCAGCAAACCCCGAGGGATGACTTTACTGCCGAGCCCAAGCCCGAGACAGAGTGGGACAGCAGCGTGAGTGACGATAGTTGGCATAAAGCATCTCCCTGAGAAAAAAGGGATTATAGCCAAAACGCGCCCTTTTCACGCCTGATTTGCGCGTCAGGCGGATTCACGCACGATGAGCTGCCCGGAGAGGGTTATGCGCTGCGTCTGTAACTGCGGCTCTTTGAGCTTGCGCATCATTAGCCCGGCGGCCTGGCGTCCGCTCTCTTCACTGGCGGAGGAGACATAGGTAAACGCTGGCGAGGTGAGATTGATGTGCAGCATATCCTCGAAGCCGACCAGCGCCACCTGCTGGGTCAAAAAGAGATCTTTACCGACGGTACGCCCGGTGTGATGAATGCCGCTTATCGAGCCAATCATCGCATCGGGTGAATGGCAGAGCAGGGCGGTGATGGTGTTGTGCTGTTCCAGCAGCTGACGAGTCGCACGGCTGGCGGCTTCCGTGTCGCCGTGGCAGGCGGGCGTCGCGCCGTCGCGCAGTACCAGGCCGTGCTGCGCCATGGCGTGGCGAAAACCGAGCAGCCGCTGCTGGCGGATTACATCTCCCTCAATACCGCCGATATAGGCAATATTGCGATGACCGCGTTCAATCAGGTAGCGGGTCGCCAGCGCGGCGGCCTGGCGGTTATCACGCATCACCAGATCGCAGGGCTCCTCCAGCAGCGATTGCGAGACCACCACCAGCGGCAGCGCGCACTGTTGCAGTTGCGCGGGCAGGGTGAGCGATCGCGTATCGCAAGAGAGGTAAATGACGCCAGCCACGCCCTGCTGTTTAAAAGAGAGCAGGCTGCGCTCGAGGTGCTCGCCATCATTCAGCGGCTGGCCGAGAAAGACCATAAAGCCGTGCTTTTCCAGCTCCTGCACGATGCTGGCCATTACTTTGATTGAGAAGCTGTCGCTGAAGTCGCGCAGGATAAGACCGATAAGATTGGAGGTGTTGGCGCGCAGATTCGCCGCCGCGACGTTATGCACATACCCGAGTGCGGCAATCGCTACCTGCACTTTTTCGATGGTCGCGTCGGAGATTTTCCCTTTCTGGCGCAGCACCAGCGAGACCGTAGAAACGGAGACGCCCGCGTGCTTTGCCACATCAATAATGCTGACTTTCTTCAACGCTGCTCCCTGTCGTTTACGCTGTTCAGCCGGGCCTGACACGCCGGTGCGTGCCAGGCCGTTATCTTATGCTTTGCCGATCTGTGTGGACATGCTCTGGGCAATAAATTGTGCCCTTGCGCCAAAAATGACCTGGATGCCGCTGTCGCCGACAAACACCACGCCACGCGCGCCAAGATTATTCAGCCCATCTTTATCCACTCTCTTGCTATCGGCTACTTCCAGACGCAGACGGGTGATGCAGGAGCCGACGGAGGCGATATTCTGCTCACCGCCCAGCAGGCCAATGATTTCACCGGCCAACTCGCTGTCGGTTTTATCATCTGCCGTCGCCGTTACGTCCGTGCGCCCCGGGGTTTTGACATCAAAACGACGGATCACAAAGCGGAAGGTGAAGTAGTAGATCACCGCCATCGGGATACCGACAATCACTGCGTTAAGGTAGTTGGTTTGATAGCCGTTAAACGACGGCAGGATGCCAAACGACAGATAATCGATAAAGCCTGCGGAGAAGGATTTGGCGATGTGGGCATGCAGCAGATACATCGACATATAGGCCAGGCCCGCCATGATGGCGTTAAAGACGTAGAGGATCGGGGCCACAAAGATAAAGGTGAACTCAACCGGCTCGGTGATGCCCGTCAGGAAGCAGGTCAGCGCGGCGGAGAAGAGAATACCGAAAGCGATCTTTTTGTTACGCGTATGCGCTTCGTGGTACATCGCCAGACAGGCCGCTGGCAGCGCAAACAGCATCAGCGGGAACTCGCCCTGCATAAACTTACCGGCGTCGTGGTAGCTGTCGCTGCTGAAGGATTTCACACCCTCTTCCAGCATTTTGAACCAGATTGTCTGATCGCCATGGATCACCTGGCCTGCCTGAGTGGTGTAATCGCCAAATGAGTACCAGAACGAAGGGTACCAGATGTGGTGCAGGCCCAGCGGGATCAGCGCGCGTTCGACCAGACCGAAGATAAAGGTCGATGCCGCCTGGTTATCGCCGTTGACCACCACCGACAGCGCATCAATACCGGCCTGAATATGTTGCCAGACATAGGGCAGCAGCAGGCCGAGCAAGAACGACAGAAAGGCGGTGGCGATAGCGACAAAACGCTTACCGGAGAAGAAGCCGAGAAACTCCGGCAACTGCAAAGTATGGAAGCGGTTGTAGCACCAGGCGGCGAGGATACCGCAGATAAGCCCGCCAAAGACGCCCATCTGTAAGGTCGGGATGCCGACCACCATCGCATATTTGCCGCCCTGGGAGGCCATCTCCGGCGTAATGCCGAGCATGGTGCCGATAGTAATGTTGGTGATAAATACCGAGACCGCCGCCGAGAGGGCAGCGATGCCCGATTCCGAGGCCAGACCAACCGCAGAGCCGATGGCGAAGAGCATGGGCAGGTTGTCAAAGATAACGCCACCGGCGTTCATCATTAACGGCAGGTGGAATTTATCGCCGAAGGCCAGTAACAGGCCCGCAGCGGGTAGCAGCGAGATAGGCAGCATTAAGGCGCGACCAATCATCGACAATTTAGAGAGCGATTTAACAAATCCAGATATCAGACTCATGCTGACTTCCCCCGAAGTTGCGCGTTTTGCGCGTTATTTTTGTTAGTAGAACGTTTTAGTAGAACGTTCTACTTATCGTGAGATAACTCTTAAAACGCCGCAACAGAAATTTGGTGTTCAGCCAGAGGAATTGGTGATTCTTTGAGGTTGATCGGTAATTGACCGTTATCGGTGAAGGGGCATTGGATAAGCATTGCCGGATGGCGGCTGCGCCTTATCCGGCCTACGCGGATCGGATCATCATGGGAGATCGTAGGCCCGATAAGCGCAGCGCCATCGGGCACAGGAGGTTACGCGGTGACGGTGACGCTCTGCCCGTCGAAGGTCACGGTTTGCCCGGCGACAATTTTGCAACGCTTACGCGTTTCAACCACGCCGTCGACCTTCACATAACCGTCGGCGATAACGATCTTCGCTTGCGCGCCGCTCTCGCTCCAGCCTTCCAGTTTCAGCAGATCGCACAGCTCAACGTGCGGGTGTTTACCAAGAGAAAATGTTGCCATCTTAATTGCCTTTTACATCGTGATATTCTTCACACGCCTGCAGCGTGTTCTGGATCAGGGTTGCCACGGTCATTGGACCGACGCCGCCGGGAACAGGCGTAATGTAAGCGGCACGCGCAGCGGCCTCTTCAAACACCACATCACCCACTACTTTGCCGTTTTCCAGCCGGTTAATACCGACATCGACAACAATCGCGCCCTCTTTAATCCACTCGCCGGGAATAAAGCCCGGTTTGCCCACCGCGACGATCAGCAGATCGGCGTTTTCCACATGGTGGCGCAGGTTTTTAGTAAAGCGGTGCGTTACGGTGGTGGTGCAGCCGGCCAGCAGCAGCTCCATACTCATCGGGCGGCCAACAATGTTCGACGCGCCAATCACCACGGCGTTCAGACCGAAAGTGTCGATGTTGTAACGCTCAAGCAGGGTGACGATCCCGCGCGGCGTGCAGGGACGCAGACGCGGTGCACGCTGACACAGACGTCCGACATTGTAAGGGTGAAAGCCGTCTACGTCTTTATCGGGCGCGATACGCTCAAGCACTTTAACGTTGTCGATGCCCGCAGGCAGCGGCAGCTGTACCAGAATGCCATCGATTGCGCTGTCGGCATTAAGCTTATCAATCAGCCCCAGCAGCTCGGCTTCGCTGGTGGTTTCCGGCAAATCGTAAGAGCGGGAGATAAAACCTACCTCCTCGCACGCTTTGCGTTTACTGCCGACATAAATTTGTGAGGCCGGGTTGCTGCCAACCAAAACGACGGCCAGACCGGGCGCGCGAAAACCGGCGGCAACGCGGGCACGAACTTTTTCAGCAACCTCAGAGCGCACCTGCTGCGCAATCGTTTTACCATCAATAATTTTTGCTGCCATCAGAGAGAAGATCCATCTGTTAAATTGCCTAAAGGGGATGCGCGCTATTCTGTCAGAAGCACGCCGCGCTGTCAGTTACCGTTTGCGGATTTCACTGGCCAGCCTGGAGGAGGCAGAGGGTTCCGTTCATGAATTAACAAAAAAGAAACAACTCATCACCCCTAGGAAACGTAAGGTTAAGCCTGCGTCTATGCGGTATTCGCCGCTATTTCATAAGCCCTCAATAAAATATGGCAGGGCTGTTTCTTAGCTCTTCTTAAGAAACCACTTAGGGGAAATGCAGCATTTGTGTCTATTTAAAAATTTGCGACAGGGATAATTTAATAGCGCAGCAAGAAATAATGATAATTACATAACTTTAATTCGTTTTGCTTGACCTGGGGGGCATACGAATGAGGAGTACTTCGTAATATTTTCATGGACGAGAATATCTTTCGGGCAGTTAATGCCTTCAGTCATCGGCGAAATTCAACAGGATGATGAACATCGCCAGACTAATTATAAGGATATGATATGAACACCAGACCCATAGTTATTTCGCTTGCAGCGAGCATGATGCTGTTATCCGGTGTAGCGCAGGCCCGCGGGCCAGTCGTTATTCCGGGTGGTAATATTCATTTTGAAGGTGAACTGGTACAACTTGCCTGCGCAATTAGCGTGCAGTCAAACACCCAGACCGTTGCCATGGGCCAATATCATACGACCTTGTTTAGCAATGTCGGTGATACGACGCCTCTGGTGCCGTTTACACTCACGGTAAATGACTGCGATCGCAGCGTTGCCACGCAGGCATCTGTCGCTTTCGCAGGCAAGGCTGATGATGTCGATCCGACGTTGTTAGCGCTCACTGCGGGCGACAGCGGCGGCAGCGCGAAAGGGGTGGCTATTGAGATCCTCGACAGTAACTCCCAAAAGCTGAAACCCGACGGTGCAACTTACTCTGTTGCGCAAAACCTGGCGACCGGAAGCAATACGTTGCAGTTCGCCGCCCGCTATAAAGCAACCTCGGCAGAAGTGACGCCGGGTTCGGCCAATGCTGACACGATGTTTATTATGAAGTACGAATAAGGAATGGGGGACAGGAGGCTACACTCTCAGGGATGAGTTCTTGTGGACATCTGTTTATTTTGTCTTGAATATTCTTATTACAAGAAAGTTGACCATGCAGAATTTATTACGAATGGGTATTGCGGCTATATTTATTATTTCCAGTGCCGTAAATGCGGAAGGTGGGATTTCTTTAGGTGCCACGCGTGTTATATATCCGGCCGAGGCGAAACAGACTTCTCTCGCGGTGAATAATAGTGACAAGAAATCCCGTTTTTTAATTAATTCATGGGTTGAAAATGAGCAGGGGCAGAGAGTAAAAACATTTGCTGTCACCCCGCCATTATTCGTTAGTGAACCGAACAGTGAAAATACGTTACGAATTATTTATGTCGGCCCACCGCTGCCCGGCGATCGGGAATCGCTGTTCTGGCTCAATGTTAAAGCGATCCCCTCGGTGGATAAGGAGAGCATGGCGGGCAAAAACGTGCTGCATCTGGCGATTTTGTCCCGCATCAAGCTCTTTGTGCGCCCCTCAACCCTCGTCGATCCGGCAAGAGATGCCCCGGCGGCGCTGAGCTTTGCCCACGAAGGGGACATGCTGAAGATCACCAATAAGTCGCCTTACTATATTTCGCTGGTGAATGTGCATATCAACCAGCGGAAGTTAAACAACGTCATGGTTGCGCCAAAAAAGAGTACGCAGGTGGCGTTGCCGCCCGATGCCCGGGGCGATCTCACTTTTCAGACAGTCAATGACTACGGTGCCGTTACGGCAGTAAGAACGGTTAGCCTGCGTTAGACGGGCGAGTGGTAAACATTTATGACCATAAAATATCCTCCGCGCCGGTTTGCGCTCCCCATGCTGGCCGCGCTATGCCCGCTGGATCTCTATGCTGAACGCTACTTCAATCCGGCTTTCTTATCTGACGATCCCGGCTCGGTCGCTGATTTGTCGCTGCTGGAAAAAGGGTTTCAGCGCCCGGGCAGTTACCGCGTCGATATCTGGCGCAACGATGAATTTATTACCACACAGGATATCCGCTTTGAGCGTGAGGCCAACAGCGCTGCTGGTGAAGCATCGGGCGGGTTAACGCCCTGTTTCTCAGAAGCGCTATTAGCGCGCCTTGGGGTCAATATGGCTGCATTTCCTGCAATGAAGCTTCAGCGAGATCGCGACTGTATTGATATAAGCCAGGCTATCCCCGGGGCACAAACTGCCTTTACCTTTTCAACGATGCGGCTCGATATCGGCCTGCCGCAGGCCTCAATGCATCTTCACGCCCGCGACTACATCCCGCCGGAATCATGGGATGAAGGCATTCCCGCCGCGTTGTTTAATTACAGCTTTAGCGGTAACCATGGCACGCAGCGCGACAGCTATTTTGTGACTCTGCAGAGCGGGCTGAATTATGGCCCCTGGCGGCTACGTAACAGTGGTGCCCTGCGCAACGCAGGCACCGGCAACCGACGCTGGGAAAACATTGCCAGCTGGTTACAGCGGACGGTTGTACCGCTGAAAAGCGAGCTGGTGATGGGGGACAGCAATACGCAGAATGCACTGTTTGATAGCATTGGTTTTCGCGGCCTGCGCCTCTTTTCAGCGGACGCCATGTACCCCGATAGCCAGCAGGGCTATGCGCCCACCGTACGCGGCATTGCACGAACGCCGGCGAGACTCACCATTCGCCAGAATGGCTATGTTATCTATCAAAGCACGGTTGCCGCCGGGCCTTTTACCATCACCGATCTCAATCCGACCTCCTCCAGCGGCGATCTTGACGTTGTGCTGGAGGAGAAAGATGGCAGCGAACAGCGTTATAGCGTGCCCTATTCGACGTTACCGCTGCTGCAGCGTGAAGGACGTATCAAATATGATGTGGTAGCCGGGCGCTATCGCAGCGGCAACCGTCAGTATGCTTCGCCCTTTTTTACGCAGGGGACGATCGTGGCCGGTCTGGCGCATGGTTATACCCTTTACGCGGGTACCCAGCTTGCCAGCGATTACACGGCGTTTGCCAGCGGTGCAGGCGTGAATCTGGGCGATCTGGGGGCGCTCTCACTCGATCTTACCCATGCGCGCAGCCGCCTTGCCCGCGACCACAAAGAGCAGGGTGAGTCGCTGCGCTTTATGTACGCCAAATCCCTCAATCAACTCGGCACACACTTTCAGTTTCTGGCATGGCGCTACTCGACGCGCGGTTTTCATACGCTGGACGAGGTGGCGTATCCGGCCCGCGAAAACGCCGTCGGCGAAGTAAAACCATCAGGCGAAGAGAGCGCGAACAAAAAGCGGCGCTTGCAGGCCAATGTCACGCATAGCTTCACCGATTATGGATCGCTCTATCTCTCCGGCATGCAGCAGACCTATTGGGATAAATCGCGTAGCCGGCGCTGGTTGCAGCTTGGCTATGCCGATGGCTGGCGAGGGATGAGCTACGCCCTGTCATGGTCGTGGAGCTACGCTTCCGGCGACAGGCGGGCGGAACGTATCGCAGCGCTCAATATCTCGGTTCCCTTTAGCGCCCTGGGATTTGGGGCGGGTGGCAGTGCGGCGCAAAACGTCTATGCCAGCGCCAACTTCAACCGCAGCAGCAGCGGGCAGTCCAGCTGGCAGACCGGCATTGGCGGGACACTACTGGAGGAGGGCAACCTCAGCTACAACCTCAATCAGGGGAGCAGTAATTCCCGCGGGTATAACGGCAGTGCCAATGCTCACTGGCAGGCAGCATGGGGCAGGCTTAATCTCGGCTACAACTACGATAAACAGCAGCGCGACTATAACTGGCAGTTCGGTGGCGGCGCGGTAGCCCATGCCGATGGCCTCACGTTTGCCCAGCCGCTTGGCGATACCAATGTGCTGATAAAAGCACCGGGCGCGCAGGGGGTACGCATTGAGAATCAGCCCACAATTACGACCGACTGGCGCGGTTATGCCGTCGTACCTTATGCCACCGTTTATCGCCATAACCGCGTTGCGCTCGATACGGCTACGCTCAGCGATCACACCGATATTGAGAGTAATGTCGGCAGCGTCGTGCCTACCCAGGGGGCATTAGTGCGCGCCAGCTTCACCACCCGCATTGGTGTGCGTGCGCTGCTTACTGTCATGCGCGGCGACCGCGCGGTTCCTTTTGGCTCGCTGGTCACTGAACGCGGCAGCGGCGTCAGCAGCATGGTGGGCGAGGAGGGACAGATCTTTTTAAGCGGATTACCGCTGCGTGGAGAGTTACTGGTGCAGTGGGGGGAGCGCGATCACGAACGCTGCTTCGCCCCGTATACCTTGCCGGAAGCCAGCCTGCAGCAGCCCATCACCCTCGCCAGTGCACACTGTGTCAGTAAAGGATAACGCGATGCGACCGATTTTTGCCGGCGTGTTATGGCTTGCGGCAACGCAGGCCTTCGCCGCCAGTTGTTACAACGCCAAAGGCACCCCTACAGATATTAGTTACGATTTGTCGGACAGCTTCGATAGCAACAGTAACCAGCTTAATAAAGTGGTTATGCGATCGGAGAAATCAGCGTGGATCGGCGTACGGGCAATCTGCCCGGCGGGAACCCGACAAACCCATACCTACCGCAGTTATGTGACCCGTTTCCCGGTGGAATTTACTGCGCACGGGTACCGTTATCTGCAAATCTCCCCGCATTTACAGGCGGCAATGCGCATCAGCGATAGCTACGCCGGTGAGTTTTATCCACCGGGTAACTATATCCGCATGGGGCAGGAGCCAAATGTGGCGAAGCATCGCCCATTTGGCGTGATGGACTCGCAGCTGCTGCTCAAGCTTCGGGTGACCGAGCGTTTTATGAACCGGGTGACTATCCCGCAGCAGACTCTTTTTACCGTTTATGTCACCACCGGGGTAAACGATCCGCTGATCACGCCGGTCTATACCATTAGCCTTGGCGGCGTGGTGGAAGTGCCGCAGCGCTGCGAGGTGAATGCCGGGCAGGTGGTGGAGTTTGATTTTGGTGATATTCGCGCCGCACTGTTTAGCGAGGCCGGCGCGGGGAATCGTCCGCGTGGTGTGACGCCGCAAAGCCAGACGGTTTCAATCAGCTGTACCAACGTTCACGCCCGGGCGCACATCTCGGTGCGGCTCGAAGCGGAGAAGTCGGACAACCACATTCTGCTCTCAGATAATCCGGATCTGGGCTTTGTGGTCGCCAATGAATCGGGCCAGCCTTTTATGCCCAATAATATCTTCAGTGTTATCCCGCTTCAGCTCGATAAGAATGCTGCGGCACAGGTCGGTATTCGTGCCTGGCCCGTTAGCGTTACCGGCAAGAAACCGGCAGAGGGGCCCTTCAGCGCCCGCGGATTTTTACGCGTGGAATATAATTAAGGAGCCGTAATGCCCCGGTTTTTACACTTTTTCTTGCTGCTCGGCTGCGGGATCAATGTTGCCGCTGCGCAAAGCAACATTGAACTGCGCGCGAGGGTTATTCACGCCGGATGTGCGGTGGAAAGCAGCGATAACCACAAAACCGTTTCGTTAGGACGCTGGCCGGTCAGGAAGTTGCAAATGGCAGGGAGTATCACCACCCCGGTCGCCTTTTCGTTGAAACTGAAGGGGTGCCCGCCGGGAAGTGTTTCGATAACCTTTTCGGGAAAAGCCGCCAGCAACCCTGCATGGTTAGCGCTCAGCGACGATAAGATGGCACATCAGGTGGCGATCCAACTGCGCGACCACGATCTGTCGCCTTTAGATCTTGAGGCACCCAGCCAGGCTATTAGCGTGGATGGTAATGGCAATTCGCTTTTGCAGTTCTTTGCCAATTACATTGCGCTGGTGAATAACCCTACGCCTGGCATTGCTAAATCAGATGCCACGTTTACCATTAATTATTATTAAGCTTTCTTTTTACGCGAGTGTTTATAAAAGGCCGCAGCTGTTGCGGCCTTTTTTATAAGAGTTCATGCGCCTTGGCATAATCAATCAGCTCAACGATGGTATGAACGCCCAGTTTAGAGAAGATATTTGATTTATGGGCGCTGATGGTTTTGTTGCTGAGAATCAATTGTTCCGCAATCTCTTTGTTCGAAAAACCGTTAGCCAGGTAGCGTAATACCGTAACTTCGCGATTAGAGAGCGGCATATCCCGCGTTTCCCCTTTACGTTTGCCAGGGTGATTAATGTAATTGAGCGTTTCGGAAGGAAAGAAAGAGTATCCGGCAAGAATCATCTTTACCGCATTATAAATATCGTTGAGATCTTTTCTTTTACTGACGAAACCATTCGCGCCTGCGCGGATTGCACGTGCGGCATAAAACGACTCTGATTTTGAAGAGAGAAAAAGCACGTTAACGTCTTCGCGTACTGCTTTGATTTTTCTCAATAAAGTAAAGCCATCAGTCTTCGGTAATTCAATATCCAGAATAACCAGATCAACTTTATTAGCGCGAATAAAATCAAGCGCGCTGCGGCTGTCATCTGTTTTCAGAACGACTTTTACATTCTGGCTTTTCTGTAACAGAACTTCTATCGACATCCTGACGATAGGATGTTCATCCATAATAATGACGGAAGCCGGTTTCATCTTTTTTAGCCTCTGATTGTTTTTTATGCCTCGTCTACGCAGGTGTGCCACAGACGTTAAGAAGAGTAATTGCCGTTGACGTTTTCTGTGACGAAGATAATTTTCATGGGAAAACCGGTAGCATCCTGGTGTCTGCCAGACTATTTCCCCTCGCAGACTGCGAAGGGGAGAAATAATCTATTCCGTATTAACGCAAGAGAAATGGCGTGCGAGTTAATGCGCTAGATCAATTATACCTGGTAAATATGTATGGAGAGGTCTTATGAGTTAGCGTGAGTTATTTGCCGACAGGAAATCCTGAAGAGTAAAAGAGCATAAAAGATATTTGAATCTATCTGTTATCAATTTTTATTGTTTTAGTGAATTATCATTTTTACGGCGAGCAAAACAAAATAACAAACTGATTGTTTTCAGCGTGTTAAGAAGATGAGTGGCACATTATTCGTGGCCTGAGTGGGTAAAGCATTGTGGAGAGCGGATACCAGAGAAAGCCAGGCGCTCTCTCTGGTTCCAGGATTAGTTTGAATTGTTATTGTCTTGTGAAAAAATTACTGCCGAACTGCGCGTTCTTCTCTCTTTTTACCCCGAAGGCAAGATGAAGAGTGGTTTTATTCATAGCGTCTGGTGATGCCTGTTAAGGGTCAGACGATGCAGGAGATGAATAAGACTCTGTCGATCGGGAAGGCCAAGCAGCTTAAGTTGGGTATTGAGTCGGTAAACAACGCGGTGATAGGGAAGGTTGAGTTGTCGTGCGATGCGTTTCATGGTTAATCCTCGCGCCAGAGAAGAGAGAATTTTCCACTCTGTGGCCGGAAAGAGCGGAGCGTGAATACTTCTTTCAGGAGGCACCAACAGCGCCTGGCGGAACGGAACAACGGAGAGATCGCGGGCAATAACATGAAAAGGGCCCGCTGCGCGCAGAAAGCTCATTTGCGCCGGATCGTCTTTTGACGTTAAGAGATAGATATGCAGACCGCGATTACATAAGTTGGGCTGCCGCAGGGTTTCCAGCGCCTCCAGCCGGGAGGTAGTCAGCGTCTCCATATCGACAATTAAGTGCGACAGATAGGGTTCGCAAAGCTGATGATTTGCCATCTCAAGCGATGGAAAGACCGCATTGCGTTTACCGGAGAAGAGGCAACTGCGCCAGGCATAACTCAAGTAGTGATCGGTGGAGATTAGCGTCTGGCTAATCATATATTCCGGTAGTGCGAAATTGAGCTGCTGAACGAGTTGTTCCAGCGTATCGAAAAGGGGAGGCGTTGCGCCCCGGTAAGGTAGAACCCGATGTGTCGGTTTATCGCTGCGATGTTTTTCTCTACGGATACGTTTTCGCATTTTTCCCTCGCCAACGTATTTTATTTTTCGGCTAAAACGCCCTGTCCATTGAGGCTTTGTCAGCAGCAAACCCACGCTGCATGTCCTGTTTTATGCCCTGTTAAGAGCAACATTTTTACAATCTGATTCATGCAGAAACAGGTACAGATACTTAAAGCCATCTGCGACATTTCCCAAGAAGTGGGCAGGGTTAAGGCGGGGACGTAGGCGTAACGGCGCATAAACTGGCGGATTGCCGGGAAAACGCGCAGGCGCGTTCACTTCGCAGGCAACCAGCCTAAAATACATTGACTCACCTGGTGCTCACCGTATAATTCCAGGCGTTTCCACCGTAAAGGTGGTGGCATTCGCGCAATGCGCCCTTAGCTCAGCTGGATAGAGCAACGGCCTTCTAAGCCGTAGGTCACAGGTTCGAACCCTGTAGGGCGTACCATCTTCCCGCCGATCCCGGCATCGTGTACTCCTCTTCCCACCGCTTCTTCTGCACACTGCACAGCCGCAAAAAAAAATTTTTTACCCACTCTTGAAAAACGTGCCGATGGCATTATTTTTATTAGCGGACAAGCAAGGCTTGCCTTTAACTTGAGCTTTTGAATTGATTATTCAGGAGGTTAACTTATGGCACTCAGAACCTTGTCAGCACTCCCTGGCTTTTCAGATTCGCTTTTTGCCGATCGCTTTAACCGTATTGATTCGCTTTTTAGCCAGCTCACCGGCAACACGCCTGTGGCGGCGACACCTGCTTACGATCTGAAAAAAGTTGATGCCAACAACTACCTGTTGCATGTCAGCGTGCCTGGCTGGAAGGAGGAGGAGCTGGAAATCGAGACGGTAGGGGGCAACCTGCATATTTCCGGTAAGCGCAGTGAAGAGGCTTCCGAGGAAGAGCAGGGGTGGATCTATAAAGGCATACGCCGCGCGGATTTCCGCCTGAGCTTCTCGCTGCCCGATCATGCCAAAGTGAGCAACGCGAAATTAGAGAGCGGCATTCTGGAGGTCTCCATTTATCAGGAGATCCCGGAGAGTGAAAAACCACGCAAAATCGCTATTGATAATAGTCAGAAGGTGATTGAGCACCAGGCATAATCGTGACGTTTTTTTAATCAGATGCTAAGGCCCGCCCATGCGGGCCTTATTTCTATCACCGAAGGTGATAGCGCACTCAGCTTGTTGCCTGAGCGAGAGCGTTCTTATCTTGATGGAAAATTTTGCTGCAGTGCGGGCACATTAACATTGCCCCTTTCTGGACGCGGGAGAAACTGTGTTCGGAATGTTGTGAGCAGTGAGGGCAGGAACATTTTACGAGGTAGTTACGGCGGCTTTTGGCATCTTTGCGTTGTGACATAGATTTTTTCCTGATGAATGGCCGGCAACCATACACGATTCTGCTGCGCATAGCTCGATATCATTATCTTAACTAATAACTTAGCCGCTCAGGCGCCTCCAGGATAAATCCCAATGTTAAGCAAGGTTTTTAATATAACGCTATGATTTGAATAGCTATCATCATTAACCCCTATTAACCCTGATACTGTTTCTGCGCCGCTCTTCCCGAGCGGCTTTTTTTTACCTCTTTAATCGCCAGGCGGCACTTTTATTCACATCTTAAAGGGATGTGATTGCATCCTGCTGCACCTGATGGTGTTATATCCGACCACTGGAAATGAAATCTGAGGAGCAAACAGTGTTAGAAGGATATTTTGATCTTGATGGCGCGACCGGTAATGACGCGCTGGAAAACAGAAAACGGTTACTGGCCGTACAGGCAGCACTGGAAATTTCGAAAGCGGCTGTCTCTGCAACAACGGCAAATTCCGGTATTCGCAGCCAGATGGATTTACGTAATGTCTCGCAGGAAGTCGCTACGCTTGCCGATGCGATTCAGGATGCGTTAGAAGCAGATTAACGCTTTAGCCCCGCATTGATGAAGCAGCCCGAATGGGCGTCTTCATCAATTTATCGTGATTTTCCTCTCCCCGTCATCCTTGATTATCATCACATTTCCCGTTTTGAGCGCTTGAGCCAGATAATGGGATTCGTTATAAAAGTCCACCCGGATCGTCATCAATAAACCGAGCGAAACCTGATCCCCTTAATGCCTGCCTGGCGTTAAGGGAATCAGGTTTTTTTTCGCCTGTCGTTCGACGTTCCGCGTCGAGGCGCTATGACAACAAGGAGAGAGAGCGATGAAAATGGTATTTCCCGACGGGTTTTTATGGGGGGGAGCGGTCGCCGCCAACCAGATCGAGGGGGCATGGAATAAGGGGGGGAAAGGGGTTTCAACCGCCGATCTGCAACCTCAGGGAATCGATGGCGAAATTGCAGTGCGCCCGGGCACAAACGGCAACCTCAAAGATATTGCCATCGATTTTTACCACCGTTACCCGCAGGACATAAAACTCTTCGCTGAAATGGGATTTACCATCCTGCGCACCTCGATTGCCTGGGCACGAATATACCCCAATGGTGATGAAACGGAGCCGAACGAAGAGGGGCTGGCGTTCTACGATCGGCTTTTCGATGAGATGGCACAGTATGGTATTCAGCCGCTGATCACTCTTTCACATTATGAAATGCCCTTTGGTCTGGTGAAAAAATATGACGGCTGGAGCAGCCGGCAGGTTATCGATTTTTTTGAACGTTACGCCCGCACGGTATTTACCCGTTATCGTCATAAAGTGAAATATTGGCTCACCTTTAACGAGATCAATATGGCGCTACACGCCCCTTTTACCGGCGCCGGCCTGATGGGAGAGCGCAGCAAGCAGGAGATTTATCAGGCGCTTCATCATCAATTGGTCGCCAGTGCGCGGGCCGTGAAAGCCTGTCATGAAATTATTGCGGAGGCGAAGATTGGCTGCATGCTGTTGGGGGCGGTGCGCTACCCCATCAGCTGTAAACCGGAGGATCTTTTGCAAGCGCAGCAGGAGAACCGCGAATGGCTTTTCTTCGGCGATGTTCAGGCGCGGGGGGAGTACCCGGCGTGGATTGCGCGCTATTTTCGTGAAAATGGCATCACGCTGCATGTGACACCGCAGGACAGGGAAGATCTTAAAGAGACCGTCGATTTTATCTCCTTCAGCTATTACATGAGCGGCTGCGCAGCGGCCAGGCCCGACCTCTATCAACGCGGTCATGGCACGCTCCTCAATATGATCCCCAACCCCTTTCTCTCTGCGTCGGAGTGGGGGTGGCAGATCGACCCGAAGGGTCTGCGTTTTCTGCTCAACGAACTCTACGATCGCTACCGCAAGCCGCTCTTTATCGCGGAGAACGGCCTTGGTGCGAAAGATGTGCCGGAGCTGAATGGATCGATTGAGGATGACTATCGCATTCACTATCTTCACGCCCACCTGGTAGAGATTCGCGAGGCGATTGAAGATGGTGTTGAACTGCTTGGTTACACCTGCTGGGGGCCGATAGATCTGGTCAGCGCCGGAACGGGGCAGATGTCAAAACGCTACGGCTTTATCTACGTCGATCGCGACGATGGCGGTAACGGTAGCCTGAGGCGTCAGCGCAAGAAGAGCTTTTACTGGTATCGCGATGTGATCCACAGCAATGGCGCCACGCTGAGCGAGCCGATTTAAGCCATAACCCTTATTACGCTATAAACGGTCGTCGCTGCATGCGATGGCCCTTTTGCTCACTCGTCAACGGACAGCGGCGACAAACGACGTTTCAGGTTGTTTGATAAAACGGAAGAAGAAGAATGAATAGCACGGTTCTGGCAGACAATATTCTGCGGATGGTGGGGGGCGAAAGTAACGTCGTAACGGTAATCCACTGCGCGACGCGCTTACGATTCACCGTTATCGATAATCGCAAAGTGAAACTGGCGGAGCTCAGGGCGCTGGATGGCGTGCTCACCGTCGTGAGTGAAGGCGATCGGTTACAGGTCGTGATTGGCAATCGCGTGGCGAAAGTGTTCCACGCCCTGAGCGTGCGTTGCGGTTTAAGAAGTGATGTAAAAAAGGTCGAGCAGCATGAAAGGGCGGGCTGCGCGCAACTGATGAAATGGATCGATGGTCTGGCCGATATAACGATGCCGCTGTTGGGGATCATGATGGCCGCAGGGATCCTGAAAGGCATTCTCATTATGTGTGTCGATGCCGGCTGGTTAAACCCCGGCAGACAACGCGCTGCGACCCTATTTGCCATTGCCGAAAGTCCTTTTAACTTTCTGCCGCTATTTCTCGCTATCCTCTGCGCGCGTAAATTTAAAGCCAATCTCTTTATTGCCGTCGCGATGGCGGGCGCTTCTCTTTCGCCGCTGGGCATGGGGATTTCGGCAGGCGGGCAACAAGAGGCTTTTCCAGGGCTACCGTTCAGGGCGATGAACAGTAGCGGTGCGGTGATCCCGGTCATTGTCGGCGTCTGGTTAATATCGCGCATTGAGCAGGTCATCGATCGCTATGTTGCCGCGGCAAAACGCGCGATAGTGACGCCCTGTTTCCTGCTGTTTATTATCGTCCCCCTAATCGTACTACTCCTCTTTCCGGTGGGAGTAAGCATAAGCCAGGCCATTAGCGCGCTATTTAGCGCGCTTTATAACGTCAGCCCCATTTTTACCTGCGCGCTAATGGCGGCCGCCTGGCCGCTGCTGCTGATGTTCGGTCTTCACCAGGCATTTATTGTGCTTTTTATTAATGATATTTCGGTGATGGAGCAGAGTTTTTTGCTGGCGGCGTGCGGCCCGGCAATATTTGCCTGCTCCGCTATGTTGCTGGCGGTCAATCTGCGTACGCGTAACAGTAAATTGAAAGCGTTGACCCGCAGCGCAATTATTCCTTCGCTTTTCGGTCTCAGCGAACCGGCTATTTATGGCGTAACGTTAAAACGTAAGAAAATGTTTTTATGCGTGCTGGTGGTCGCGGCTTTTGGCGGCGCAATGGTTGGCTACGGTAAAAATTCCGCTATCGCCATGGCAATCCCAGGGCTGCTGACAATCCCGGTTTTTTATGGCGAAGGCTTTATCACCTATATTGTTGCGTGCAGTCTCGCATTTGTAGGCAGCCTGGGATTAATCCTGCTAACAGGGATTGAGGAGAGTTCGCTGCCGGTGAACTGGGGTGAATCCCCGGACCGGGAAAATATAGTAGTCAGGCGTCCTCCACCTGCCGCGAAACCGGTTTCTGATATTACGGAGCAAATTATCGCCCCGGTTTCAGGTGAAGTGATCTCACTTGCCCAGGTCAATGATGGGGTCTTTTCTACTGGCAGCGTTGGGCCGGGTTTCGCAATTATTCCCGATGAAGGACGCGTTTATTCACCGGTGGATGGTTATATCGCCAGCACATATGCCAGCAGGCATGCAATCCGCATCTGCTCGGACGCCGGGGCAGAGATCCTGATTCACGTCGGGATTAATACCGTACAGCTGGCGGGAAAATATTTTTGCGTCGAGGTACAAACGGGAGAGGTGGTAAAACAGGGACAACTATTAATGACATTCGACCTGCTGGCTATTGCCGCTGAGGGTTATGACACGGTAACGCCCATCATCATCACCAATAGCGAAGCCTGGCGCTCATTAGGTGCCAGCGAAAAACCACGCTCGCGTAGCGGTGAGCGGAGCTCTGCATTATCGATATAACGTTTTGACGGCAGGGATAGCGGGAGAACTGCACAGGCGGTATTTGTCACAATGCTGATAAAAACTGGCGTGATGCCGTATTTGCAAAGGAGATGAGGACGTTGCAGAGCAGATAAAAAAGAGGGCGATATTATTATCGCCCTGCCTTTTAGATGGAGAAGTCTTCCAGCTTTTTGCCTTCTTCCAGCGCCTTAGCGATGACTTTCGGCGTACGGCCCTGGCCGGTCCAGCTTTTTTCAGTACCGTCTTCGTCAATATACTTATATTTAGCAGGACGCGGTGCGCGAACAGATTTGGTTTTAGTCGCCTGACCTTTCAAAGAGGATAAAAGTTCGGTTGGGTCGATACCTTCATCCAGCAACTTCTGACGGAATGCCGCCAGTTTAGCTTCTTTCTCTTCCTGCTCTTTACGTAAAGAAGATTCTTCTTCGCGGCGTTCTTCTACAACCACGGACAATTTTTCAAGCATTTCTTCCAGCGTTTCGAGCGTAACTTCACGCGCCTGTACTCGCAGGGTGCGAATGTTATTTAACGATTTAAGTGCTTCTGACATGATGTCACTCCGTGTGCGGGTAAATGAAAATCGATCGGAATTAATTTTTAGTGATAAAGAGATAAAAATCAACTTAGGATTATGTGTTTTATCAAATAGCGTGAGGAAATTGCAACCCTTGATGTTGGGTAGCTCTGTTGTACTAAGAAATTTAGTAAGATTGCGGCCTGATAAAGGCAGGGTCATTTAAGGGTTATTTTTAACTTAAGCCCTGGTTGAAGCTTAAGCAGTATTAAGAAAATAGCTTATAGGTTAGAAGGGCAGCGATTTCAGCGACACTGTAAGATTACTTAAACATTGCGCATGCGCTTTGTTCAACGACGTCGCAATAAGCGACAGAAAGTTTCACTTATATCCGTCATAACTGAGAATATTCTCACTTAGCGGCAAAATCTTACTTTCAGATCTTTCTCCGCTTCGAAACGGCTCAGGTTAATGCGCAATAGACAGCACTAATACTTCACGCTGCCAGAGTTGTGTTATTTGCTCGCCGCCGTTTAATCACCATTGCAATAAAGATCGCTATATGGTTGCGCTGATGCTGAAAAAATTCAGGTGATCTTCTGCCTTGCGCTGGCGGTTAAAAAATGACTTACGGCAATAATAACCCTCTCTGCGGCAGGATATCCTCCTCCTGCGCATCGCGATATATGTGCTTTTATCGCAAATTCGGAAAATTATTTTCAACTTAGCTTTCATAACGTTAACCAGACCATTGATTGCCTGAATATCGTTCAGCCTGCCGCTAACGGCACATCCCGCCAAAGACAAGCTATGGTAATTGGCTGACAGTTTCTTCTCTTTACTGCGCGCGGATGCCTGCAATTGCGCAGTGAACGAAGCCGGAAAAGGATGAGATATGAGCAAATTATTTTCAGAAGTGACGCTCGGGCGTGTGACGCTCGATAACCGTATTGTGATCGCACCGATGTGTCAGTATTCGGCTGACGAAGGTAAAGCGACCGCCTGGCATCGTATTCATCTCGGCAACCTGGCGCTCTCGGGAGCCGGTCTGCTGATTATTGAAGCGACCGCCGTTGAGCCGGAAGGGCGCATTTCGCCTGAGGATCTCGGGTTGTGGGACGATGCCACCGAAGAGGCGCTGCGCGTGGTGCTGGACGATATTCGCCGCTATTCGCCGATCAAAATCGGTATTCAGCTCGGTCACGCCGGGCGTAAAGCCTCTACCAGCGCGCCGTGGCTGGGCGGTAAGCAACTCTCGCTGGACGAGGGCGGGTGGGAGACACTCTCCGCCTCTGCGCAGGCATATGACGAAACAGAACGCCCACCGCACGCGATGAGCAAAGCGGATCTGGCGCGCGTTAAGCAGCGTTTCGTCGACAGCGCACTGCGCGCGGTGAAGCTTGGCGTTGAGGTGATCGAGATCCATGCGGCGCATGGCTACTTGCTGCATCAATTCCTCTCTCCGCTCTCTAATGAACGCGACGATGAATATGGCGGCAGCCTTGAAAACCGCCAGCGTTACACCGTGGAAGTGTTCCGCGCAGTGCGTGAAGCGGTTCCGGCTTCCGTTGTGGTCGGGCTCCGCCTGTCGGCTACCGACTGGGTGGAGGGGGGCTGGGATATCGAACAATCCGCAGCGCTCACCGAACAGATTGAAGCGGCCGGCGGCGACTATGTGCACGTCTCCAGCGGCGGGCTCTCTCCGCTACAGCAGATCAGCGTAAAAGCGGGTTATCAGGTGCCGTTTGCCAAAGCGCTGCGCGAAAGGACAAAGATGCCGGTTATTGCCGTAGGGCTGATCACCGAAGCAGAGCAGGCAGAAACGGTTCTGCAACAAGGCGAGGCGGATCTGGTGGCGCTGGCACGCGGCATGCTTTATGACCCGCGCTGGCCGTGGCACGCTGCCGCAAAACTGGGCGGTGCCGTCAATATTGCGCCGCAGTATCAGCGCGCGGAGCCGCACGGTATTAAAGGTACAGTGAAATAGAAACAAACAGGCGAGTTTGCCGCTGTGGCAAACTCGCCTGTTGTGATTAATGGGCGTGGCTACACGCCTTTACTGACCAGCTCCGCGGCTTTGAGAAACACCTCTTCCTCAACGCCATCTCCCCGGTCCCGTCCTTGCCGCTCAATTTCACGCACAATATTGTCCCGACTGAGAGGCTCGCGCGCCGCAACCAGGCCAATCACCGCTGCACCAATGGCTAATCCAATGAGTCCCGTGAGCTCATCATTGAACTTCATACCCTGTCCTCCCTTCTTGCCCCTCCCAAAAATAGCACAACCTGCTTCATTTGTAGCCAGCCTGCCGGTAAAGGGGAAAGGGAGTAACGTTCTCTACTTTTTGCCGTTCGGCTTCAGTTGCTCGCCTTCCTGCAACTTGAACAGCTCATCATCACGCGTGGAATAACGTACGCTGCCATCCGCCATCAGATAGGCACCTTCGGTGAAACCTGCCCCATTCAGGAAGGGGGCAACGGCATCTGGCTTACCGCGATGCGCGGCCTCCAGCGCCAGCAAGGCATAGGGGGCGATGTTGTCAATATTGGCGTAAACATAGCGGCGATCGTCGATGAATAAGTTATTCAGCCGTTTGCTGGCTAAAATATTGTCGGCGACCTTATCCGCCAGCGTGAGATAGCGTTTATCACCGGTTGCCTGCGACAAATCAATCAGCGCAAAAATCGTGTACGGCTCGCTGTTTTGCGTCTGCAGATTGAGCTGGCTGTTTTTCCCGCCCGGTTCACCAATATCGCCAAGCCCCTGGCCGCGTGCAATGCCGCGTGCCACTTTCCATATCTCATCATCCTGCGCCAGCGTCCAGGCGCGGGCATAAGAGAGCAGAAATTCGTTGCCCGCCGGGTAGGGCTTCAGCTCGGTGCCCTTTTTACCGTAATAACCGTCACGCTTCAGGTGGTAACCCGAGAGATCGGTGCCGTTGGCCAGCATTGGCCGGAAAGTGTTGGTTTTCTCATCGTAGGCGTAGTGGGCAAACGCCTTCAGGCCATCCAGCGTCCATTTTTTGAGGTCATCCCCTTTATTGCCCAGCGATTTTGCCAGCGCCAGCTGCATTAACGCATTCTCCGAGTAGAGAGTGCTGGTTCTGCCTTTCAGCATCATGTTGCCTTCCAGCGCCGCAGCGCCAAACTCCGGGCCAAACTGACGCTGCGCGCGGTCGCCATACTTCGAATTGGTATCGCTATCGTCGGTGGTTTCAGCGCGTTTCAGCGCCTGGGTGAATTGATAAACGCCAAGCCCGGTCTTTTTATCGCGCGGCAACACATACTGCTCTGCCAGCCTTGTTGCCCAGGTCAGCGCGCCTTGTTCGCCCTCATATTGATAAAGCATGGCGGCGGAGTAGATCAGGTCATTACCGGCATTGAGGAAACTGAGCCCTTTGGTGGCGAAAAACGGCGGCTGCTGTTCAAATTCGCTGACCCATAATTTGCCCATTGGTTTGCCATATTCACCGTGGCGACTGGTTTCGAGTATCTTCCAGTCATAAACATGCGCATTCCAGAAGGCGCGAATAAAACGCGCCGTCGCCGCTTTGTCGACAGAGAACATTAGCGCATACCAGGGATAGGCATTTTTCAGCTCATGCACCTGCTCTTTTTCGCTCGGTCCTTCGGGCTGTAGCGTATTGAGATCGATAAAGCGATGCCCGCCCCACAGCAGTAACCCGCTCTCATCCTGATAGTGCTGGAAGTAGTAACGGACATTATCCTCCGCGCGCTTCTTATACTTCTCATCGCCGGTTAACTCACTCAACCCGACCAGCACGCGCATAAAATTTTGCTGCGCAGAGAAGTTCGACAACACCGCCTTTCTGCCATCCGGGAAGACCCACTCCAGCTGCTTGCCGGTTCGCGGATCGACGCCATCGGCCAGCAGGGGAACATCCGGATGCTGTTTATCGCTGGCTTTAGCAATAACCGCATCGGCGAAAGCTTTTACACTCTCCAGCCGCGCATTTTCTTGCGCCAGCGCGTGAGTTGAAAATATTGCCGCGATGCTTACCGCAAGCGCAACACTGCTCTTTATCATCATTAGGCTGTTCCTTATAAAAATAGGGGCTTCAGGAGAAACCCCTATTTAGCGATGCGGTTATCAGAAATTATATTTCACCCCAACGCGATAACGCGTCTGGCGTTCATCGGTATATTTACTGCCGGAGACATTACCAATTGCGGCGTAAGGCGACCAGTTTTTATCCAGCTTATAGGTCAGTTTGACATCGTGGGTCCAGTCATAATTCTCGTTATCCGCAATCAACACGCCCGCAGAGGTGGCATGTTTATAGTCGAGTTCATAATCGAGTTGATAATCTTTAAATAGCTTCCAGGAGATCGCTGCCGTCAGGTTGTAGCCGTTCTCGCTGGTCTGTTTATTAGTGCCGATATTATTGGAGTTACGCTTAAAATAGGGGCGATAACGCAGGGTCGCGCTAACATCGCTGTCAAAGTTCACTTTGCCGCGCAGGTAAGGGCGGTAGTTGTTAGCAGACGAGCTGCTGTCCAGTGAGAAACCCGGCTCCAGCTGGAAAGTGGGGTTGATCTTGTAGATATAGCTGGCCACCACTTCGGTGCCGTTACTCAGGGTCTCATGGTAGGCTTTATCTTTATCCTGCGAGCCTTTCCATTTCCCCTCCAGCGACAGACCAAAGCCGTTAGCGAAACGGTGAGACATTAATAAGCGGTCTTTGTGATTATTCCCTCCGCTGTCATTCATTTCGTGGCGATAATCAAAGGTGACGGCGTGGGTAGCAAGAGTGATAAAAGGTAATGTGGCTATTAATAATGTGCGCAACATAAAATCCCCTATTATTTTTCTCAAAGGTACAAGATGTTCTCTGCATTAACGCAGACGGTTGTTATAAACATGGTTCGCATGAAAAAGCCGGATCTAAGCCGGAATTATTAGCAAGCTTAATAATGATTTTTAATATAATAAAGCATTGATAATTACCGCATAAAAAATGCCAGCCTGTTCACTATAAATGGGTGTGTGGTGCCGGGTGCCTCCCGGTGAATTGGGGGCCGATAACCCCAATCCGTCCATAAAAATGAAACGCTACTGAGCGTGAACGTATATCAGCATGACCCCGCCGCTGAGGGGGATTCACCACACAAAATACGGTGTTAAAAAGCGTTAGCGCTCTTCAGAGATAAATTCTGTAAAACATGCTCTCTAAAAAGTAGTTCGTGGAACACACTTTTACACAATTTGAAATAGTGTTTTGAGACTGCGATCGAACATTTGATATGCATGATTATTTTAATTTTTAAGTTTTTTTAAAGATAATCCTGGTCTTTTAAAGTTTATAAATAACAATGGGTTATCTATTTTTACTGGCTTTTGTGATTTCAGGTTTTTTTATGGCTGACCGCAAGCAGAATAAATTTATTCCTGGCGTAAATTCTCTGCCGCAGGAAAAAAGTAGCGTTGGAATTCACACTCCGGAAAGTTAAACAAAGCCTAAACGAAGTGAAAAAGCTATATTGCGTTGATTCAGGACATCCCTAACACTCAGGAAAAAAATAGCCTGCGCGCCTCGCAGGATAAATAAGATAATAACCTCTGGAGCTATCATGACAATCTACGGAAAGGATCGCCTTTTCATCTTTGGTATTGAGCAAATCATCCGGCAATTGCGTAAGGAGAGGGGCGAACCATATCAGAGCAGCGAACTGGCGATTTATGTCACCGCCGGGATGGATATTGTGGAGATGTACGGGCTCTTTTTCTCCCGTCCGCCGACGCACTATGCGATTTTTATCTCCGCCGAGCGCCATTTTGAATCCCTGAGCTTGCTCTTCCCGGGGATGGTGAAACTCTGCCTTGCAGAGAATCTGCGGGTTGACGAGCTGCGTCAGGCGTTGGCCGTCATGAACATGCTCTCCAGGCAGAATAGTCCGCCCGGCTATCGCCACGACAGCCTCAAGTTTACCCGCGCCGAGCAGCAAATCATGCGGCTGATCCTCGGCGGTCACTCCCTTGACGACATTGCCCGTATCCGTGGCGTCAGCCCCACGACCATCAGCGTGCAGCGTAACAGCCTGATGAAACGCACCGGCACTAAAAGCCTGCAGGCGCTCTGCTCCCTCTACAGTGCGATGCGCAGTGACGGGGCGCTGGCCTCCTAAAACAGTAACGCGTGCAGCAGCGTGCGCAGCAGAATGCCCACAATCGCGCCCGCAAGCGCGAAGCGGAAGAGGCGTACAAAGCGGCTGGCGATACCGAGAAAAATCCCGATCCCCGGCAGATCGAGGGTTTGTACCAGAAAGCCTGCCGAGGCGTTAATCTGCGCCGCTGTCAGCTGCCCGTGCTGCGCCATTTCGGATGCAACACCAAAATAAGCAGTACCGCCGGCCAGACATTTGGTCAGCGTCAGCAACACGTAGACCGTTGAGATGTGAAAGAAAGACATCAGCGGCGTCAGTAGCGACGTCAGTGCTTCCACCACGCCCGCTGCTTTTAATATGCCGACCACCGTCAGCGACAGCAGCAGCATCGGCAGTGAGCCCAGCGATAAGCGAATCGCATCTGCCCCTGCGCCGTTAATCACCGCAATCAGCCCGGCGCGCGGCTTCTCCTGCGAAAGCTCGCCCTCTTCGTCACGCAGCGTGGCGCTGGAGAGCCTGCGACCGGCAAGGTAGTAGGTAAACGACGAAGCCGCCAGCCCGCCAATCAGCGAAATGCCAATCGCCGCGCCCCAGTGCAGACCAAAGGGGGTGAGAGGGTAGAAGACATTGGCCTGGCCCATGGCAAAAACCATGGCCAGCGTGGCGGCGAGATGACGATCGGAGGTTCCGCGCCGCTCCATAATCGCCAGCGCGGCGAGCGGAGCAGCAAAGCTGACAAAGTTAAGCTGAATAAGGGCAAATATGCCCATCCCGCTAATACCAAAAGGTTTGAGAGCCGGGGAGGTGAGGCGGACAATCGCGTCCAGTACGCCCTTCTCCTCGAGGTACTTCATAATGATGAGCATCACCACCATGATCGGCAGCAGGGTATAAAGGGCAACATCTACGGATACCCGACCCGCCGACATGATGATTTCGATGATATTCATTAACTGCTCCGGTGAACTTGCGTGCCCGGCATTCTACACCCGCCAAAAGGCGAGCAGGATCACAAATTAAAGTGGTTGAACGGCAAGTGATGCGCTGTATTGAATAACGCAGCCGGGAGGCCTCTTAATATTAAACGCCCGGTGTGGCGTAGCCGCCGACAATAAACCAGGTCAGGAATGCCACGGCGACAATAAATACCAGCACGGGAAACGCGATACCAATTCTCATAAAGCCTCATTCAATTTTGCCAGCAGGGGGAGTGGAGGGTGCCGCATCGCCTGCGGCGGCACAACGTTAGCATAAATGGCCGGATAAGGCGGATAAAAATAGGGGGCTTCGTTAGCCATTAACGCGTCACGCCCGCATGTGGGGGGTGTTCACCGGCGGCAAAAAAGGTCTGGCGGCAGTAGAGTTGCAGCACTTTCTCTTCGGGGATCAGGTAGCCTTTACCCTCGACGCGCAGAATAAAATCCTCAGGCAGATCAAACGCTGCCAGCTTACGCTTCAGGTTATTCATCACCTGCCACAGCCGCTGGCTGGAGCAGCTCAGGCCATTGTTTTCCCACACCTGGGTTTGCAGCGTTCTGTCTGCTACCACGCGACCGACGGCGTGCGTCAGCAGAAAGTGGAGCAGGTTTGCCATGGTAGTGCGTAAATAGTCAGCCTTACCCGGCGAAGCGTAGTTAATCAGGCGTTTTTTAAACGGCAGATATTCCACCTCATGATCGTTGCCGAGGCGGTAGCCATATACCGAGAGTGATTCCATCGTGTTCGTCCAAAGGGATGCGTTCTGTTAATTACATCGGCCTTTTGACGCAGAAACTAAAATTAGCGGCGGGTTGAGGGGATCGCCTGCGTCCATTCGGTCGCGGTTTTGACCAGCTCAGCCACCGTGCCGCGATGAAAACCGAGGCGATGGCCGAGCGCGCTCACCTCTTCCCACTGATGGTTTTCATACAGCTCAATCAGGCGCAAATAGGGATAGAGCGGCCCTTTTTGCGCTTTCAGCGCCATCATCACATTGTTGGAAATATCAATCTGGCCAATCAGATCGGCCATCGGCATTTCAAAAATGCTGTCGAGTTGCGAAAAAAGACCGACGATAAAGGCATCATCCGCCGAGTGGCGCGTAATAGAGTGTGACGAGGCAAGCTCGCAGAACCTGGCGCGGATCAGGCTCTGCTGATAGATCTCGCCAATCTCCTCTTTATTTACCGAGGTCAGGCAGGAGACCAGCACGAAACGGCGCAGCTCATTGGCACCGAGATAAAAAATAATATCTTTTAACGACTGGCTGCGGACGTTTTTAATTCCGCGCGCGTTAAAGACAATATTTTGCGCATAGCGCATCAGCTTGAAGGAGAGGGCGAGATCCTGTTTTAACAGCGCCTCGATGCGGGTGAAATCGGGCTTATCGGCATTCACCTCTTTCATTAGCCGGAGGGTGATTGCCTGGTTCTGAATCAGTTTGTTCGCCGCATGGATCACCGGGCGGCTGAAGAAGTGGCCCTGAAAAAGGGTGCAGCCGAGGTTTTTGTAGCACTCATACTCCTGCTGGGTCTCCACCTTTTCGGCGAGAAACAGCGTGTTGCGCAGTAGATGAGCTTTGCCCTTGATATAACCGCCAATCTCCTCCGGCGTATTATTGCGCACGTCGAATTTGATAATGTGAATAAAGGGCAGGAAGTCGTTCCACGTATCACCGAGCGCAAAATCATCCAGCGCAATGCGAAAACCCTGCGCGGAGAGTTTTTTGATGCTTTCCAGCAGCAGCGGCGTGGGCTCGGCGGTTTCGAGGATCTCAACAATCACCCGATCTTTCGGCAACGTTTCCGCCATTCCCTGTACCAGCAGTTCATAGGGGAAGTTGACGAAAATCGCACTGTACTCTTTTAACCGCCCCAGCGGTGCGCCAAGAAACTGTTCAACAATAATTTGCGCAGTGGCGTACTCCGGTGTGACGTCAGGAAACCGGTTGGTCATACTGTCCCTGAACAGCAACTCGTAGCCGACTGTGTTCATATTTGCATCAAAAATCGCCTGGCGGGCGACAAAAGAGAACATTCGATACTCCACTCACAGATGCCTGCAAATTATAGAAACGTCGGTGGCGCGCAAACCTGAACCGGGCGAACCTTTGCTATTTTTCCAGCGCCTGAAAGGCAAGCCTGGACGAAAACCGCAAAGACGCAAGTCGGATAGGGGAAAGGCGGTATCTTTTGTAAACTTCTGCAGAATTTAAGTCAAATTCCGCAGTGCAAAATAATATCTGCTGCTGCATTTTCAGGCAACTAAAGCAAAAAATCAGCACACTTGCGGCGATCGTGCTGAGAGAGAGGCTTTAGCCGGGTCATCATTTTTACGCCGGTAAACAGGTTGACGACTGCGTGAAAAAGCGTCGTGACGCTCATCACACCAGCAGATGAACTGCAGCAAGAAAGTATGATCGATATCATATATTCACGTACAGGTATTATTTTCCTCTTGTTAGGAATTTTCCGATGGCTTATTGTTATTTCACCCCAGCAAAGAGCTAACACCACCTTAGAGTGAGTGCCGGAGATAAGCGCCGGGCGGGGTATAACAGTGTCAGATATTCCACACCCAGGTAATCAGTAATAAAAGGCCCCGCCAGCAATGACGGGGCCTTCTCTTTGTAGCAGTTCAGGCTCTTATCAGAAGTGGGTGTTGATGCCCATAAACCAGGTTCGGCCCGATTCGTTATAGGTCTCTGCGCCCGCGCCATACATATAGCCGGTAGTGCCGCCGGTGCTCTGGGCATTGCCCGCGCGCCAGTGGCGCTTATCAAACAGGTTATCGACGCCGGCGGTCAGGCTGACGTTTTTGTTCACGTCCCAGGTGCCGCTGAGTCCCACAATGCTGTAGGGGCTCACTTCGTTGGTCGCAGAGCCGGTCACGCGCTGGCCTTTGTAGTCATACTTCTTCGGCTGCTGTTTGCCGTACCAGGTAAAGGTCGATTGCAAAGAGACATCCTGCGTCACCTGCCAGCTCAGCGTTGAGTTCAGCGTATATTCCGGAATGATGGAGAGCCGCTCGCCGGTGGTTTTGTTCTTGCTTTGCAGCATATAGGTGAAGTTGTTGCTCCAGGCCACCGTTTCAGAAACCGGCACGTTCAGCGTACCCTCCAGCCCTTCAACCACCGCTTTCGGCACATTTTCCCACTGGTAGATATCGGTTTTAGTCGCGCCCGCCGCCGTTTGCGCCATCGGCGAATAACCCGCCTCAATCTTATTGCGGTAGTCGTTACGGAACCAGGTCACACCGGCCAGCCAGTCATCATGTTTGAACTCAAGGCCAATCTCTTTATTGATACTGGTCTCCGCTTTCAGGTCGTCGTTACCCATCATGTAACAACCGACGCCGTTGCCGCTGGCGTAGCACCCCTGGCCCTTGCTGTAGAGAATGTAGTTCGGGTTGGTCTGGTAGAGGCTCGGTGCTTTATACGCGCGGCCAATGCCCATTTTCAGGGTGAAATCGTCGCCTAATCCCTGCGAGAGGTTCAGCGACGGGCTCCAGTTATCGCCAACGATGGTATGATGATCGAAGCGCAGCGCCGGGGTCAGCATGGTGCTGTCGGTCAGCTCCATATTGTCTTCGGCAAAAATGGAGTAGATATCGGCACTGGAGTAGGGGCTGCGGTTGGTGCTGCTCAGCCCGCTAATCGCCCCGCCCTGGAAGGCCTGGGTATTAGAGGCGAGATCTTTCATCCGCTGCTGGTTCCACTCGGTGCCCAGCGTCAGGGTCTGGTTAACCAGCAGATCCAGCGGCAGGTTCACCTCGTTGTGCAGCATCACATCGGAGAGGTCGATATCGGTGAATTTATTACTGTTGAACAGCCCTTCCAGCCCGCCCGCCAGACCTTCGCCCAGACGTGAGTTACGCGTGTGCTCATACTGGATCCAGTTGCTGGTGGTAATGCCGTTATCCCAGCCGCCGTTCCAGGTGACGGAGTAGTTCTGGCGATAGAGACGGTTGGTCTCTTTGCCGTAGTTCTCGCGCACGTAGTTATTGCTGCTGCTGTCGTTATTGGTGTTTTGCGTATCGCCCGCGTAGAGGTTGCCCTGGCGGCTGTAGCCCGCCTGGAACTCCAGCGACTGCAGCGGTGCGAAATCCCAGCGCACCACGCCATTAATATCTTTATTGATTGAGCCTTCGCGCCCGGCGGCAAGGGTATTGGCGTAAATCCCGGTGCGTTCAGACTGGTGATCGCGGTTGATATCCCACGCATCGGCCTGGGTTTTCGCCAGGTTGCCATAGAGGCGGAAGCTGACATCATCGCCCAGCGGGCCGCTGAGGCTAAAGTCGGTGCGTTTGGTGGCGCCTTCCGCTTTATGCTCCGGCGCGTTGACGTAGGCGTTCCATGATCCATGCCACTCCTGGGCGCTATCTTTTTTGGTGATGATATTCACCACACCGCCCGCCGCGCCGTTACCGTAGCGCACGGCGGCCGGGCCGCGGATCACTTCGATGCGCTCAATCATCTCTGCTGGCACCCAACTGGTGTCGCCGCGGCTGTCACGCTCGCCGCGCCAGCCTAAGCGTACTGAGTTACGGCTGGTGACCGGTTTGCCATCGACCAGGATCAGGGTGTTTTCCGGGCCCATACCGCGAATGTCGATCTGGCGGTTGTTGCCGCGCTGGCCGCTGGTGGCGTTGCCGGTTAAGTTAACGCCCGGCATCTTGCGGATAATTTCCGACACATCACGGGCTGGCGGGTTCTTACGAATTTGATCGGCGGTGATGGTCGACACGCCGGGTGCCTGGAGGTTTTGCTGTGCCGCCGTGACGACGATAGTGTCCGCGCTGCTGGCGTCGCTGCTTTTCTCATCCGCCGCCATCACGGGCATTGCCGCGCCGTAGATCCCGAGGTTGACCAGCAAGGTCAGGGATTTCATCTTCTTATTCATTATGTTACCTGCGTTCCTTTGCCGTATCCCCGTAACTCTCCATTCCTAGGGGAGAGGAGACGGCAGTGATGAAGCCCGCGCGCGGCAATTCTCTCAGCCCTGAGAAAAAAGGCCTGCGACAGGCAGAGTTAGGTGAAAGACGCGCTTCCCACAGCGCGCCAATACGCTATTGCAAATAAGAATAGTTATCAATAATATTATCTATAAATTTTGATCGATAAAAATAAGTCCGCAGCGATTTGGGGTTAAACCGTGACGTCAACGACGGGAAGCGATGCCTGGTGGGCGTCAAAACAGGGGCCGGAGTGGGTTAAAACCGCCGACGGGTGCTATGAAGTGACCTTCTGGTGGCGCGATCCGGCGGGGTCAGAGCAGACTTCGCGCCTGCGCCGGGTCTGGATCTACATCACTGGTGTTACCGATCACCATCAACAAGCGCAGCCGCAATCACTGGCACGCATCGCCGGAAGCGATGTCTGGTGCTGGAAAACCACCTTCGAAGCGGGCTGGCGCGGCAGCTACTGCCTGATCCCCTCTGAACAGGATAACGATTTCGCCGCTACCGTTTTCGCCAGCGTGCCGCCAGATCGCGCGGCGCTGCGTGAAGGGTGGCGCAAACTGCTGCCGCGTGCGGTTGCCGACCCGCTGAATGCGCAAAGCTGGCGCGGCGGGCGTGGTCATCCGGTCTCGGCGCTGGAGATGCCCGATGCACCGGCTCAGCCTGGCTGGCAGGCAACCAATACCGCTTTCACACCCCCTCATCTGCTGCACTGGCAGAGCCAGCGGCTGCAAAACCGCCGCCGCGTCTGGGTCTATGTCACCGGCGAGGCGCAGGATACCGAACGGCCGCTGGCGATCCTGCTCGACGGCCAGTTCTGGGCCGAGAGCATGCCGGTGTGGCCTGCGCTGGCGGCGCTGACTAACGCCCGCCAGTTGCCGCCCGCGGTCTATGTGTTGATTGACGCCATCAATAATGCTCAGCGCAGCCAGGAGCTGCCCTGTAATGCCGATTTCTGGCTGGCGGTGCAGGAGGAGCTCTTGCCGCAGGTACGCGAAATTGCCTCCTTCAGCGATCGCGCCGATCGCACGGTGGTGGCGGGGCAGAGTTTCGGCGGGCTTTCAGCGCTCTATGCCGCTCTACACTGGCCGACGCGCTTTGGCTGCGTGCTGAGCCAGTCCGGCTCTTACTGGTGGCCACATCGCGGCGGCGAGGGTGAAGGGCTGCTTATCCAACAACTCAAACGGGGTGAAATAGGCCCGCAGGGGCTGCGCATTGTGCTTGAAGCCGGGGTGCGCGAGCCGCTGATTTTTCGTACCAACCAGACCCTTTTATCCCTTTTACAACAAACACAGCAGCGGGTTTTCTGGCGTCAGGTTGACGGCGGACATGATGCGCTTTGCTGGCGCGGCGGGCTGACGGCGGGGTTAATCACCCTCTGGCAGCCGCTCTAACGCCGGGGCGCTTTTCCACGACAGGAGTTTGCTATGGAGTTCACCAACCTCTTCGATCATCCGCAAGGGCGGTTTTATATTCTGCAAAACAGCGCGCAGCAGTGCAGTTTGTGGCCCGCGCAGTGCGCGCTGCCCGCAGGCTGGCATATCATCTGTGAGCCGCAATCGCAGGCGGACTGTAACAACTGGCTGGCAGCACACTGGCAGAGCTTAACCCCGGCGCACTATGCGCACCCCCACGCGCAATAAGGAGCGGAAGATGAGCGAACGTTTACCGCTGGTCGCCGCCCAGCCGGGGATCTGGATGGCAGAAAAACTCACCTCGCTGCCGAATGCCTGGAGCGTGGCGCACTATGTTGAGCTTGAGGGCGATATCGATGCCGTGCAGCTCAGCGAGGCGATTGTCACCGGCCTGATGCAGGCTGACACGCTGCGCATGCGTTTCACCGAAGATAACGGCGAAGTGTGGCAGTCTGTCGATGAGACGTTGACCTTTGCCGCGCCCGCCATTGCCGACCTGCACCAGCAGGGCGATGCACACAGCGCCGCGCTGGCGCTAATGCAGGCAGATCTGGCGCAAAACCTGCGCGTGGAGAGCGGCAAACCGCTGGTGCACCACCAGCTGATGCGCGTCGGCGAGCGGCGCTGGTACTGGTATCAGCGTTATCACCATTTGCTGGTTGATGGCTTCAGTTTCCCCGCCATAACCCGCCAGATTGCCGCTATTTATAGCGCATGGCGACGTGGCGAGCCGACGCCCGCCTCACTATTTACCCCCTTTGCTGAGGTTGTGGAAGAGTATCAACGCTATCAGGGCAGCGATGCCTTTACGCGCGATGCCGCTTTCTGGGCAGAGCAGCGGCGCGCGCTTCCGCCACCGGTATCGCTCTCCAGCGAACCGCTGCCAGGGCGCGCGGCAACTACCGATATTCTGCGCCTCAATGTCGCCCTGGAGCGCGCAGCCTTTCGCCGCCTGAGCCAGGCGATGGCAAACACGACGCCCGCCGATCTGGCGCTGGCCTTAGTGGCGCTCTGGCTGGGTCGGCTGTGCGGACGCACCGATTATGCCGCCGGGTTTATCTTTATGCGCCGCATGGGATCGGCCGCGCTCACCGCCACCGGCCCGGTGCTTAATGTCCTGCCGATGGGTATTCATCTGGATGGCACGCAAACGCTGCCGGAGCTGGCCAGCGACCTTGCCCGAACGTTGAAAGCGATGCGCCGCCACCAGCGTTACGACGCAGAGCAGATCGTGCGTGACGCCGGGCGCGCGGCGGGGAGTGAGCCGCTGTTCGGCCCGGTGTTGAACGTCAAACTGTTTGATTACCAGCTCGATCTTGACGGCATCCCGGGCATTACCCACACCTTAGCCACCGGGCCGGTCAACGATCTGGAGATCGCGATCTTCCCGGATGACACGGGCGGGCTGTCGCTGGAGGTGCTGGCGAACCGCAGCCGCTACGACGAGGCAACGCTCAACATCCACGTTGCGCGCCTTGCCCAGCTGTTGCAGCAGTTTGCCGACAACCCGGCGCTGCGCTGTGGCGATGCGGAACTCTTAACCGCGAAAGAGGCGGAAAAACTCACACAGCTCAACGCCACCGCCGTGTCGCTGCCGCGGGCTACCCTGAGCGAGCTGGTGGCACAGCAGGCAGCGAAAACCCCCGATGCCCCGGCGCTATCCGATGCCCGCTGGCACTTCAGCTACCGGGAGATGCGCGAGCAAGTGGTGGCGCTGGCGAACCAGCTACGCGCGCTGGGCGTGCAGCCTGGCGACAGCGTGGCGGTTGCGCTGCCGCGCTCGGTTTTCCTGACGCTCGCGCTGCATGGCATTGTTGAAGCGGGCGCCGCCTGGTTGCCGCTCGATACCGGCTACCCCGACGATCGCCTGCGCATGATGCTGGAGGATGCTGGCCCGCGTCTTTTAATCACCACCGACGATCAGCATGCGCGCTTCGCCGATATTCCGGGGCTGGCGCACTTCTGCTACGACGCGCCGCTGGAGAGCAATGGCGCTGAGCCGCTCAATCTGGCCCGCCCGGAGCAGACGGCTTATATCATCTTCACCTCCGGCTCTACCGGGCGACCAAAAGGGGTGATGGTCGGGCATACCGCCATCGTCAACCGCCTGCTGTGGATGCAGGCAGCCTATCCGCTTAGCGCTAAGGACGTGGTGGCGCAAAAAACGCCGTGTAGTTTTGATGTTTCAGTATGGGAGTTCTGGTGGCCGTTTATCGCTGGCGCCAGCCTGGTGATGGCCGAGCCGGAGGCGCACCGCGATCCGCAGGCGTTACAAGCCTTCTTTGCTGAAGCGGGTGTGACGACGACCCACTTTGTACCGTCGATGCTGGCGGCCTTTGTTGCCTCGCTGACGCCGGAAAGCGCGCAGCAGAGCTGCCGCACGCTGAAGCAGGTTTTCTGTAGCGGCGAAGCGCTGCCCGCCGATCTCTGCCGCGAGTGGGAAGCCTTAACCGGCGTGGCGCTGCATAACCTCTATGGCCCGACGGAAGCGGCGGTGGATGTCAGCTTCTATCCGGCGTATGGCGAGACGCTGGCGCAGGTGCGCAGCAATAGTGTGCCGATTGGTTACCCGGTGTGGAACACGGGGCTGCGCATTCTGGATGCGATGATGCGCCCGGTGCCGTTCGGCGTGGCGGGCGATCTCTATCTCACCGGCATTCAGCTGGCGCAGGGCTATCTCGGTCGCCCGGATCTGACTGCCAGCCGCTTTATTGCCGATCCCTTTGCGCCGGGCGAGCGCATGTACCGCACCGGGGATGTTGCCCGCTGGCTGGAGAATGGCGCGGTAGAGTATCTGGGGCGCAGCGACGATCAGCTAAAAATTCGCGGTCAGCGCATTGAGCTTGGCGAGATTGACCGGGCGATGCTGGCGCTGCCGGATATCGCTCAGGCGGTGGCCCACGCCTGCGTCTTTAATCAGGCGGCGGCGAGCGGCGGCGATGCCCGCCAGCTGGTTGGCTACCTGGTCTCTTCTTCTGGTCAGCAACTGGATACGGCTGCACTGCTGGAGCAGCTGCGTGCGCAGTTACCGGCGCATATGGTGCCGGTGCTGTTAATGCAGGTGAGTGCGCTGCCGCTCAGCGCCAACGGTAAGCTGGATCGCAAAGCGCTGCCGCTGCCCGTGTTACAGGCAGAGCAGGGCGGTCGCCCGCTCAATGCCGGGATGGAAACGCAGGTGGCGCAGGCCTTTGCCGCGCTGCTGGGCTGTGAAGTGAATGATGCGCAGGCGGATTTCTTCGCCCTTGGCGGCCACTCGCTGCTGGCAATGCGGCTTGCTGCGCAACTTAGCCGCGAGTTTGACCGCCAGGTGACACCGGGACAGATTATGGTCGCGCCGACGGTGGAGAAACTGGCCGCGCAGCTTGAACAGCCGCTCTCAAACGAGCAGGCCGGGCGGCTCGGGCTGGAAGCGGTGCTGCCGCTGCGCGAAAGCGCGGGGCCGACGCTCTTCTGCTTCCATCCGGCCTCCGGTTTTGCCTGGCAGTTCAGCGTGCTGGCACGCTATCTTGCGCCGCGCTGGTCGATTACCGGTATTCAGTCTCCGCGCCCGGATGGGCCGCTACAGCAGGCGGCAACGCTGGATGAGGCCTGCGATCAACAGTTAGCAACACTACTGGCGCAGCAGCCGCACGGGCCTTACTACCTGTTCGGTTACTCCCTTGGCGGTACACTGGCGCACGGCATCGCGGCGCGGCTGCGCCAGCGCGGTGAAGAGGTGGCGTTCCTCGGGCTGCTCGATACCTGGCCGCCGGAGACGCAAAACTGGGCAGAGAAAGAGGCCAACGGCCTTGATCCCGCCGTGCTGGCGGAGATTGAGCGCGAGCGCCAGGCGTTTCTCGCCGCGCAGCAGGGGCAGGCCTCCACGGAGCTTTTCTCGCAGATTGAGGGGAATTACGCCGATGCGGTGCGCTTGTTGACCACTGCGCACAGCGTGCCATTTGATGGTAAAGCCACGCTGTTTGTCGCCGAGCGCACCCTGCCGCCGGGCACCGACCCGCAACGCGCCTGGGCACCCTGGGTGCGCGAGCTGGCGGTGTACCGTCAGGATTGCGCCCATGTCGATATCATCTCCCCGCAGGCGTTCGGGCAGATCGGGCCGGTGTTGAGGGAGTTATTGGAGAGGTAAAAAATGTTGTAGGCCGGATAAGCGTTTACGCGCCATCCGGCGATGGGATTACCTCGGTGGAATGGTTCCGTTCACCAGGCGCTGGGGAGTTTCATTAATCTCTTCTGCGGTGAACGGGACAAGGGAAGCGGCCGCGCTCCCCTTGTCAATCCCCGCGGCCCCGCGAGGAAATCGGTGCTGCGCACTGCGCTCACCTCCCGCGTGCCTGACGGCGGCCGGCTCGACTCGACATCCTGTCTCGGTTCGCCTCTGTCCGCCATCCATGGCGTCCAGACCTTGTCATTCACGCTTCGGTTCGCCGATTTCAGCGGGGACACAACCCCTCGCTGTGATATTGCAGATAAAAACAAAGTCGGTGTCGCTGTGGGCTCGCTTTTGTAGGCCGGATAAGGCGAAGCCGCCATCCGGCAATTGGTGCCGCGGAGATAATGCCGGATGGCGCGTAACCGCTTATCCGGCCTACGCGGTTTCAGCGGCTTCGTTACCGTAGGCCGGATAAGGCATAGCCGCCATCCGGCAATGGGATTTGCCAACAACGTTCAACCGCTGCGCCCCAGCGGCACCACCAATGGTGTATGCGCTACCGGATCGTCAATGATCATGCAGCGCAGCCCGTACACCTCTTCGATCAACCCGGCGGTGACAATCTCTTTCGGTGCGCCCTGCGCCACAATCTTCCCGTCGCGCAGCGCAATCAAATGGGTGGCGTAACGGCATGCCTGATTCAAATCATGCAACACCGCCGCCAGCGTATACCCCTGCTCGCGGTTCAGCTCGCTGAGCAGCTCCAGCAGATCGATTTGATAACTGATATCAAGCCAGGTGGTCGGCTCATCAAGCAGCATAATCGCCGTCTCCTGCGCCAGCACCATGGCGATCCACGCCCGCTGGCGCTGGCCGCCGGAAAGCGTATCGACACTCTGCTGCGCCAGGCTCTCCACGCCCGTAGCTTTCATCGCCCGCTTAACCGCCTCGTCATCCTCTTTGCGCCAGCGGGTAAAGAGCGGCTGATGCGGGTAACGCCCGCGCGCCACCAGCTCCTGCACCGTAATATCGCCAGGCGTGGTAGCGTTCTGCGCCAGCAGACCAATACGTCGCGCCACCTCTTTGCTGGCAAAACGCTGGATCTGCTCGCCGTCCAGGTAGACATGTCCTTCGCTCGGCGTCATCAGGCGGCTGAGGGTACGTAAAAGGGTCGACTTCCCGCAACCATTCGGGCCGATGATGGCGGTGAAATGGCCATCGGGAATGGCGACGCTCAGCTGCTCGGCAATCACTTTTTTGCCGTAGCCCAGGGTTAACGCTTCGCCGCGCAGACGGGGAGATAAGGCGCTCATTTCTTGCGGGACTCCTGAATTAACAAGGCGATAAGGTAAATACCGCCGAGGCTGACGGTGACCACGCCAACCGGTAGCTGATAAGGCGTAAAGCCGCGCTGGGCGATCATATCCGCCAGCAGCAGTAGCAACGCGCCGCAGAGCGCGGACTGGGTTAACCCCCAGCGCGCCGTGCCGCTCAGGCGGCGGGCAATATGCGGTGCCACCAGCGCGATAAAGGAGATCGGCCCGGCAAGCGCCGTGGCGGCTGCGGTCAGCGCCACCGCAACCAGCATCAGCAGCAAACGCGAGCGCTCAACGTTGACACCCAGCGCACAGGCGCTGTCGTCGCCCATCTCCAGCAGGCGCATGCGCCGTGCCAGCAGGGCGGCGAAAAAAAACATCGCCAGCATAATCGGCACCGACGGCAGCGTTTTTGCCCACGTCAGGCCATTGAGCGATCCGGCGTTCCACAGCCCGGCGGAGAGCGCCGTTTCAAGCGACGCTTTCAGCAGCAGCCAGGTGTTGAAGGCCACCAGCATCGCGCGTACGCCAATGCCGACAATAATCAGGCGGAAGGTTTCAATGCCGTTGCGCCAGGCCAGCAGCCACACCACCAGCGAGGTAAGAATGCCGCCCGCCATCGCTGCCAGCGCAATTGCCGTCAGATGCTGACCAAACAGCACCATCGCCACCAGCACGCCGCTCCACGCACCGGTATTAAAGCCCATGACATCCGGGCTGCCGAGCGGGTTACGCATCAGGGACTGGAAAATCGCGCCGCTGACGCCAAGCGCCGCGCCAACCACCAGCGCCATTAACACTCGCGGCAAGCGCCACTCCATCACCACCAGCTGCATCGCGCGCGGCGCAGTACCGCTTAGCGCGTCGAAAACCTGCGTAAAGGTGAGCATCACCGTACCGCTGCGCAACCCGAAGGCTGCGAGCAGCAGGGCGGCGATAACCATCAGCAGGCAGCTGGCCACTAAACGGCGGGAGGGGGCGATCATAAGCCGCCTCCGCGCGCGCGGCGCACCAGCAGAATCAGCATCGGCGCGCCGATGAAGGCGCTCACTACCGAAACGCGCAGTTCGCCCGGTACGATCACACGACCAATAATATCGGCAAACAGCAGCAGAGCAGGGGTGGCAATTAACGTGACAGGAAGCGACCAGCGGTGATCGGCCCCAACCAGCCCGCGCGCGAGGTGGGGCATCATCAGGCCGATAAAAGCGATGGGCCCGACGACCGCCGTTGCGCTGCCGCAGAGCACGGTTATCGCCAGCAGGCCCAGCAGCTGGGTGCGCGCCACTCTGCTGCCAAGCGCCGTCGCCGTGTCACTGCCGAGGCTCAGGCTATTAAGTGCCCGGCTAAGCAGTAATGCCACACCCGCAGCCAGCAGCACCGGGATCAGCACCACGCGCAGGGTTGCCAGCGTGCGAATATCAAGGGAACCGGCCTGCCAGAAACGCAGCTGATCGTAGACATCAGCATTGAGCAGCGAAATGCCGCTGGAGAGACCATCGAGCACGGCGGTGAGCGCCACGCCAGCCAGTGTTAAGCGCACCGGGCTAAGCTGGCCGCCGCCCTGGCTGCCGGTAAACGCCACCAGCAGCGAGGCGGCGAATGCGCCGCAAAAAGCGAACATCAGCTGCTCCGTTGGCGTGGTCGCGCCGAGCAGCGCGGCGCCGAGCACAATGGCGAAACTGGCGCCCGCATTGACGCCTAAAAGGCCCGGGTCGGCCAGCGGGTTGCGCGTCAGGGTTTGCATCAGCGCACCGGCAAGGCCAAGCGCGCCGCCGGCGAGTAAGCCTGCCAGCGTGCGCGGCAGGCGCGCATCGCGAATGATGGTGCAATCTGCACTGTGGCAAGCGCCAAAGAGGGCGTCGGTGATAACTGCGGCAGGCATCGGTTTTGCGCCAATAAACAGGCTCAGTGCCGCAGCAAATATAAGCAGTATCAATAGCCCGACGAGAACCAATAAACGCGCCGGGGAAGCAGAAAACGACATAAAAATCCCAATTTTGATAATGATAGTAATTATCGTTATCGATCCTGTTTTGTTATGTTACCATGCGCAGCCTGAGATTGGACACAGAAAGTATGGAATACAAGGTCTTGTAATGAAGCAACACTCCTGGCTGCTGAATCTCAGCCTGCTGCGGACACATCCGGCTTATCGCGCCGTTTTCCTCGCGCGTTTTATCTCAATCTTATCGCTGGGCTTACTGGGCGTAGCTGTGCCGGTGCAGATCCAGGCGATGACCCACTCCAGCTGGCAGGTCGGGCTTGCCGTGACGCTGACCGGCGGCGCAATGTTTGTCGGCCTGATGCTCGGCGGCGTGCTGGCGGATCGCTTTGAACGTAAAAAGCTGATTCTGCTGGCGCGATCCACCTGCGGTATCGGCTTTATCGGCCTCTTTCTCAATGCACTGTTACCCGCGCCGCTGCTGTCGGCGATCTATCTGCTTGGCGTGTGGGATGGCTTTTTCGGCGCGCTTGGCGTGACGGCGCTGCTGGCGGCAACGCCTGCGCTGGTCGGGCGGGAAAACCTGATGCAGGCGGGGGCGATCACCATGCTCACCGTGCGCATCGGTTCGGTGATTTCGCCGATGGTTGGCGGCCTGCTGCTGGCCTCCGGCGGCGTGGCGTGGAACTACGGTCTGGCGGCGGCAGGCACCTTTATCACCCTGTTGCCACTGCTGACGCTGCCCGCGCTTCCGCCGCCACCGCAACCGCGCGAACATCCGCTTAAATCTCTTGCCGCTGCGCTGCACTTTCTGTTGCGTAACCCGTTAGTTGGCGGCATTGCGCTGCTCGGCGGTCTGCTGACGATGGCCAGCGCCGTGCGGGTGCTCTATCCGGCGCTGGCGATGAGCTGGCAGATGTCGGCAGCGGAGATTGGCGTGCTCTACGCCGCGCTGCCGCTCGGTGCGGCCATCGGCGCATTGACCAGCGGCAGGCTGGCGCACAGCGAGCGGCCCGGCATCATTATGTTGCTGACCAGCGTCGGCGCGTTTATCGCCATTGCGCTCTTTAGCCTGATGCCCGTCTGGCCGCTCGGCGTGCTCTTTCTCGCGCTCTGTGGCTGGCTGACGGCGGTGAGTTCACTGCTGCAATACACCCTGCTGCAAACCCAGACCCCGGAAGCGATGCTCGGGCGCATTAACGGCTTATGGACGGCGCAAAACGTTACCGGCGACGCCATCGGCGCGGCGCTGCTGGGCGCAATGGGATCGATGCTGACCCCCGCCGCCTCGGCGAGCTTCAGCGGGCTGGCGTTAGCGATAGTGGGATTAGTGCTGGTTCTCATACTCGGCGAACTACGCCGTTTCCGACAGGTTCAGTCCGGCGCATAAAACGCACCGGTGGCGTTAACGTCACCGGTGATTCAGCGTTACGGCGATCTGATCACCCCTTGACTGCAAACGGGATGCCTTCACAGGCCGGATAAGTCACGACCCTTATCCGGCAAAGTGCAGTTTGTCGTAGGCCGGATAAGCGCCAGCGCCATACGGCAGGGGTGAGGATTTTGTAGGCCGGATAAGCGCAGCGCCATCCGGCAATCAGGCTTGCGCCAAACCCTCAGCCAAACAGCGCCGACAAACGCTGCAACACGCGGGTTGCGCTGTAGTAATCAAGCCGGAAGGTCTCGGCACCCAGCGCATAAACCCTCTTATTGCGTACCGCGGGAAGGTGCGCCAGCAGCGGGTTAGCGCTCAGGGCGTCGGTCTCTTTTTGATCGCCAGCGAACAGGAACAGCGCTTCGCCATTCAGCCCGGCGGCGAGGTTTTCACCGCCGAGTTGCACGATGTCATGGCGCTTACCCTGGCTCTGGCTCGCCTGAATGCCCGCTGGCAGCGGCGCGAGGGTAAAACCGAGCTGCTGCATTAGCTGGCCCTGCGCGGAGTCACGGGTCCAGAGATTCGCGCTGTGCGCGGCGGGCGTATAAACCAGCGCGCTCACCGGCTGCGGCGGCAGTTTCATGTGCGCTTTTGCCGCCGCCAGCTGCTGGTTGAATTCAGTGATGCGCGCGGCGGCCTGCTGCTCGTGGCCGGTGATTTCGCCAAGCTGGGTAAGCAGCGCCTGCCAGCTCTTATCGTCGTAATTGATGATTAGCGTCGGCGCGATGGTCGAGAGCTGATCGTAGAGCGCCAGCGCCGAGTCGCCGCCGGTAGCGCTGATCAAAATCAGATCCGGCATCTGCGCGGCTACCGCTTCGGCATTGGCTTCGCCGATGTAGAGACGCGCGACGTTGCGCTGTCTGGCAATGTCGCCCCACTGGCGCAAAAAGCCCTGATCGTCGGCAAAACGGTTATTTGGCGTCGTTGCGCCGCTGGCGACCACGGGCGCATCAATCGCCAGCAGCGAGCCGGTCAGGGTAACGCTTGTGGAAACAATGCGCTGCGGCGCGCTGGCAAGCTGATGCACGCCGCGGCTGTCGGTCACCTGGCGCGGCCAGTCGGCAGCGCAGGCTGAGTTAAGTCCTAAAACGAAAACGCCCACTAACAGAGCGTGTTTACGACACCAGCTAAGAAAATTCACAACGTGAGTCCTGTTTCTGTTGAAGTTAATGCTTCTCATTTTCATCGTTGAGCGTCATGGATGCAAGTTGTGGCAGTGCGAGAGGAGATTCTGCTGTTGACATCACCGGCAATAACTTTTTATCTTACTGCACCAAACAAAAATGATAATCATTCTTAATACATTTATCATTGCCGGAGGATGATATGGATACGTCATTGGCTGAAGAGATCCAGCTGTCTGCTACGACACTGGCCGCCGATCAATTTTTCTTTATGTCGCCGTACCGCAGTTTCACCACGTCGGGGTGTGTTGCGCGTTTCTCAGAGCCGGCAGTGGGGGGCGATGCGCCAGACAGCGCCTTCCAGCAAAAACTGGCGCAGGCGTTTGCCGATGCCAAAGCGCAGGGCATCGCGCGGCCGATTATGGTCGGCGCTATCCCGTTTGATACCACGCAGCCTTCGGCGCTCTTTATCCCTCAACGCTGGCAGAGCTTCTCCCGCCCGGAAAAACAGCGCGCTGCGCGCTACTTCAACAGCGGCGCGATGCCGAATGTGAAGGCGCAGACAGCGGTGCCGGAGCAGGATCTGTTTATGGAGATGGTGGCGAATGCCTCCGCGCGCACCGCAACGCCGGAAGTGGATAAAGTGGTGCTCTCGCGCCTGATTGAGATCGCAACTGACCGCCCGGTCGATAGCGGCGTGCTGCTTGAGCGCTTAATTGCGCAGAACCCCGCCAGCTTCAACTTCCACGTTCCGCTACCCGATGGCGGTGCGCTACTGGGCGCAAGCCCCGAGCTGCTGCTGCGTAAAGAGGGCGATCACTTCAGCTCTCTGCCGCTGGCCGGTTCGGCGCGCCGTCAGCCCGATGACATGCTCGATCGCGAAGCGGGCAACAAACTGCTGGCCTCAGAAAAAGATCGCCATGAACACGAACTAGTGACCCAGGCGATGAAAAAAGTGCTGCAACCGCGCAGCCGCATGTTGACCCTGCCGTCGTCGCCGCAGCTGGTGAACACGCCGACGCTGTGGCACCTGGCAACGCCGATTGAGGGCACGGCAAAAGAGGGTGAAAACGCCCTGACGCTTGCCTGCCTGCTCCATCCGACGCCTGCGCTGAGCGGCTTCCCGCACCAGGTTGCGAAGAAAATTATCGCCGAGCTTGAGCCGTTTAACCGCGAACTCTTCGGCGGCATTGTCGGCTGGTGCGATGCGGAAGGAAACGGCGAGTGGGTGGTTACCATCCGCTGCGCGCGCATCCGCGACAACAACGTCCGCCTGTTTGCCGGAGCCGGGATTGTCCCCGCCTCGTCGCCGCTCGCTGAATGGCGCGAAACCGGCGTCAAACTGACCACCATGCTGAACGCCTTCGGTTTGCATTAAGGAGCCACTGTGACCATTCCTTTTAGCCGCTGGCCGCAAGAGTTTGCCCGTCGTTACCGTGAAAAGGGCTACTGGCAGGATCTGCCGCTGAGCGACATTCTGGCCCGCCATTCTGCCAGCGAAGCCGTTGCGGTAATCGACGGCGATCGTGAGTTGAGCTACCGCCAACTGAATGCCGCCTCGGACAATCTCGCCTGCGCATTACAGTCGATGGGCATTACGCGCGGCGATACCGCGCTGGTGCAACTGGGCAACGTCGCCGAGTTTTACATCACCTTTTTCGCCCTGCTGAAACTCGGCGTCGCGCCGGTGAACGCGCTCTTCAGCCATCAGCGCAGCGAGCTCAACGCCTACGCGGCGCAAATCAAACCCGCGCTGCTGATTGCCGATCGCGCCCACGGGCTGTTTGCCGATGACGCTTTCCTCAGCGCGCTGGAAAACGATCACCCGTTGCTGCGCGCTATTTTGCTGCGCGGCGAGTCGCTGGAGCAGGCGATTGCCCGCCCGGCAGATAACTTTTCCGCTACGCCAACCCCGGCAGATGAGGTGGCCTTCTTCCAGCTCTCCGGCGGCAGCACTGGTACGCCGAAGCTGATCCCGCGCACGCACAATGACTATCTCTACAGCATTGTGCGCAGTAATGAGATTTGCCATTTCACGGCGCAGACCCGCTACCTTTGCGCCTTACCGGCGGCGCACAACTACCCGTTAAGTTCGCCCGGCGCGCTCGGCGTCTTCCTTGCCGGTGGCTGTGTGGTGCTGGCGAGCGACCCGAGCGCCACGCTCTGTTTCCCGCTGATTGAAAAACACCGGATTAACGTCACCGCGCTGGTGCCCCCGGCGGTCAGCCTCTGGTTGCAGGCGATTGCCGAGTGGGGCAGCAATGCCCAGCTGGCGTCGTTGAAATTGCTTCAGGTGGGCGGCGCGCGGCTCTCAGCGACGCTGGCGGCGCGTATTCCGGCGGAGATCGGCTGTCAGCTCCAGCAGGTGTTTGGCATGGCCGAAGGGCTGGTGAACTACACCCGGCTCGACGATCCGCTGGAGCGCATCATCAACACCCAGGGCCGCCCGATGTCGCCGGATGATGAAGTGTGGGTCGCCGATGAGAACGGCAACCCGCTGCCCGCAGGCCAGACCGGACGCCTGATGACGCGCGGTCCCTACACCTTCCGCGGCTACTTCAACAGCCCGCAACACAACGCCAGCGCTTTTGATGCTGAGGGCTTCTACTGCTCGGGCGATCTCATCGCCATTGATGAGCAGGGCTACATCACCGTGCAGGGGCGGGAAAAAGATCAGATCAACCGCGGCGGCGAGAAGATTGCCGCCGAGGAGATCGAAAACCTGCTGCTGCGCCATGAAGCGGTGATCCACGCCGCGCTTGTGAGCATGGAGGACAGCCTGCTCGGCGAGAAGAGCTGCGCGTATCTGGTGGTGAAAACCCCGCTGCGCGCGGTGGCGATCCGCCGCTTCTTGCGCGAGCAGGGCGTGGCGGAATTTAAGCTGCCGGATCGCGTCGAGTGCCTTGAAGCGCTGCCGCTGACGCCGGTAGGAAAAGTTGACAAGAAACAGTTACGCCAGTGGTTAGCACAACGCACCCCGGCGTAAAGGAGAGAAGATGGCAATCCCAAAACTACAGGGCTACGCGCTGCCCGCAGCGGCTGATATCCCGGACAACAAAGTGAACTGGTCGTTTGAGCCCGCCCGTGCGGCGCTGTTGATCCATGATATGCAGGACTATTTTGTTAATTTCTGGGGCGATAACTGTCCGATGATGCAGCAAGTGGTGGCGAACATCGCCGCGCTGCGTCACTTCTGCAAGCAGCACAATATTCCGGTCTACTACACCGCGCAGCCGAAAGAGCAGAGCGATGAAGATCGCGCGCTGCTGAACGATATGTGGGGGCCGGGTTTAACCCGCTCGCCGGAGCAGCAGCAGATCGTCAGCGAACTGGCACCGGACGAGGCCGACACCGTGCTGGTGAAGTGGCGTTACAGCGCCTTTCACCGCTCGCCGCTGGAGCAGATGCTGAAAGAGACCGGCCGCAACCAGCTGCTGATCACCGGCGTCTACTCGCATATCGGCTGTATGACCACCGCCACCGACGCCTTTATGCGCGATATCAAGCCGTTTATGGTGGCCGATGCGCTGGCAGATTTCAGCCGCGAAGAGCACTTAATGTCGCTCAACTATGTCGCCGGGCGTTCCGGCCGCGTGGTGCTGACGCAAGAGCTGCTGCCGCTACCGGCAAGCAAAGCGGCGCTGCGCGAAATCATCCTGCCGCTGCTGGATGAGTCTGATGAGCCGCTGGATGACGAAAACCTGATTGATTACGGCCTCGATTCGGTGCGCATGATGGCGCTCGCCGCCCGCTGGCGCAAAGTGCATGGCGATATCGATTTTGTCACGCTGGCGAAAAACCCGACCATTGATGCCTGGTGGGCGCTGCTCGCGCGCGGGGTGCAGTGATGGCGAGCCTCGATTTCAGCGGACGCAGTGTCTGGGTGAGCGGGGCAGGGAAGGGGATCGGCTATGCCACTGCGCTCGCCTTCGTCGAGGCGGGCGCGCAGGTCACCGGCTTCGATCTTGCCTTTAACGGCGAGCACTATCCGTTTGCCTGCGAAACGCTGGATATCGCTGACGCCGCGCAGGTCGCCGCCGTCTGCGAGCGCCTGCTGGCAAACAACGCGCCGCTGGATGTGCTGGTCAATGCCGCGGGCATTTTGCATATGGGCGCAACGGATGCGCTCTCTGACAAAGCGTGGCAGCAGACATTCACTGTTAACGTCGGCGGTGCCTTTAACCTCTTTCGCCAGACGATGGCGCACTTTCGCCGCCAGCAGCGCGGGGCGATTGTTACCGTCTGCTCTGACGCCGCGCACACGCCGCGTATCGGCATGAGTGCTTATGGCGCGTCGAAAGCGGCGCTGAAAAGCCTGGCCCTAACCGTCGGTCTTGAACTGGCCGCCAGCCATGTACGCTGTAATATCGTTTCGCCCGGTTCGACGGATACGGATATGCAGCGCACGCTGTGGGTGAGCGACGATGCGGAGCAGCAGCGCATTCGCGGCTTCGGCGAGCAGTTTAAGCTCGGCATTCCGCTGGGGAAAATCGCCCGTCCGCAGGAGGTGGCGAACACCATTTTGTTCCTCGCCTCCGATCTCGCCAGCCACATCACATTGCAGGATATCGTGGTGGATGGCGGCTCGACGCTGGGGGCCTGATGATCTGGAAACGTCACTTAACGCTGGAGGCGCTGAATGCCACCAGCGATAACACCCTGATTGAACATCTGGCGATTACCTACACCCGCATCGGGGATGATTTTCTCGAAGCGGAGATGCCAGTCGATAGCCGCACGCACCAGCCGTTTGGCCTGCTGCACGGCGGCGCATCGGCGGCGCTGGCGGAAACTTTGGGGTCGATGGCCGGTTTTATGATGACCAGCGACGGTCAGTGCGTGGTCGGCACCGAGCTGAACGCCACCCATCACCGCGCGGTGGCGCACGGCAAAGTGCGCGGCGTTTGCCAGCCGCTGCATCTTGGCCGCCAGAATCAGAGCTGGGAGATCGTGGTGTTTGATGAACAGGGGCGGCGCTGCGCAACCTGTCGCCTCAGCACCGCAGTGCTTGGCTAACCCTTCGCCCTCCGGCTCAGGAGGGCATTCTTGCGATCCCGTTAACACAATCAACCAAATGCCGTGCGGCAGGCCGCCTTTCCTGTGTTTCAAAGTTGTTAAGTTCTTTGAGTTGATATAGAAACAAAATGTAACATCTCTCTGTCTCTCAAACGGATAACCGCTATGAACAACCCAGGGAAATACCTTGTTTGGGGCGCGCTCTCGCTTGTTGGCGCGTTTGCCCTCGGCTATATCGCTCTGAATCGCGGCGAACCGATCAACGCACTCTGGATCGTGGTCGCAGCCGTCTGTATTTACCTCATTGCTTACCGTTTTTATGGTCTCTATATCGCCAAAAATGTGCTGCAGGTTGACCCGACGCGCATGACCCCGGCGGTGCGCTACAACGACGGCCTCGACTATGTGCCGACAGACAAAAAAGTGCTGTTCGGTCACCATTTTGCAGCGATTGCAGGCGCAGGCCCGCTGGTTGGCCCGGTGCTGGCGGCGCAGATGGGTTATCTGCCCGGCATGATCTGGATCCTCGCAGGCGTGGTGTTAGCCGGTGCGGTGCAGGATTTTATGGTGCTGTTTATCTCCACCCGCCGCGACGGGCGCTCCCTTGGCGAGATGGTGAAGGCAGAGATGGGGCCAACCGTCGGCGTGATCGCGCTGGTGGCGACCTTTATGATCATGGTGATTATCCTCGCGGTGCTGGCGATGATTGTCGTCAAAGCGCTGACCCACAGCCCGTGGGGCACCTATACCGTGGCCTTCACCATTCCGCTGGCGGTATTTATGGGCATCTATATTCGCTATCTGCGCCCGGGGCGCATTGGCGAAGTGTCGGTGATTGGCCTGGTGCTGCTGGTGTTTGCCATTATCTCCGGCGGCTGGGTCGCCGAAAGCCCGACCTGGGCACCGTGGTTTGATTTTACCGGCGTGCAGCTCACCTGGATGCTGGTCGGCTATGGTTTTGTCGCCTCGGTGCTGCCGGTGTGGCTGCTGCTGGCCCCGCGCGACTACCTCTCCACCTTCCTGAAAATCGGCACCATTATTGGCCTGGCGATTGGCATTCTGATTATGCGCCCGACGCTGACGATGCCCGCGCTTACCAAATTTGTCGATGGCACCGGCCCGGTGTGGACCGGTAATCTCTTCCCGTTCCTCTTTATCACCATCGCCTGCGGCGCGGTCTCCGGCTTCCATGCGCTGATTTCCTCCGGCACCACGCCGAAGATGCTCGCCAGCGAAGGGCAGGCCTGCTTTATCGGCTACGGCGGCATGTTGATGGAGTCTTTTGTGGCGATCATGGCGCTGGTCTCGGCCTGCATTATCGATCCGGGCGTCTACTTTGCGATGAACAGCCCGATGGCGGTGCTGGCACCGGCGGGCACTACTGATGTGGTCGCCTCGGCGGCACAGGTGGTGAGCAACTGGGGCTTTACCATTACGCCGGATGCGCTGCGGCAGATTGCCGATGAAGTGGGCGAGCAGTCGATCATCTCGCGGGCGGGCGGGGCACCGACGCTGGCGGTCGGCATGGCCTATATTCTGCACGGCGCGCTCGGCGGCCTGATGGATGTCTCCTTCTGGTATCACTTTGCGATTCTGTTTGAGGCGCTGTTTATTCTGACGGCGGTGGATGCCGGCACCCGCGCGGCGCGCTTTATGTTGCAGGATCTGTTGGGGGTCATCTCTCCGACGCTGAAACGCACCGAGTCGCTCCCCGCTAACCTGCTTGCCACCGCGCTTTGCGTGCTGGCGTGGGGCTACTTCCTGCATCAGGGGGTGGTCGATCCGCTGGGCGGTATCAATACGCTGTGGCCGCTGTTTGGTATCGCCAATCAGATGCTGGCCGGCATGGCGCTGATGCTCTGCGCGGTGGTGCTGTTTAAGATGAAGCGCCAGCGCTATGCGTGGGTGGCGTTAGTGCCAACGGCCTGGCTGCTGGTCTGTACGCTGACCGCTGGCTGGCAGAAGACCTTCAGTCCGGATAACAAAGTGGGCTTCCTGGCGATTGCCAATAAGTTCCAGGCGATGATCGACAGCGGCAATATTCCGGCGCAGTATACCCAGTCTCAGCTGGCGCAGCTGGTGTTTAACAACCGTCTCGATGCCGGGTTAACGCTCTTCTTTATGGTTGTGGTGGTGGTACTCGCCTTCTACTCGCTGAAGACCGCGCTGGCGGCGCTGAAAGCGGATCACCCGACGGTGCAAGAGACACCTTACGAAGCGATGCCGGACAACGTTGATCAGGTTGTGGCGCGCGCCAAAAACGCGCACTAAGCGAAGGAGCAGATATGTTCGATACGCTCTCAAAAGCGGGCAAATACTTAGGCCAGGCGGCAAAGATGATGATTGGCGTGCCGGATTATGACAACTACGTTGAGCATATACGCGTCACTCACCCGGACCAGACGCCGATGACCTACGAGGAGTTCTTCCGCGAGCGCCAGGATGCGCGCTACGGCGGCAAAGGCGGCGCACGCTGCTGTTAACGACAAAAGGCGGCACAATGTGCCGCTTTTTTTTGCCTGCCGTCAGGCATTAGTGCCGCCATCCACCACAATATCCGCGCCGGTAATATGCTTCGCCGCCGGGCTGGCAAGAAATGCCACCGCTTCGGCAATATCCTGCGGCTCGCCGTAGTGGCCTAACGCCGTGAAACTGCGCTGCTCGTCTGCCTGCGCGCCATCCGCCGGGTTCATATCGCTGTCCGTCGAGCCGGGTTTCACCATATTGACCGTGATGCCGCGCGCGCCCAGATCCCGCGCCAGCCCGCGCGTCAGGGAGTTAAGCGCCGATTTGGTCATGGAATAAATCGTGACGCCTTTAAACGGCACCTGGTCGGAGAGGTTACTGCCGATGTTAATGATGCGCGCGCCATCCGGCAGGTGTGCCAGCGCCGCCTGGGTGGTATAGATCACGCCGCGAATATTGACGTTAATCAGCGCGTCGATATCTTCCTGCGACATCGACTCCAGCGAACCGCCGCGCGCAATCCCGGCGTTATTGACCAGGATATCCAGCCCGCCCAACTGCGACACCGCTTGTGCAACGGAGTCCTGCGCCGCCTGCGGATTGGCGCTGTCCGCCTGAATAGCGACGCCGTTGCGCCCAAGCGCGCGGATCGCTTCAGCAACCGCTTCGGCTTTCTCTGCCGATTTTTCATAGGTGATGGCGACATCCGCCCCGGCGCGCGCCAGCGTTAAAGCGATGGCTTTACCGATACCCCGGCTTGCGCCGGTGACCAGCGCGCGTTTACCTGACAGTGAATATGACATGATGACTCCTGGATTATGTGTCGATTGATACATAATTAAAATAATCAGGCTTCCATCTATTCGTCAATATTATTAATATACCGATCAGCACAAAATGTGAGGAGCTGATGATGAGCCGGGGAAGACCGCGCGAGTTTGATCGAACAGAAGCGCTGAACAAGGCGATGTTGCTCTTCTGGCGCAAGGGGTATACCGCCACCTCGATGAGCGATCTCTATGAGGCGATGGGCATTAAGTCGCCAAGCCTTTATGCGGCGTTCGGCAGTAAAGAGAACCTCTACGATGAGGTGTTGCAGCACTACGAGCAGTGTGTTGCGCCGCTGATTTGGGGCGATATGGAGCAGGAGCCCTCGCCAAAACGCGCTGTCGCAAGCTGGCTTGAACGCTCAGCCGAAATGCTGACGCGCTGCGATCTGCCGCACGGCTGTATGGTGACGCTCTCCGCTGTTGCCAGCGAAGGTAACGATCGGCTTGGTCAACGCGTGCAGGCTATGCGCAACGGCGGGATGGCGTTACTGAAAGCGCGTCTGGCGCAGGCACAAGCGCAGGGCGAACTGCCCGCCGATACCGATATTGATGCCCTGACCCGGCTTTACACCAGCATCCAGCAGGGGATGTCGATCCAGGCCCGCGACGGCGCCAGCCGCGAAACGCTGCTCGGTATCGCCCGCATGGCGATGGGGCTGTGGCCGACGGAATAAATACCGGTGGTTTGTAGGCCGGATAAGCGTAAGCGCCATCCGGCATATTCCGCGGCACCGATTGCCGGATGGCGGCGATGCCTTATCCGGCCTACAAAAGCGAGCCTACAGCAACACCGATATTGCCTTTACCTCCGGTCTCACAGCGGCGGTGTTGACCCCCGCTGAAATCGGCGAACCGAAGCGTGAATGA